>JAAUSP010000751.1 GCA_012032575.1 Anaerolineales bacterium | reverse complement strand
ATACCGCCAGTGCGATCGAGCAAAAGCGGCGTCCCCTGCCCCGTGGCGATATCCGCGCTCAGGCGGGTCAGGTCGGGGTGTTCGCCGCCATAACTCTGAATATGCCACAACAGAAAATCTCGCGCCTGCTCCAGGTGGCGGAGTGGGTTTAAGCCGGACCAGCAAAAACTGCCCCGGCGGCTGCGTCATGCCGCTGATGGTTCGGGTGGTGATAATGGCCCGGCAATCCCGCGTGGTCAATTGCCGGATGACTTCAAGCAGCTCTGCGCCGCGAGCGACCGTCTCCAGGTTATCCACAAAATAAGCGCCCGCCGGCCTTCCAACCGGCCCTGAATATTGCGCACCATCACCTGGCCCGATTCCCCGGCTACCCGGTCGGGCAAGCCCAACTGCGCGTAAAGCCGCCGAAAAAATGAAGCCGGGTCATAATATCCGGCGGGTATCGGCGCCACCGCACCGGAAACGGGGTCAACCTGCTGATTCTTGGCGCTGTCGCCCACAATCATATCAACCGCGTTTTCCTCAAACAAACAGCGGATTAACTTGGCCGCCAGCGTACTTTTGCCCATCCCGCCTTCGGCGGCAATGATGACCAGGCGCGGCCCTTTGGGATGTTGCAGCGCCCAATACAAGCTCTGGATTGGCTCAAGCCCCGCCTGTTCCGGCCGGGTCTGCACTTCGATTTGCCCCTTGAGGTTGATGTAACCCTCGTCCCGCTCCAGCAGCCCGGCAAAATAAGCCCCGAACGCGGTTGAAACCAGCAGCCGTTGTTCGGCCAGGTCCAGCCCCTTATCGCCGCAGGCGCTTGCAAACAGAGCGACAGAAGCAGGC
Source organism: Anaerolineales bacterium (assembly GCA_012032575.1). Next base: position 2,790 of record JAAUSP010000751.1, on the reverse strand, counting down.
GTCGCCGGAGTCGGTCTGGCCGCCGACCGGCCTGAAAAAATACCAGCCAGCCAATCCGGCGCAGCTTGGATTAATTGGCGAAAAGGGGGAACAAATCTATGAGCAGCCTCCGGGGAAGGCTGCTCTGAAGGTAAGGCTGGCTGCGGAGGGGTAAAAAGGTCAGCGTCCACCTTCTCCAGCGGAGTGCTAATGGGGGCAGAATCCTTTTTGGCTTGACCAGCGCCGCCCCACTCTTCCGGCAGGCTCTCAGCACCGAACAACTCCTGGTTGAGTTTTTCAATCGCCTGGGTTGGTCCGTACTCGCCTTTAGCCAAAAAGTTGTTAATCCACTGTTGGTCCGCGCCCCAGGCTTTAACAAAAATACGAGCTAACCCGACCACCGCATGGGGGTCGTCAGGTAAATGCTCCCCCCGCCGCCACACATACAGGGTGTTAACCGCATAGCCCAATTCATCGGCCAGGTATTGGTGGGTTTGCTGCAGCGACTCCTGCCGGGCCAGCGCCGTTTGTTTGATTCCCTCACTGAGCAACCGCCCAAACTCAAAGTGGTATTTCGGCTTCTCCACCTGTGTCGCCCCTATTTACAGAAGTTGCGTAGTGGACCTAAGCATGTCATTTCGACCCGCGAAGCGGGGAGAAATCCCTAATGCCGCCTCTTGCAAGAGACGCTTCGAGAGATTTCTCGCTCCTATCGTCGCTCGAAATGACATGACCGCGTAGCTCCTGTTACTTACCTCAACCCCTCTCCTCCCGGTTCAACCTCAACCCACCAGCCCAAAGCCTCTTCCACCTCAAACAAAGCGCCCTCTAATATCTCCACCGAAAACTCACCTTGGTTGATCTGCCGTATCTCGCCTTCAATAACAGCTCGCTGCTCCTCAAGCTGCAACAAGGCTATTTCCACATAACCTGCCGCCAGTTCAGCCTCAATCGTTGTCGAAAAAAAGCCATCTCCATGCGCGTAATGGTCGTTAGATAACTGCAATGCGCCGGTCAGCATTTCATAATAAGCTCGCCGCGCTGTTTCTAGCTGCCCCTGGTCGGCCAGTTGGTCAGCTCGCCGGGCAATCAACTTGAACCAGGCCGCACCCTGGTCGGCGGTTAGATAGCCGGAGGGGGCCATAGCGGCAAAAACTTTGTTCACAGTTGCCACCGGATCGTCGAGTGAAATCGTCCCGCTGACCACCGCCAAATCATCTACCAGGTGAGGATAAATACTGAAAACATCCAGCAGTAGGTTGACCAACTCCTCCTGGCTTCGCCCCTGGAGCACTGCCTTCAAATCAACCGGCGGCTGAAAACTCTCCGGCTCCTTGAGCCAGGCTAACAGCGTTGCCACAATATGCTTACAATCTCCCCCAAACTGATAAGGGCAGGTGCAGCGAGCCGACACTTGCTGCTTGGCATCCACCCACACCGACACCCGATAGAGATCATTCCCCGCCACATACGCTTGCAGCAGCGCCGGATACCGCAGCCGTTTTTTAACCGCCCCGTAAGCGTAGTAACTTTGCCCTCGCTTAAAGCTTTCCTCCGTGCAGCGAGCGCGGATTTCGGCTTCGGTTAGACTGACTAAATTTTCGTTCATGGGATTACTGTTTGCGGTTCACTTCAGCATAGTAAACTACAACTGCAACTCACCGGTAGGAGCATAGACTTTATCGCCGCTAACCCACTCATAACATTGAATTTTTTTGCCAATGGCGTTCCACTGATGCCCCAGAAAGACAGCAAGGCCCAACGGGGTAGCTAAAAACAGGTGGAGTTTGGCTGGCTTAAATTGCCCGATAAAGTGTTTCAAGGGTTGTACAGAACGGTGTGCCAATCCTGCCGCTTCCCAGCTTTGTAAAGGGCGTCCCCCCGCAGCCGCCTTAGCTTCCAACACCAACACACCGTTAAATTTTTGGCTAACTTTCTGATCAGCCAATAGGTTCTTGAAAATTTCTATTTCACCCCAATAAGTACCTACCCCCGTCAAAACCTCGGTTAGAGATTGTTTGGGCGCAGCATATATAACTACTACCGCCTCGTCTGCCGCCGGGTTGCCAGCGATACTATAATTGGTCAATTCAGGGACTACTTGACTGGCTGGCGGTTGTTCATCAGAGTACCACAATTCAACGCCATTGGGTGAAAATTGTTCTACTTCTAACAGATACCGGCCAATTGCTTGAAAAGCTGTGCCAAAAGCAAAACCTGTGGTTAAGGCTGCGCTTCCTTGCAACCTAACCAACCCTTGTCCACCCAATTTGCCCGGTATAGCCAATATTTCTGGTAGCAAGGTAGACTGCCATACTGCTGGTTCCGGGATTTTTCGGGGTGTTTGTCGAGCGTCAAACTGTTCACCCCACTCAATACAAAGAGCTCGGTCTGATACATTGGTAGAGCGCTGCCCAAAATTATGAATATAGACCAATGGTGCTTTTTCCCTAATTTCCTCAGCAATGAGACGGGATAGTTCTTCCTGTAGTTTCGCCACCTCGGCCTCAATATCTTCAATTTCTATGATCACCTCAGGACGAGCATTTATTAACCCTTGTACCGCTTGCTGATGTTTTAAAACCTGTAAACGGCGGTTATGGTCAAAAATCAATTGTTGCACACCCTTTTTACGGAATTCAATTTCTTCCAACTGAGACATTGTTCCCTCTTTAAAGAATTTGATATTGTCCATTGCCAAACACAGTCCCCTTACCCACGTGGATCAGCTCACCCAAAGCGAGCAGGGGCAGATATTCGGTCAAATCGCCTTCGTATGTTACCCGGCCCACCAGCCCGCCCATCTCTATG
>JAAUSP010000750.1 GCA_012032575.1 Anaerolineales bacterium | reverse complement strand
CGCCGCATTGATCCCAGATTTTCGGGGAGGCTTAATTTTGGAAACCCGCTTGACCCAACGCCTGGTCGGCGCCGCTGTGGTGGCGGCGCTGGCCGCTATTTTGTGCCAGAACTCCTAAAGCAGGGGGGAAATCGCCAACCTCCATCGGCTGTCGTCAATCCGTCCCCGCTGACGCAAACTGCGCCGACGCTGAGTTTTTCCCAGCCTGCGCCGTCGGCTCTGCTCGTTTCCACATCGCCCACCCGGCCGATTGGCCGCTGCGGGCCACCTTTTTGTACTGCAAGACGTGGATGCGCCGGAGCGGATTCTGTTTGGCCAGCCGGAGCTGGCCCAGCAAAAGCTGCAAATGCTGGTCGAGTGGGGCATGGAGGTCGGCAGCCACACCATCAGCCACGCCAACCTGGCCGAGAGCGAGCCGGAGGAAGTCAAGCGGCAGTTGGCCCTGAGCCAGACCCGGTTGGAGGAAGAATTATTACCCGGCTATGAAGTGGTCTCGCTGTCCGTCCCCTTTGGGGCCTATCCCGCAGACGAACGCTTATTGGTGGGCGGCATGTACCAGGATAAACTGTACACCTATCAGCCGCCGTCGAGGTCAGCGGCGGCCTGGCTCCCTCGCCCCCACACGCCGGAGTTTGACCCCTATCATATTCCCCGCGTCCAGGCGATTCAAAGCGAGTTGGATTATTGGCTGGATTACGCCAACCAGCCGGGGGTGTATTATGTCTCTCCGGGGGAGTAGGTCACGCTTTAAGCGTGACCTACCAGCACCTCATGATGTGTCACCGTTGGCTCGAACTCCAGCAGAAAATCCTGATCTTCGGGGTAATAGTGAGCGATCTCCGGCTGCGGCCCGGCAAAGCCTTTGACCGCTTCCAGCGAGTCCCACAGCGAGATCAGGGTAAAATGGGCCACCTCGCCCTCGATGCGGCGCAGGACGTATACGCCCCGGTTGCCCGGCGTGGCCTGGTAGTCGGGCACACCCGATTGGTTCAAAAAATCAAGATAAGCCTCGGCTTTGGCCGCCGGGGTGATGCCGTGCCAGATTCGTGTAATCATGGTGTCTCCTCGTAAATAGCTTTGCCGGAGTCCAAAAGCGTAGCTTTTCAATTCTGGTAAAAAGCTACGCTTTTGGACTCCATTTTCATTGCCGGTGTCGTTCCAATGGAACTGTCCGACTCCTTCGTTAATAGCTTCTGTAGCGGTTGGACATTGTCCGACCACTACAGAAGCTTCACGCATCGCGTTAGTGGCGTGCTCAGGCTCGTGAACACTCCTTTGTGAATAAAGACGCGATGAGGCGTGAGGCGAAAGATTCTTCGCCTCCTCGCCTCATCGCCTCACGCTGCCGGTGGATCAAACCAGTAAGCCAGATATTGCCACTTGCCCCAGGGGGCATAGATGGCCCGCATCTCGGCTTCGCTAGGGGACTGTCCGCCGAAGTACTTTTTGGACACATGGCCGACCAGTTCGGTATCAACCGCCAGGTGCTCGTAGCGGCCCAAAATCATGAGCAGGGTTGCCGCCGCGTAGGGACCGACGCCTTTGATCTGGCGCAGCCGCCGCAGCAGGTCGGGGGTGGGCAGGCCGGGGTCTTCCAGGCTCGACAGATCGAGCCGGCCCTCGGCCACCGCTGCCGCCAGGTCGGCCATGTAGCCGCTGCGATAGCCCAGCCGGATTTCCTGCCGCAAAAAGTCGGGACCGGCGGCGGCAATGGCGGCGGGAGTCGGAAAGGCCCGCCACGTTTCCTGGCCCGGAAACGGTTCGCCCAACTGTTCGGTCAGTCGTTCCACCAGCCGTTTGGTTCCGGCCCAGGTGATATTGGTGGTGCAAAGGGTGCAGACGATGTCCTCAAACAGGTTGGGACAGCGCAGCAGTCGCCCTCCGCCCGGCTTCAGCCGCAGCACCCAGGCTGGATTTTGCACGCACAACTCGTAAAATTCGCTCAAATCCTCGTCCAGGCGCAGCATCCGCCGCGCCGCCCGGCGAATTTCTGCTTCTTCGGCGGCGCTTAACGGCTCAATCGTTTCCACGTCAATCTGGATAAACGGAGCCGATCCGTTGGCCTGCGCCTCGCGCAAATGCAGGCGGATCACCTTGCCGCTGTCAAGCCGGTGAACCCGCGCCAGGGTCAGGCTGGCCGCGTCCCACTCGAACGGGCGCAGGGCTACCCAGCCGTGAGCATGCGCCGTGGCTTCAAAGTCAAAAGGGCTGGGCAGAGTTTCTTGCAGCGAAATTGTCAGCATGACAGGCATCTCCAATCATCAGTCATTCTCGGAAATATCGCGCAGTGCCGCTTCGATCCACTCCTGGTGCTCCTCGTAATGCTCGTAGGTATTGCCGATAATCCGGCCAATGATGGGCCGCGTATCATCTTTGCCGGCTTCGCCGACCTCAAAATAGGCATAGGGCTTGAACAGGTCCTCCTCCGACAGACTCTCCACCGCCGCCACAAGCTGCCGGTGGCTCTCCGCAAAATAGTGCCTCACCTCGGCCAGCGAGCGTTCCCGGTTTTGCTGGTAGAGTATCTCATTCCAATCGTCCATTTCGTACTGCGTGATCGCGGCTTCGTCCAGGCCCATGGCCGCCCAGCGCGGCTGGTGTTGGAGCAAGGCCGCAATGCCTGCTTCCCAGGCGGACAAGTGGGCCAGGTGATCCTTAATGGCCCAGCCGGAGGCCGCCGGGGTGGTTAGTTGGGCCTCGCTCAACCGGCCCAGCGCCTGTTCCAGGGCTGTTCGACCCTCGGCGATGCGGGCCAACAATTCTGCTTTGGTTTGGGGGGTGGTTTCATCAGTCATGGTGTTCTCTCCTTAAAAGTAACATGTCACTGCGAGCCGAAGACGAAGCAGTCTCCACCCCGGAGAGGGGGATTGCTTCGGCCTGTGGCCTCGCCATGACATTTTCATTTTTCTTCCGGCCGATACGGCGCTTCGGTGTCAATATCGCCGACGAACTCCGGCAGGTTTGGGTGTCCCAACTGCTGCCGGATGGCCATGCTTTCGCCGGTGTGGTACCAGTAATGGTAAATCATCCGCTGGAGCAGGCTGCCAAAAATGTAGCCACTGGGCGCGCCGTCAATCACAATTGGCCGGTGCAGGTCCGCTGTTTGCAGGGTATCGAGCCACGGGTCCGAGGCGGCGACAATGGTTTGCCAGGCCGTCCACATCTCGTCGAGCGGCGGGGTGCTGGCCGGAGCGCCAAAGGCAAACAGGTCGTTAAGCTGGGGTAATAAAATCTGGCCCTGACCCCGCCACAGCCAGTAGCGCTGCTCCTGCCAGGCCATATGCCCGATATTCCAACTGATGCAGTTCATCGGCATGAGCCGTCGCCGGGCCTCGGCATCGCTCAGCCCGGCCAGGGCGCGTCTGAACTCGCTGCGGGTGAAACGCAATTGTAAAACCAGGGGATGGGTCATAAAGATTCCTCCTTATACAGCGCTTTTGGATATCTGATTCTGTTACCTTTTGACAAGTTTTTATAACCGGCTATACTTAATATAGAGGTTAGATTATAGGCCAAATATTCTAACCTGTCAATAATGGTTTGCCGGTTATAACCTAAAAAATGATCACACCATTGAAACCCTATCAGCATGATCCCGATTTATCGGGTGGGTGCGCCTGTCTCAATTTTACCA
>JAAUSP010000749.1 GCA_012032575.1 Anaerolineales bacterium | reverse complement strand
TGTGGGTTCCCCACGAGGTGGTTTCGGATGGGTTTGCCGTGCCGGTCAAGCCTGAGACGCCGCCGGGAGTTACCAGATTTCGCTTGGTTGTATTTGAAGCAGGAGGGTGAAGCCGTATCCCTGCCGCTGGTGGTTGATGGTCAGGCTGTTGACCAAACTAATGTAACCATTGGCCCCATAAAAGTGGGCGGCCCGCCTCCGGGGATGATCCTGTCCCCTTCGGCTTTAAATCCGGCTCATCCACTAGCCGTCAAGCTGGGAGACCCCCCCAGCATTGCCTTGCAAGGATACGAGCTGCATCTGGAAAATAAACAGTTACACTTGAAACTCTACTGGGAAAGTATCACCCAAACGACCGTTGATTGGTCAGTTTTTATCCATTTACGGGATGCGACGGGCGCAATTGTCGCTCAGCGTGATGGCCCTCTGGGCAGCGGCCAATATCCTGCCTCGTTATGGGACCCCGGCGAAATAATTGCGGATGAAATGACCCTTACTTTGGAAAATTTATCTTTAGCCAAACCCTATCATTTGTATATCGGGCTATACAATTTAGTAACCGGAGAGCGCCTGAGCACACCCGGCAATCCTGCCAACGAGATTCTACTAACCCAAAGTATCATCAGAGAAAATTGAGTTACCCATCGTCATGACTGCGCCGCTGCTAAAAAAAATTGCTTTTTTGTTAATATTTTGCCTGTTCAGCCTGTATCAATCCTGGTCGGCCATCATAACGAAACCGGATTATAACGCCGACCAGAAAAGCATCTATCTATTGACCATGCGCCAGATGGAGCCTGATTTTCTGGCGCGTGATTACGCTTATGGCGATCCAAATTTTCTCAGGTTTTATACTCCGGTTTACCTCAAACTGCTCCAGTTTCTGCTGGAGAACCTGAAAAACTATGATAGCGCAATTATTTTCCTGCACAGCCTGACGCTGCCCTTATATCTGGTGACGATGATATCCTTACTCTATATCGTTAGCCGGAATCTGTGGATAGCCTTGCTGGTCGCCTTGCTCTCGGCGCTGTACCGGCCTACGATTGCCTCCGAAGTCTGGGGCGTGATCGGGCTGAACCTGGTATTCCCCCGGACGCTCTTTTTGGGATTGGTCCCTTTGCTTTTTGGGTTGATCTTTCGCTGGTTAGAGAAGCCGGGGTGGTGGTGGATTCCCTTACTGGGTTTTTTGGCCGGGCTTTCGGCTAATCTGCACCCGCCATCAGGCTTGTTTTTTCTGCAAATCCTAATCACGCTGGTTTTGGCTTTTACCGCTTTTTCTCTAAAAACCGTTTTACAGCTATGCCTGGTGGGTCTGGCGGCGGTGGTGGGTGCTATACCCACTTTTGCGCCGATGGTTTTAAACATAGCTCAACCCACCCAGCGAGCCTCGGCTATTTCGTTTGAAAAATACAGCACTATTATTCATGAACGGTCTGTTTCCATTTTTCCTTTTTCCACTCGCGATGTTACCCTGCCAACCGGCCCGTTAACGGAGGAGCAGCAAGTTACTCTGGCCCTGCTTGGCTTATGTCTAGGGCTGCTTTGGTTAGCCGTGGCCTTATATTGGCGAGCCAAAGGCAGCGGCAAGTATCGTTACGGGTTGATGGGCGGGCTGTTACTGCTGGTTTTACCCTTTGCCTATTTAGTCACCATCTTTTCAACGCTTGATTTGATCGCTATCACGGCAGCTTATTGGCTCATCCGGCTGCGGCGGCGGGATGAAGATCGGCTGGACCTTTATGCCCTGGGGATATTAGCCTGCGCGGCTTTGTATTCATTTATCGGCAGCGCCGTTTTAGGCTGGCTTTGGCAAACGTTTGAGGTATGGCCCTTGATTTCTTTTTACAGCGAACAGGCCCGGATGAGCCGCTTTGTTTATCTGCCCCTGTACATTTTTGCCGCGCGCTGGTTGGTGCTGCTCTATCACCAGCGAAGCCAGCCTCTGGGCGCAGTGATCGCCGCCGGGGCCGGGGCTGGATTAATGGTGCGTCACTGGCATTTTTTGGATCCCTGGGGCATCCCGGAATGGGGGCTGGCGGCAAGCCTGGTAGGGGTAACCCTGATAAGCCTCACCGCCGGTTTTGAAACGGCAAATTGGCCCTCCGGGTTGAAATCGGTGGTTTTTGGCTTAGCCATGATGGCTGCTCTTTATCTGTGGCTGTATATTTTGACGGGACCCTCATGGGTTTTTATAGCCATTGCCGGTGGGATTGTTGGCGGCTGGCTGTATCACGGCCAGATTTTGACCCTAAAGCAGTGGTATGGGATTGCTGCGGTAGGGGTCAGTGTAGCGTTAATTTGGTTATTTGCTCAAGGCCGGGTTTTGCTAGATAATCAGAACCCACTGCGGGTCCAGGCTTACAAGGCGTTAGGGTTATACCAATATGCCCCGCCCGATCAGGAGGACCTGGAGCAGCGGGACATGTTTAGCTGGATAAAAAACAATACCCCGGAAACGGCTCTCTTCTACTATGATGATCGCAGTCTTGACCTTCGGTTTCAGGCCCATCGAGCGGCCACGCACGGCTGGAAGGACCTTTCGGCGGGGTATTATTCACCACCGATACTCATCGAGTATTACGAGCGGTTTAATCGCCTGGAAACGGCCTATCAATCGCCTGAAAGTTTGCTGGCCTGCGCCGTAACTTACCACGCCGATTACATCATTACTCAAGCCGACCTGCCTGGTGTGTCCTTACCGGTGGTTTATCAAAATAATCAATATAAGATTTACTCTTTTGATAATTCCAGCGACAACAAAAATTCCACCTGTCCTTAAACCTCAAGTTTTGAGGTGATTTTACTTTTATATGACTGGCCAAATGAACCAATCTGTTCTGCCTGCACTCTCAGTGGTAGTGCCGGTTTTTAATGAGGGTGAGGCAGTTAACCGTACCTTGAGCCAGCTCAAAGAATTTAGCCAGCAGCACCATTGGGAAGTGATTGTTGTTGACGACGGCTCAACCGACGATACGGTTTTGCAAATCCTTCAATATACCGCCGAGCCTTACTTGCGCCTGGTTCAGCACGGCTACAATCGCGGTTATGGGGCTGCGTTAAAAACCGGTATTCGCCAGGCCACAGCCGATTTTGTAGCGACGATGGATTCCGACGGCCAGCATGACCCCAACGAACTGCTTAAATTGCTGCCTTGCTGCCAGGATAATGACCTGGTGGTGGGGCAGCGAACGCAGCTTGTTCACAGCCAGCTCTGGCGGATGCCCGGCAAATGGTTTTTGGGCTGGCTGGCCAATTATCTGACCCGCCAATCCATCCCCGATCTCAACTCGGGCATGCGCCTGTTCCGCCGCCCGGTTATCTTAAAATACCTGCATCTGTGTTCAGACCGCTTTTCTTTTTCAACTACCAGCACCCTGGTTTTTTTTAATCGAGGCTACCGGGTGGCCTATGTCCCCATTCAGGTTTACCCCCGGCAGGGTAAGAGCACGGTTAAAGTGTCAACGGGTCTGGAAACAATTATTTTGATCCTGCGAATTATGACTCTCTTTGAACCCCTCCGGATTTTTGTGCCCACCAGCTTTGTTTTATGTTTGCTTGGTATTTTGTGGGCGGTGCCTTATGCCGTTCAAGCACGGGGAATTAGTGTCGGCGCCTTATTACTTTTTTGTGACCG
>JAAUSP010000748.1 GCA_012032575.1 Anaerolineales bacterium | reverse complement strand
ACTTATCAAAATATAAACAATGGCAATGGTCATAACCGATTTTCTCCTGCTGATAAAGGTTGTAATTAGGCCCACTTTTGCCTCCCCAGAGCTTCGCGGACTTGCGGAAAAGACTTTAAATGCAGCCGATGTAACAACACCTGACCCTGAAAGCCCAAATGCGCCAAAACAGTACGGACCAGTTTGGCCTTTGAAGCTCCCAATATCCGGGAATGTAGCACTGCTGGATACTCGGCCACTTCGTAACCCATCAACATGCCATTGACCATCAACTCAGTTCCCGACAGGTACCCATTTGACTTAAAAGAAACCGTGTCAATCACGCGGCGACGATAGGCCCGATAAAGACAAGTATAGGTGTGTATCTGCCAATTGACCAATAAGCGATAGATTGCTGAGGAACCCCGGCTAAGGACCAGACGATACGCCGGCACACCGACTACATCACCCGCAGGTGATAGGGCGAAGCCGTCACAATATCTACTCCGGGTGTGAGATATGACAACAAATCCGGGATGGTTTCAAATTTGTAGGTACCATCGCTGTCGGTAGTGACGATAATATTTCCCTGGGCGGCGGCAAAGCCGGTTCGAACCGCGGCACCCAGGCCCTGATTCACCACATGGCGTTCAAGACGAATGGTTACACCCGGAAAAGGGTTATTGCCAAAAGCCGCCGACATTGCATCCCATGTCCCATCCTGGCTACCGTCATCTACAAAATCACTTCAACCGAGCGATTTTGAGCCAATTCAGCTACCACCGGAAATAACTCTCGCTGAATCTTGGGGATATTCTCAAATTCATTGTAACAAGGGATAATGATTGACAGATCCATGGGTTTATTCTCCTTTTTACTGGTTTTACATAGATAGTAATACGGGTTTAGCCGGCTATTTGCCGGGAATGGTACAGAAGCGCCAGCGTCAATAGTCACCAAACGTTCGTGAATTATATCGCGGATAGTGGTAGCCAGGCGCAGCGCCTTAAGGCCGTCTACAGCCGGAACCAGCAGGTGTTTTGTTATGGTTAATACAGTTGACAAAATCTTGCAATTCAGCAAAAAGTGGCTCTATCGTGGGTACCTGGATTCGCTCAACAATACTTTCCTGGCGATATTTGTTATTGCTAGAGTATTCGCCAATCGTACGCCGATGAACAGAGATACTTTTATTGAGCAAATCAGCTTCCAGATAAGCTTCCATAGCGGTTACTTCAATGGAGCGAATTTTTTGTTCAGTCACTCGGGAGGCGGTCAAGGTTAAAAGTGGACCGGAGGCAAAATTCAAATGAGCTACGGCATGATCAATCGCGCCGCTGTAAGTAGTTAAGCCATAAGCGTTTATGGAAACCGGTTCCTGGCCAATAAGATTGAGCACCAAATCGAGATCGTGGATCATTAAATCTAGAACCACATCTACATCGGTGTTGCTACCTTCATAGGCGCTCAGACGGCGGAGGTTTATGGCTAGCAGATGCATATCATCCAAAACGTTTTTCAGTTCCATATAAGCGGCATTGAAGCGTTCAATGTGGCCCACTTGCACAATTAATCCACTGGCCTCAGCGGCCTCATTCAATTTTTCGGCCTGCTCCAAGGTCTCAGTAATTGGTTTTTCAATTAATACATGGACCCTGTGTTGCAAACAACGCATGGCGAGATCAAAATGCAAAGGGGTTGGAGCGACAAGGCTAACGGCATCTACCTGCGCCAGCAAATCATCCAGTTGAGCATAATAGGTGGTGTCATACTGCTTCGCTACCCGCAAGCCTGCTTCAGTTGAGGCATCACAAACGCCAACCAATTGTACTCCCCGCAGATTAGAATAAATCCGACAGTGTCGCTGCCCCATCATCCCTACACCAACCACACCAACCTTGATTTGTTCCATGAATCCGTACCCTTTCATCAATACAATCTAATATTTTACACATCGGCTATTCTAACAACATATAATCATAAAGCCGTGTGAACAATCTTAGAAAAAAGTTAGAATTGTAACAGTTTTATCACAAGCAAGGCCAAGAACTTAATATAACTAGATTATCTGATAATTTTTATTCTTTCTTTAATTATTTCGCTTTTTTAAGGCTTATTTCCTAACAATTGGTAAATAAACACCGTAGGCATCTGTGGCGTTAGAGTTGATTTGAATAGTAAAGGCAGCGACGGCTTGCCCTCCCTGGTTATCACTCACCCGTACAAGTACCAAATGGGAGTCTAACAATCTAAAGCGATAGTCCAGTACGGCCCCAACACCATCATCAAAAAACCCATCATTATCAAAATCCCAATTGAACTGCAATGGGCCGCCTCCTGGGTCACCCGATGGAGAAGCATCAAAAGTTATTACCTGTCCGCCCTCGGCAGAAAGCGGGGCGGTGATAACAGCTATCGGCAATAAATTGGTCACATTGACGTTAGCAGAAGTGGTATCAGTCAATCCAAGCGTATCGGTAACAATCAGGCCAACGGAGTGAAGACCGGGTTCATTCCAACTATAGGTAATGGTATGGGTAAAAGCATCATTATAGAGGCCGTTATTATCCAAATCCCAGGCATAGACCAGAGGGTCACCATTGGGATCAGTTGAAGTTGTTCCATTTAATTCCAGGGAAAATGTCTCACTGATTGGGCCATAGGTTCCTCCTGCTGCGGCTTGAGGCGACAAATTGTTCACTATCACCGTTGCTGTATCGGTCACGCCGGCACTACTTGCCTGAATGGTATGGGTATATGTATCATCATTTATGGCAGCGGTAAAGAGGCCGGTATTATCAATAACTCCTCCACCGTTGACCACTTGCCAGGTATAACTCAATCCATCTATTGGCTGGCTGTTACTGTCATAAACTTGAGCGCTGAAAGGCTGGGTTGTCAAAGGGTTGAGTGTGGCTGTGGCAGGAGATACCACCAGGCTATTGGGACCGAAATATTGGATACTGACCTGCTCAATTTTGGGCGACAGCAGGGTATCACTGGTTGATAACTCAGCTTTGTACTGCAAATAACGGCCACTCGGGTTAGAGACGGCAGCACCGGTGCTGGTCAAGGGATCAGACCAGGGTGACCACGTGAAACCATCAAGCGAAGTACGGGTACGAAAGGCTAATGTTGTCGTATCCGGCTTCTGGGCCAGCCAGGAGAATGCTCCCCAATTAACTACCTGGCCCGCATCCTGGGCACAGGAGACATAACTACCTTCATAAACTACAACCCGCATCCAATCCATATAAATAGCGCGATTTTCATAGTTATCAACAAAGAACCACAAATAGGCCGGCTGCGTAAAAACCGGCGTGGCATAAGTATGGGTCTGATAGAGAACCTCATCCACATAATACTCAATGGTTTGCCAGTCGTTTATGACCATACGAAAATCGTGATAATCGCCGACGCTTGTACCGCTAATAATAGCCTGACGGTTGGGAGTAGAATCGTTGGGGTGAAAAGAGTTCACAAAGATAGTGGGGGTTACCGTTGTGGTGCCCACCGGACCGTTGGTAATGAAGAGAATATTTGGGGACCCCGGTAATACATTGGGTTTCCCAAAGCCCAAATCGGCAAAAGCTGTATTTGGGTCTCCTAACTGAGCGCGCGCTTCCATCAAGATGCGGGGGTGAGAAAACCCTCCTTGACTG
>JAAUSP010000747.1 GCA_012032575.1 Anaerolineales bacterium | reverse complement strand
CTCCCTCCACCGGGCTGACCGGGTTGGCCACACTTTCTTGAGCAATCATCGGTTTGGCTGTGTCCAGGCAAATAATAGGGGTTTGGAGGCTGGGCAATTTTTCAACCAGGTCGCTTACTGTCACAATAACAGGCGTCTGGGTATCCTGTAAGATAAAAGCCAGCCGTTCCGGCGGATAAGCCAGGTCCAGCGGCACGTAAGCACCTCCGGCCTTGAGTACCCCCAAAATTGTTACAACCATCTCTGGCGAGCGTTCCAGGAACAGGCCGACCAGGCTTCCCGGCCCGACCCCTCGCCTTTGCAGATAATGGGCCACCTGATTGGCCTGCTGGTTTAGTTGGCGATAGGTTAGACGCTCCTGCTCATAACTTAGCGCGATGGCTTCAGGAGTATGGGTTGCCTGGCGTTCAAAATACTGGTGTAAGCACAGGCCAGAGCGCAAAGGAGGCGACCCGGTAGCCCGCTGCCCCGATAACTGCTGAAGTTCTGCCTCGGTCAGCATGGGCAAAGCTGCAAGCTTTTGGCCCGGATAGATAGCCATGCTCTCTAGCAAGGTTTTGAGATGCCCTAACATTCGGCCAATGGTCTGGTCATCAAAACGATGCCGGCTATAACCAATTTTCAGGCGGAGTGTTGAGTCCAGGTAGCCATTGACCGTAAGGGGGTAATTGGTCTGCTCCAGCAAGCCGAAGGTACGGTTGGCCCAGGCTCCCCCCTGCGCCTGCAAGCTAGCATTTAAATCATAATTTTCAAAGACCAGAAGACTTTCAAACAAGGGCAAGCCGCGCGGAACAGCGCTCCATTCCTGGACTTTCACCAACGGCGTATGCTCACGGCCAGCCTCACGCAAAGCCAAATTCTGTGCCCGTAATTCTTTTAGCCAGGGCAACAGGGGCATCTCGCCCGGCACTCGGACAACCAAAGGCAGGGTGTTGATAAATAGCCCCACCATAGCCTCAGTCCCGGCAATGGTGCTACGCCGGCAGGTTCTGGTTACGCCGAAGACCACATCAGTCTCACGGCTGTAGCGGCTTAGCAACAAGGCCCAGGCTCCCTGAACAAAGGTGTTGAGGGTAACCCCATGGTGTTGCGCCAGCGTTTGCAGGCTTGAACTTGTTGTTTCAGTCAGCCGGATTTCTTGCGCAGCATATTCTTTCGGCGCTTCTATCTCATGGTCAAAACGCCGGTCTACCGTTAAAGAAGTAGGTTTGGTAAAGCTTTCCAACTGGTTTCGCCAGAAAACTTCCGCTTGATCCGGGTTCTGTTGCTGCCACCACTCGATGTAGTCCTGATAGGGACGCAGCGGTTCCAGGTGTAAATGCTCATTGCGGCAAAAAGCCTCATAAAAAGCGAAAAGCTCGCGCAGAATGATCGCCAGCGAGCGGCCATCCAGCAGGATATGGTGGAAGGTCCAGACACATTGGTAATCGGCCTCTCCCCGCCGAAAAAGCGCCAGACGCATTAACGGCGCTTCGGTCAGCTCAAACCCGCGCTGCCGGTCGGCCTGAAGGTAGTTAGCCAGCCAGTCTTCCTGGGCCTGTGCAGGCAACCCCTGCCAATCCTGCTGATCGAGCCGCAGATTGACCTGGCGGAACACCCGCTGCCGGGGCTGGTCAAGGCCCACCCACTCGAAGCTGGTGCGCAGCACCGGATGTCGCTCGACAATCCGCTGCCAGGCATACTCAAAAGCGGAGATGTTCAGGTTTTCCGGCAGCCTCATCACCATCTGTTCAATATCAACCCCAAATTGAGACCCATACAGATGATGGAATAACATTCCCTGCTGCAACGGGGAAAGCGGGTAAGCTGCGACGATAGGACTTAATTCCACTCAATACGCCTCGGTACACCCTGGACCAGGGACCGGCTTTGTCGGCCAAGGTTGATTTTAGGGCAATCCATGCGCCTACGTACATAACCATCCAGGGGATAATGGGGAGATGAAAACGGCTGTTGCCAAAGGTTAACAGACTGATAAGGGTAAAATAGAACGCCAGCCATAATCCTAAAGTCGGAAATGGCTGAACACCGGGATGGGTTTTTGCCTTCTTGAACAGGAGAAAAACTGAGAGCAAAAACCCGGCCATGATGAGGGTGTAGTAAATCTGGACTATAGGTTCAAGCCAATCCAGTAAAGCACGAACTTGTTGGTTTGAATCTCCCTGCAACCCTTTCATATTCCAGTCCAGACCTTTTGTGTCTCGTCCATAAAGATGCCACAGCTTTTTCGGCCAGCGTTGGATCGTCTCCAGCGGATGAGCAACCATGTAATCCACTGCCAGTTGGAAAGCTTTGCGGTCTCGCTGAAATTCGTTTTGCGCATCACTCAACCTGAAGACAAGCGCTTCACTAAAATTATACGCCCCGGTCGCGGCCGGGTGATTGCCAACCAGCAGGTTGTAACCGCCATTGGTGGAGATAAACACAACATGATTAAAAACCTGATAGTTTCTAATCAGCCAGGGCAGGATTGTTAGCCCCAGCGTCAGATAGACTATAATAAAGCCTAGACCATATTCGACCAGGGTTTTATGTCTGGCTCGGCTAGCCCATAAAACGGCAAACAAGATCGCCGGGACCAGAAGCGCCTGGGGTTTAACCAGGCAAGCCAGACCAAAAACAATCCCTGCGATAACAGCCAGACCGATTTTAGGTCCCGGCGCGATCAGCAGGACAACCCCCAACAAGAAAAGAAACAGGAACAGAATTTCAGAGGCCAGGAGCGATGTGTACGCAATATGATCCGGGTAAAAGGCTAAAATCAACAGGGTCACTCGACCGCAAAGCTCTGAGCCAAAAAGCGTTTTGGCAATGTAATAAGCAAAAAACAAAATCCAGATGGCAAAGATCACATTGGCAACTTTAGCAATAAACAGAGAGGGACCAAAGAGCCTGAAAAGTAACCCCAAAAAGGCAGGATAGCCTACCGGCCAGTAGGCGGTAAAACTTCGGCCATCTCCGCTGATTGCCGCTGGCTCCAGGCTGCGTGGAGGGATATTCTCAGGCCAAAAGGAGTCGGGAGTCACCGAATACCCGTGACCGGCGGCAAAATCCAGCCCTCGCTCAAAATACCAGCGAAAGTCGCTGACCGGTTCAACCTCAAGAAAAAATATCCAGCCTAAACGAATAATCAGGGCCAGACTAAGGCAAAGCGGTAAAAAGTAGGGGTGGCCTACTGCTTGAGAGAAGCCCAGATTCAATAAGCTAAAGGCTTTGCGCCTGGTTTCAGTCATGCGCCGGTTTCATCACCCGTCGTAAATTGCCCACAGGCTTTAGACGATAATCTGCCCCATCGAGGGGGTGTCCAGTTGCCAAATAGATGGGCGCGTTGAAAAAATTCGCCTCAATGAAAGCTGCGAGGTTGGTTACATTCATAAGACGCAGATTGGCATGATTTTGGCTTAAAGTCTGCCGGTACCAGGCATCAGCCAACAAGTTACTGTTAACAACAGTTACGTCAGAACGCCAGCCCAGACCATAGCGACCGTACCACAGAGCAAAAGTCTGAGGGTCGCTATCTGTAATAATTATCGCTCCGGGGGGCAAACGTTGTAGACTTACTTTGGCGTAGGTATAAGCCTCATAGTCCTGGCTGATATTTTGAGCAGAGAAATTCAACAGGAGCGAAAGCAACGGCAAAAA
>JAAUSP010000746.1 GCA_012032575.1 Anaerolineales bacterium | reverse complement strand
GGACGATAAGGTCAGCGCCTGATAGGTATCCACCCATCTCAGGGCTTTTGAACATCAGTAAAAAGGGGAAAATTACCGCGACGGGCGGCATAAAGCGCTGCGAAAGGATGAAAAAAGGCAGTTGGTCGCCGCCCACCTTGTAGCGGGCCAGGCCGTAGGCCGCCATTGACCCAATCAGCAGGGATAACAGGGTGGCGATGCTGGAAATAATCAGACTGTTCTTGAGCGCATCCAGCCCCCCTACTTCAATCACATGAGCGAATGAGCGCAGGGAGGGGATGGCCGGAATCCAAACCGGCGGAGAACTCATAAATTCGCTGGCCGATTTAAAGCCCGTCATTACAATCCAAAGATGGGGAACATGAAAAAGAGCAGGGCAATGACAGAGATAATGTATCTGACCATTTGCCCAATAATTTTACGTCCGCGGTGACTTGTCATTGATCTCCTCTGGTTATTCATCCCCCCATTATGCTAAAGCGGTTCGCAGCACCTTGAGCAAATAGGTTAATAGGGCAGCCAGGACAATCAGCAAAATGAACGAAGCGGCAGCGCCATATCCCAGCCGGAAAAATTGAAAGCCGGTTTTGTAGATATAAAAGGAAACCGTTTCGGTGGATGTGCCAGGTGCGCCGCCGGTGAGGGTATAGATGGTATCAAACGTTTTGAGAGCATCCAGGCTGCGGATCAGCACCGCCACGATAATAATCGGGCGCATTAAGGGGAGGGTGATGTGCCATAATTTGTTCCAGCCCGAAGCGCCGTCAATATCGGCTGCATCAAATAATTCGGGGTCCAGTGTTGCCAGGCCCGAAAAGAAGATCAAAAACATAAAGGGCGTCCACTGCCAGATCTCAGTTACCAGAATCGCCAGTATAGCCGTTGAGGTTTGGCCTAACCAGGTAAATTGAAACGGTTGGCCAATCACCCAGCCAATCATTTGATTGATTGGGCCATACTGCGCATCCCACAACAAGCGCCAGGTATAACCGACCACCACCGGCATAACCATCACCGGCAGCAGCATCAGGGCCACAATGAGGCGTTTGCCTCGCATCTCGGCCATCAGGTTTTGGGCAAAGGCAAAGCCCAGCAGCGCTTCCAGACTCACCCCCACAACCACCAGCAGCAAGGTGATCAGGCTCGAATTGAGAAAACGGTCATCTTGAAAGAGCTGACTATAGTTAGCCAAACCGACAAAGGGTTTATCCTTGAGCGTCAGTTCCCATTTGTACAGGCTCAGGCCAAATGAATAAATCGTCGGGAAGATGGTGACTAACAGGATGACGACTAAACACGGAGCTACAAATAACCAGGGCGTTAGGCGTTTTTGGCGCTGCCAACGCTGCGTTGAGCGCGACTCAGGCGTAGCCGCTAGTTCCATGCAACCTCCCAAATCTCCAAACTAATAACCTGAAATAAGCTCAGAGGGGGTCTGTGACCCCCGGACGCCGGTCGCAGACCGGCTTGGAGCGAAACATTACCGAATTTGATTGTCAAACTAGGGTATTCTGCCAGGAAGATCTTCCTGGCAGAATACCAGGTGTACAATTACTCAGCTTCTACTGCTTTGGGGCCGGGTTGGTTCCATTCCCCTTTGAGCCAAACATCATAGGCTGCTTGCTGCGTGTCACGGCCCAGGCGATCGGTGATCTCCTCCCATTTGGTCGCTGCTTCGTCCAGCGCTTCTTTCGGATCAGTGCCGGCGTAGGCCGAGGTAATGGCGTTATCCAGGGCTTCGGTATACTCCCGCGCCCCCGGAATGCCCAGTTCAAATTGACCGGCTTTAGCCGCCATTTCGAGAGTTTTCAGATAATCCGGTGCGCAGGCCACATGGACTGGTACAGCGGCGACTCGAAGTGCGACAGGCGGAACGGATCGCGCAGAGCAAATGGCAGCATTACCCGTTGCAAGCTGGTCTGAGGGCTGTTCATCCATTGAATAAACAGGTAAGCCGCCTCTTTATTCTGGCTGTCAGCCGACACGCCCAGGGCAAAGCCTCCGGCCAGGGCCGAGCGACCGCCCGGTTCGGGCGCGTAACCTACTTTGCCGGCTACCTTCGTTGGGGGCACCCAGCTTAGCTGCTCGGTGGCGGAACCAATCCCTTCGGACCAGCGGCCCACCGGCGGCCAGGTGATGATCATGGCCAGTTTGCCATCCATCCAGGCGCTCAGGATTTCGGTGAAACCCCACTTGTTGACTCCCGGCGGCATCCATTGAGTCACGGCGACCATGTCGGTCAGGGTCTTGACCCCGGCTTCGCTGTTGATGCCGGGTGTCATCGTCGCCGGGTCGAAGAACTGCCCCCCATTGCCGCTGAACGGCCCTACAAACCAGTCAAAAGCCTGGCCTTCCAAATGCTGGAAAGCGCCACCGTATATCTCCGGGGCATACTTGTCGGTGAAGAACTGGCCAATCTCGTTAAATTCCTGATAGGTGGTAGGCGGAGCCAGGTCGTGGCCATATTTTTCCTTAAACTCTTTTTGGTTAGCCTCGTCCTCAAACAGGTCTTTGCGATAGTACAAAATAAAGACATCGCCGTCGTCGGGCAGACCGTACCAGGTGTCGCCCTGGCGGGCGTAGCCTTCAGAACCATAAACCGGCAGATAATCCTCCAGGTCGGCTTTGTTCATGTACTGGTCAATATAAGGATTCAAAGGTTCCAGCACGCCGGCCGACTGAAAATCAATGAGCCAGGCCGGGACAAACGTAATCACGTCATAAGCGCCGCCGCCGGTCAAATGGTCCTGCAATTGTTTGGTGTACAGGTCCACATAGGCTGTTTCAACCACGTTGACCTTTATGCCGGTCAATTCTTCCCATTTGGGCGCAAAGGTGAGTGGGTCCTGAGGTTGCAAGCCTGATTCCCAAACCACATTCAATTCGGTCCCGGCATATTGTTTGGCTGCCTCCACCGCTGCATCAGCCGAGTTAATCCCGCCTGCCGGAGCCGCCGCCTCGGCCTCTGATGTTACTTCGACGGTGACGATTTTTTCGACCTCGACTTGCTTTTCAACCTCGACCGTCACTATTTTTTCAACTTCGACTTGTTTTTCAACCTCAACGGTTACTACTTTTTCGACAATCTGGGGCGTAGGCGTTGGGCCGCATTGAGCCGCTAACCCCAGCAGCAGACTGACCATGAGCAATAAACCAAATAATCTGAAACTTTTTTGATTCATTTTTCTCCTCACTCATCTCATCATTGATTGATAATTGTTTAAACTTCTTTGTTCGATTCGGCCCAGTCACTTGTTTAGGTTTTTGACTCTCTCCTTTCCGCCACTTACTTGGCCATCATTCCGCCATCCACCATATAAAAGCCGCCGACGCAAAAGCTGGCTTCATCCGAAGCCAAAAAAACGGCCAGACCAACCACATCCTCCGGCTTCCCCAGGCGGCCAATCGGCATCAACTCTTCGCGGTTGGCCCGGAAGGCTGGATCGCCCAGAACTGTCTCGGTCAGCGGTGTGATAACCGTGCCCGGCACCAGCGCGTTGACCCGGATGTTATCGCGGGCGTAATCAATCGCCATCACCCGGGTCAAGGCAAATACGCCACCCTTGCTGGAACTGTACGCCGTTTGACCGGGAGCGCAGCCGGTCAAACCGGTGGGGGAAGCCACGTTGATGATAGCCCCGCC
>JAAUSP010000745.1 GCA_012032575.1 Anaerolineales bacterium | reverse complement strand
GAATCTTCAGCTTCAGTATTCTCCCGTTTGGCTTGAAATTCCAGCACCATGTTTAGTCGCCGCCGCGTCCAGGTCGGCAAAGCCCATTCCGGGGTGATCCTGCCAGGCTTTGACCAGTTGGGCGTCGCTGAAATCATCAATCGTCACCTGACCGGCGCTGTTGGTAATCAGGTAAAAATTGAGCGTCTCTAACCACTCGTCCGATGGCCACTCCGGACCACTTGGTGGAAACATCACGTCCTCACTTTCCGACTATCTTGGCCTTCTCCTGGGGCAGCGCCTTGAGCAGATCGCCCAGGCTGGTCCGCAGCCCTTTGGCGGTCCCGCCGGGGACCATTTTCAACAGATAATACAAAAACCACGCTTGCTTGCTCGACAACATTAAAATCACTTTGGGGAACTGCATCTAGCCTCCTAAAACATCGTTAACTGGGTCCCCTCAGCCTTAGCCTCAGCCTTAGCCTTCTTGGGCCGGGGGGCGTAATTCATTTTAAAGTTAAAAAAATCCTCGATTTCCTGGTTGGTGTAGTCGAGGTCGGTCCAAGTGGCTTCCCGGCGCGAATCATCCGGTTCAAAGGCCAGCCAGGCCATACAGGCCAGCCAGTGGGCGATGAAGTGGTACACAAAGTCGTCATCTTCGCCGTCGTAGATCGGGAACTCCCAGCTATAAAAGCCGTGTTCGTCTATCCAATCTATACAACTCGCGCCCAGGTAGGTATCGGGGTAGTAATCCGTCGCCGGCCGACGCTGTACCTGCGGCAGCACCGCCACCGCCCAATCCTCGACCTGGTGGTTGCGCCAGATGAGCCAGCTACTTCGCACCTCGCATTCCAGCCGGTCCAGGGTGCGGTGGTTGGTCGGTAGGTCCTGCCAGGCTACTTCCAGTAGTTGCTTGGTCAGCTCGTTCATACATCTCCAGTTCGATACTCGTACCGGCGGGACCATCCCGCCAGCGGGTTTGGGTCAGTAACAGGCAACCCCCTCTCCTTTCGCACAACCAGATCAGGTCAGATTCAAGCTCGACCGCCCGGTTGTTGGCCAGAGAATCGAAGCGGAACACAGCCAGGAGTGGCAGGTGCAACTCGCGGGCTAACGCCTTCAAAGCGCGGCAGGTCGCCGCCAGTTCTTCGGCCCGGCTCTCCTGGCGTTGGCTGTTGCGGAGAAGTTGGAGATAGTTGACGATGATCAAATCCAACCCCCACAGGTAATGGAGCCAGCGGGCTTTGCTACGCAACTCCGTCACCAACAAACCCGGCGTGTCGTCAAGATGGAGATTAAGTTCAGCCAGGCGCTCCCCGGCCGCCAGCAGCGCCGGCCATGCGGATTCGACATCGCCAATCCGCAGGCACCGGGCATCGAGACCGGCTTCACCGGCCAGCAGCCGCTGCACCACCTGCTCGCTCGACGACTCCAGGGAAAAGAGGGCCACCTTACCCCCGGCCAGACCCACGCCTTGGGCAATCCGCAGGGCCAGGGCCGTTTTGAACGTGCCCGGCTCGCCGGCCAGCAGCACCAGGTCGCCCGCTTGCAGGCAGCCACAGAGGGCATCGAGCGGTTCAATCCCGGTAGATAGGCCGAGGTTAGCCGGTTGGTCTTTGGCCCGTTCCAGATAGTGCCGAACCAGGACGCCAAGCGGCGCAACCGGCCCCAGGCGTTCCTCTTTGACCAGGGCCAGCAGGGTAGATTCGGCCAGAGCCAGAGCCTCGTCCATCACATCCACGTTGGTCCCGGCGCGATGGGCCAGGCGCACGATCCGGCCCGCGCCGTTGATCAAACGCCGCAGCCGGGCATATTTGCGAATAATGGCGGCGTAGGTATCCAGGTTCAGGGCCGAAAGTGGGATGTGTTGCAGTTGGATTAAATAAGCTGCCCCGCCCACGTCAGTCAGGCTGCCGTTTAAGCGATCACTGAGCGTCACCAGGTCGAGCGGCAGGCCGGCCCGGTCCAGGTCGAGCATAGCCTGCCAGATAAAAGCGTGGCGCTCCTCGAAAAAATCAGCCGGGCGCACCAAACGGCTGGCCCGGCTGATCGTCTGGGGTTCCTGCAAGACAGTGCCTAAAAATGCCTTTTCAGCCTCGATATTATGCGGGTCTTGAACTCTAATCATGGCTGGACTGCTCCAAAAAAACCCGGATTCGTGCGGCCAGGTCGAGCGTCAACTCGCCTCGTTTGACTTCATCCGGCCAGGATTCCCGCCGGGCCTGCTCGTCGGCCTCGACGCTGTCCAGGGCCTCCCGCAGCAGGAGTTTGGCCTCGCAGAGTTGTTTGAACCAGCGCCGAGTGATGGGCAAGGTCTCAGCAACAGGCAGCGCTGCCGGCCGTAATTCTTCCTCGGTCATGGGCGCTGCTCCTCATTCACAAAGTAGAACACATCGCTGCCGTCATCGCGCGGCGAAAAGATAAAGCTTTGGTGCCGGTGGCAATAGATCGTCTTGATACTATTGTGACCGAACTGTTCGATCTTGCAGCCGCAGGGCAGCAGGATGTGCGGCACAGCCAGGGCCGTGTTGACCCGTGCCAATTCGTGCTCCAGGCTCTGCTGGCGTTGCCTGAGCCGGCGGGAGCGGGCTAGTTTAGGTTTATCAGGGGGCAGCATATATTTTCTCCTCATTCCCAGGCGACAAACGACCTGAGCCGCTTGTCCCGGAGATATTCAAATTGATCTTCATTTTCCAGGCGCAGCGTCACCTCCACCGTGCCATCCTCCAGCTTTTTCCAACAGCCGACCACTTTATCCCAATAGAATTTGCGGGCAAAGAGCATCAACTCCTCATTTTCGACCTTGGGGTTAGACACCAGACCCAGGATGTGGCGCACTTCCTCAACCTTCTGCGGCTGTTCCATCGCCTCGTCTACTGGCGATTTTCTTGGAGTATCGGGGCGACGTGACCGACCCGGTTGACGGTCGAGCGGGCTTCGGGATTGAGACCCATAAACCACTGCTCAACCTCCCGCTGGGTTTCACAGCCGGGGATGACTTCATTCTCGGCGCACCAGGGGATAATGATCTCGGCCAGGGTCCGGCAGCGTGAAATCGCCGCCGCCGACTGGCGGATATTATGGGCGTCCATCCACTGCTCGATGGTCTGGTAGTCGCTGAAAAGAGCGTGGTTGGCGACATCCACCATCAATGAGGCTTCCACCGCGTCGAGGATTTCCTTGTGCTTCTGGTTGAGCCGGAGGGCCGTTCCATAGACCAGGCCGGCCCGTTTGTGCGGATCAGCCGGAATTTCTTCCGCGTGGAAATACTCCACGTATTGTTTGGCCGCTTTGAGGGTGTCAGCCTTTGCTGCTGCGACAGCCTCGGTACCGTCGCCGTTATAACAGAGATAATGGTCGGGGAGTTTAACTTTTTTGGGCATAAGGCAGGGAGTAGGGAGTAGGGAGTAGGGAGTAAGAAAACCTCTTCCCCCTACTCCCTACTTCCTACTCCTTACTCCTTTCTTGCAGGATCAAGTAGCGGCTTTTCCAGGGGGAGCGGCCTTTGGGCAGTTTGAGGGCGTGGCCGGCTTCGGCCAGTTCGTCGAGGTGGCGCTGCACTGTCTGGCTGGAGGTGGGCGACAGGTCCGCGCCCAGCCGGATGGCTTCGGCGAGGATGGTCTTGCGGGTGGGCAGATGCGGTTTCTGACCAACGTAGTAGCCAAGTTCCAG
>JAAUSP010000744.1 GCA_012032575.1 Anaerolineales bacterium | reverse complement strand
GGGGGCAGGGGGGCAGGGGTGAAAATTCGATAGAGGCTGATGAGCAGGCCGAGGCAGAAAAAAAGGAGCCAGAAACAGCGGGACAGCGGGTTGGCCGGGGCAGGTTGACCAGGGGGTTGGGATCGCCGGTTAAGCCGAGGAAGGTTCCCAGGGTGGCGGTCAGGGTTTGCCAGAGCGTGCCCCCTAAATTGCCTTGATTCCAGGCCGGGTTAAAGACAGAGACGGTGGTCGAACGGGCGACAAAATCGGCGGGGTTGAGGCTGAAGTAGAGGATCAGGGGGGAGAGGAAGAGCAGCAGGAGTAGGAAGTAGGGAGTAGGGAGTAAGGAGTAGGGAGTAGGGAGTAGGGAGAGGGAAAAGCGGTGGTTTTTTTTCTGAGGTTCGATTGAAGGAGGGATGGATCTCTGCTTTATTTTTTTGAGCAGCCAGAGAAGTACCCAGTAAAGCAAGGGAACCAGGGGCAGCAAGCGGGCGGCCAGGTAACTATACATCGCCAGGGCGGTGAAAAGGGCGGCGAGGGTGAGCAACGTGATACGTGATGCGTGATGCGTGAAATCTGAGTTCTGGCTACTGATTAGACCACGCCACAGGAAGTAAAAGGCCAGAGTCGAGAGGAGGGGGAGTAAAATGGCCCGGAAGCCCAGGCGACTAAAGTGCAAGTGCCATTCGGAGAGAGTCAGGCTCAGGGCGGTCAACAGGGCGATGAAGTGAGTCTCCCGCCTGTTGCCAAGACGCAAAATCAGGAGCAAGGGGTAAACAGCAGCGACAGTTAAAATACCGATCAGAGCGGCAGGCAAGCGGAGAGCCAGGGGAATATTCCCCATAAAAGCGGTACTCAACGCCGCCAGATAGGGCCACAACGGTTCCTGGCCGCCGCCCAAGCGCCACCAGATTTTAGGAGCGCCGCTCAAAATTTCCAGCGCGGCTACACCGCTGCCGGCTTCATCGAAGTTGAGGCCGGGGGGCAGGGTGGGCAATTGATAGAGGCGCAGGAAGGCGGCGAGGAGAAGGACGAGGAGAATTGTGAATTGTGAATTGTGAATTGTGAATTGTGAATGAGGGGATGAGGGGAGATTAGGTTTTGGGGAGAGGGTTGCTGTTTATTCATGGTTGGGGATGGGCAGGGTGATGGGTGGGCCGAGAGTTTCGCCGGTTTCGGCTGGTAAACGACGATTTCAAAATTGTCCAGGTGGGAATGATCCGCCGGAGAGATTTCCAGGGTGTGCTCGTCGGTCACGTAATCGCCTTGACGCCAGAGGGTGGTCGGCAGCAGGTTGTTCACCGGCCACTGGTCCTGTTGAGCCAGCCGTTCACCTGCGGCGGTGCGGGCGCGAACGGAAACGGTATAGTTGACCGGCAGTGGGGCCAGGGCGTGCCAGTAGAGGGTCAAGGTTGGAAGGTTGGAAGGTTGAAGGTTGGAAGGATGGAAGGTTGAAGGTTGGATTTTGTAGCCGGCCAAACGCAGTTTGTCACCCAGACCGAGTATTGGCGGGGGTGGCGTCGGGGGGAGTATCGGCGAGAATGAGTTTGGGACCGGGGTAGATTTTGGCGTAGGGAACATCATGGATGGTAATGATCTTTTCCGGCTGTTGAGCTTGAAAATAGGCCACGATTTCGGGGCTGGGGGCCAGCCGCTGCATTTGGGCCAGGTAGAGAACCACGTAATCGGCCCGAAAGGCAATATCGTTGGTGTAAAAATTTTCGCCGGTACCGGCAAAGTAAGGCAGAAGCGTCTGTGAGGGAGTCGAGGCTACGTACAAGCGCCCGGCATCCGGTTTTTGATTGAGATAGGCGGCGGCCAGTTCCATCCCTTCGCCCCAGCCCATTAACGTGGTCTGGGCGGCGCGGACGGGTCCGCCCATAAGCGGGTTGAAATAGGTCAGATAGTAGGGGTAATAGGTGATGACAGGAATAAAGTGGAGGAAGAGAAGGAGTAGGGAGAAGGAGATAGGGAGTAGGGAGTAGGGAGTAGGGAGTAGGGATAAAGAAGAGATTTTTTGTCGTAAAAGATAATATTGAACCAGCTTGAACAGACCTATCCAGCCGGCGGCGGCGAGCAAATCCAACAGGGGGAAGAGCGGCAGCAGGTAGCGATCCTGCTTTTTGGGGCTGAGGATGCCGAAAAGCAGTAAAGAGAGAAAAAACAGCCAGAGAACGTAAAACGTAAAGCGTAAAACGTAAAACGATTTTGATGGCGTGTTCTGGTCGGGCTGAGAAATATTGACCGACCAGGCAAGAGCGCTAACTTTTGGAAAAAGCAGAATCAGCGAAATCAGTGTGCCGATGAGGGTGATGGGGGTGAGGCGGAAAGGAATCACATACGGGTAAAACCAGAGACCGGGGTCGAGGGTGGGCTGACCGAAGAAATAAACCAAGTGGCCTTCCTCAACTTTACCGACGGTTTCGGAAAGCATGCGCTGGACGGTGCCGAGCGGGTCAACCCACATCGCCGGCCAGAGCAAGACGAAGGTCACGAGTGAGACGAGTCCCCAGGTGAGGATGACGACCAACCAATGAACGTTGAACGTGCTCTTTCCTCGCCATTCCAGCCCGGCATAGAGCAAGGACATGCCCACCACGAAAATTGCCATGAATGGGCCGGGAGCTTTGGTCAGGGCGGCCAGTCCGCCAAATACAGCAGAGGCGATAAGAAAGGATGAACGCTGCGCGTGAAGGATGAAGGATGAAATGGGGTTCTGCCTTTGCTCGGGTGAGGTACGCAAGCGGGCGGTATAGACAAAAAAAGTCAGGGCCGACAGTACCATAAAAACGGCGACCGGAGCATCGCCGTGAGCAACGCGGGAGTGGGCCAGAAAAAGGGGTCAAAGGCGAGGAACAGTGCGCCCAACAGGGCGATGGATTCAGGCAGCAGTTGGCGGGCCAGCCAATAAATGGCCGGGACAGCGGCGGCGGTTAAAATGGCGTAAGGCAGGCGATTAGCTATTACCAGCGATAAAATGTCGCCATAGATATACTCGGTGAAGGGGGGCAGAGATACGCCGGAAAGCCGGGCTAAGAGGTATTGACCGACCATTCCGACTGCGTCGAGCCAGCTCATGGTTACGCCGGGGTAAAAATGCCAATAAGTCCCCTGAAAATCGCCCCGCAAAAAAGCGGCGATGACATCGCTGCCGGCGAAGAAGATATTGGTGTTTTCATCGCTGGTCAGAAAGCGGTCGAGGCCGGGTAAACGCGGAGCAAGCGCCACCAGGAAAAGCAGGGGGATAATGATGCGTGATGCGTGATGCGTGATACGGGATACAGGAGGGTGAGTCATTGGTAGTTGATTTTTCCCAAGAGAATCGCGTTTTCGCCGGAGGTGTCGTTGGTAACTGTCAGCCGCTCCAGGGTGTCCAGTTGATACATGCCGGCCCAGAGGGTATATTGGCCGGGCGGCAGGTTGGGCGGCAGGGTCAGGCTGAAGGGATCAATGACGGTTTCGCCGGGCTGCCAGCGGCTGCTGGGATAATTTCCATCTAACGACAGGCCATCTCGTTGGGCGATGGTGACGTTGTGGGCGTCACGCAGGTGTAAAAAAACGGTGTAATCGGTTGAAGGGGGCTGAAGCGCTCGCCAGAAGAGGGTTAGTTGAAGATTAGAGATTGGACGCCTTGCGTGGAGATTGAAGATTGCTGAGTTGGGGTTGACCGGCTGGGGA
>JAAUSP010000051.1 GCA_012032575.1 Anaerolineales bacterium | reverse complement strand
CGAGAAGAATGGGCTGGGCTGTCGAAGGTCTGAAAGAAATCTACGCTCACAGCGAGCAGGCGGGCGTGGTGTTGGGCCTGGAGCCGCTCAACCGCTTTGAAACCAACTTCCTCAACCGCCACGATCAGGCCGTCTTGCTGGCCAGTGAAGTCGGCCCCAACTGCGGCGTCTGCCTGGATGCCTTCCATATTAATATCGAAGAGGCCGACCTGCATCAGGCCATTTTGAACACCGGCAAAAAGCTGGTCGCCTTCCATGTGGCCGATAACAACCGCATGGCCTGCGGTCAGGGTGATTACGACTGGGTGCGCCTGGTCACAACCCTCAAAGCGGCCGGTTATGACAGCGCCTTAACTGTGGAATTTGTCGCTCCGCTCGACCGTACCCCGGCCAACCCCTACAAAAATGCTATGGCCGCCGCCGAAGCCGAACTGACCCCCGAACAACTTAAATTCATCGAAGACCACGGCAGTGGGGTGCTCTCCGATGAGTTCTATAGCTGGCTGGTCGAAATTTCGGCCAAAACCCTCCAACACGCCATCGAGAAAGCCGAAGGCAGGTAAAAAGGTGGCAAAGTAGCAAGGTAGCAGAGTCGCACCATAGCGGTGGATTTTCAGAGGTTGCGACTCTGCAACCTTGTTACCTGTTACCCTGCTACATGTAGGGAGAACTTATGCCAAAGACAGTTGCCCTCATCGGTACCCTCGATACCAAAGGGCCGGAGATAGCCTATCTGCGGGATCGCTGCCGTGACCTGGGGCTGGAAACTCTGGTGATTGACTCCGGCATCCTGGGCGAACCGTTGGACATCGAGCCGGATTTTCGGCGGGAAACGGTGGCTCTGGCTGCCGGCAGTACGATTGAGGCGCTGCGCCAGGCCGGGAGTCGCGGGGCGGCGGTGCATGAAATGATGAAGGGTGTGCGAAAAGTGGTGCTGGACCTGTACGCCGCAGGCCGGTTGCACGGCGTGGCCTGTTTAGGCGGCGCGGAAGGAGCGGTGCTGGGCGCGCATGCGATGCAGGCCCTGCCGGTGGGCGTGCCCAAACTCCTCGCTACCCCTATCGCTTCCGGCAAGCGTCACTTCGGCCCGCTGGTCGGGCTGCGGGATGTGATGGTTATCCATTCCATCATTGACATTCTGGGCATCAACCCCATCAGCCAGACGATTTTCGATAACATGGCCGCAGCCTTGGCCGGGATGACGGCGCACGGTCACGTGATTAACCTGAAAACCGAGCAGCGTTATGTGGCGATTACCATGCTGGGCAACACCACCAAAGCGGTGATGGCCGTCAAAGAGCGGCTGGCCCAGGCCGGGATCGAGGGAATTATCTTTCATTCCAATGGCGTTGGCGGCGGCCATGGAAGAGCTGGCCCAGCAGGGTTTGTTCATCGGTGTGATTGACTTCACCACCGACGAACTGGCCGATGAGTTGGTCGGCGGTTTTCACAACGGCGGGCCGGACCGGCTGCGGGTAGTAGGTCGCCTGGGGCTGCCCCAGGTGGTTGTCCCCGGCTGTATTGATTTTACCGTGCATGGCCCACCCCACGAAGTGCCCGACAATTTGCGCGGACGGCCCATCTATACCCACAACCCCGTCTTTACCCTGGTGCGAACCCTCAAACCGGAGATGGCTGAACTGGGCCGGCGTTTTGCCGAGCGGCTGAACGAAGCCAGCGGCCCGCTCAAAATTGTCTACCCCACCCAGGGCTTATCTATTCCCAGTTTTTCGCCCACCGAGAGCCATCCTCAAGGCGGCGTGTTCTGGGACCCGGAGGCCGACGCTGCTTTCATGACCGAACTACGGGCCAATCTACGCCCCGATGTCCCGATTTTGGAATACCCGCGCCATGTGAATGACCCGGAGTTTGGGGTCGAGGTTGCTGAGTTGTTTCTTAAGATGATCGAGATTTAAATTGCAGGAATGGGAGGTGCGAACCTGACCTGTAAATTTGAGTAATTGGGAGCCTGACAAACAGTCCTGAAAAATTTCTACCCATCCCATGTCATTTCGAGGCCGTAGGCCGAGAAATCCCTTCGACACAGTAATAAAAGGTGTATTGGCTGAATAAGACCCCTTTTTGCCAACTATCTATGAGGTAAAAGTAAGGTGTCAGGGATTTCTCCCTTTGGTCGAAATGACATGCCTATTTTCAAGCCCGGTCCCCGGTCCCCGGTCTCCGGTCGCAAATATCAAGGAGAACTAAACAATGACTGACAACGGAACCTTCAGGTCTTATAACATTGTTGACCTGACCTTTGTTGACATCCAGGAGTATCTGAAAACAAAAGATTTGATCCTGGTGCCGATGGCCAGCACCGAGCAGCATGGGCCGCACCTGCCGCTCAAAACCGATACGGTCACGGCGGAAGAAGTGTCGCGGCGGGTCGCCGACATTATTCACGTGCTCTATACCCCTTGCATCTGGACCGGCTATTCGCCGCAGCACATGCACCAGCCCGGCATGGGGCGCGGGACCATCACCATCCGGGCCGAAACCCTGCTCAACCTGATGTACGATGTGGCCCGCAGCCTGATCCACCACGGCTTCAACCGCATTATTTTTATCAACGGGCACGGCTCCAATATCAAGGTAGTGGACCCGGTGCTGCGTAAACTGCGTTACGAAACCGGGGCGATGATCGGCTTTGTCAAACCCTACATGGAAAATTACGTCGGCTTGATGCAGGGCTTGATGGAAAACCCGCCCGAAGAAACCCCCGGCTGGCACGCCAGCGAGCTGGAAACTTCGCAAATGCTGGCTCATGATGTGGTTAAAGGCACCAATTATGTGCGCATGGACCGGGCCGCCAAAACCCTGGCCCATATCCCCGATTTTCTGCCCGATACCTTCCGCAAACACGACGGCATGCCCGACGTGAATTTTGAAGGTTACAAATACTTCAGCTTCCCGATGGATCACCACGAATTCATCGAGTCCGGCACCATCGGCAACCCGCTCACGGCAACGGCTGCCAAGGGTGAAGAAGCCTTCCGCCGCTACTCGGAGCATGTGGCCAAAGGGGTGCTTGAATTGATGAAAGTGCCGGTTGAGGTCCGCAACCGCGAATTTGTGGATCGGGTATAGTCAAAAAGAATCAGGGGTGACGCGAGGGGCGTCACCCCTTTTTTTTTTGATCCGCAAGTATCTTCTCAATAATTCGGGTAGGGGCACGGCCTCGCGCCTGCCCCAGGAGGCGACCGCAAGGGTTCGCCCCTACTTATTGAGAAGATACTCCGCAACCTTAAAACTTTACGCCGGTCAGTATCCTTTAAGCCTCGGCGGGGTTATATCCAATGTGCTTTAAACCATCAGAGCAAATGGCTTGTGCCTCTTGTCTGACTCTGCCCAAATCATCAAACGCTTATACCGCGATAAGGTTGCCTTAACTGCTTGTACATTGACAGTTTTAACAGGCGTTGGTACAATGCGCCCTGATTTATTTGTACCCTCGCTAAAATAGATTACCTATAAAATATATGCCAAAAGGAGACCATTCTCAATGACAAAAGATGAAGTATTTAACAAGGTAAAGGATATCATCATCGAACAGCTTGGCGCCGATGAGGATCAAATTAACATGGAAGCCAGTTTTCGCGACGATTTAGAGGCCGATTCGCTCGACCTGGTCGAACTGATCATGGCCTTTGAAGAGGAATTCGGCGGCGAAATCTCCGATGAGGAAGCCCAAAAGATTACCACCGTCGGCGAAGCTGTCAACTATTTGTCTGCGGCCAACGCTTAATCTGAATTAATCGCTAGAAATTTAACAGGAGCTTATGCTATAATTGCATAGGCTCCTGTATTTTGGAAAGGGCGCTAAACTTGTTGGTCAGTGTAGCCATTCTGGCCGGCGGCCAGAGCAAGCGCATGGGCCGCGACAAGGCTTTTCTGGAGGTTGGAGCCGGCCCGTCATCGAGCGAGTCATCGGGCAGGTGCAAGCGCTGACCGATGACCTTTTTATCAGCGCCAACGCGCCGGAAAAATTTAGTCATCTGGGCCTGCCGGTTATCCCTGATATTTACCCTGATAAAGCGGCGCTGGGCGGACTTTACAGCGTCATCCGGGCAGCTCGCCACCCCCACGTGTTGGTTGTAGCCTGCGATATGCCCTTTTTGAAAGTCGCTTTGCTGCAATACCTGGTTGATTTAGCGCCTCAGGCCGATGTCGTGATCCCCTTGATTAATCCTCCCCAGCCTGAAACCCTGCACGCTGTTTACAGCAAAAATTGTCTCCCGGCCATCGAGCGGCGCTTGCTGGCCGACCAACTGCGGATGATCGGTTTTTTTGCCGATGTAACCGTCCGTTATTTGGAACGGCAGGAAATAGCCGGGTTTGATCCTGAATTTCATTCGTTCATCAATATGAATACTCCGGCGGACTGGCAAAGAGTTCAAAAAATTATGAATGGTGAATAGTCAATTGTGAATGATTAACGAAAAAATCTTCATTCACAATTCACAATTTCCTTCCGCCTCTCCCCTTTCTTTCCATTCTTAAGTAAAGCGTGATATAATTAACTCAATAGTGATTGTAGCCCCAAAGTACCAGATGAGCAGATTATGCAAGAACGCTTAAATTTACTCAACCGGATTAGTGACGAGTTAAACAAAGACCTTGACCCTGATAAAATGCTGCGGCGGGTGCTCAATTTAACCGTGAGCCATCTCCATGCCAGCACCGGCAGTGTGATGCTGTTTGACCAGGAGAATCGTGTTTCGGCCTTTATCTTACAGCAAGAGCATATCAGCGATGACCGGGCCAAACGGATTGTGGGCAAAGTATTGACCGAAGGTTTTGCCGGCTGGGTGCTCAAGCACGGAGAAGGTGACATCATTCACGATACCCGTGAAGATAATCGTTGGGTGGTTTACGATAACCAACCGTATGATGTTCGTTCGGCAATTGCTACGCCGCTACGCCGCCGGCAGCGGGTCATCGGTGTTTTAACCCTGGTCCGCGACGAACCCAACAAATTCAAAACGAGTGACCTGCTTTTGCTCAACGCGATTGCCGGTCAGTCGGCCATTGCCCTGGAAAATGCCCGCCTGTTCAAAGAGACAGAGCAAGAGCGGCGCAAACTGTCGGCCATTATCAACAGTACGCAGGATGCGGTTTTGGTGACAACCCCCCAAAATGAAACAGTCTTATTAAACCCGGCGGCCCAGGAAATGCTAAAACTGAATGGCCATCCCTGGCAAGATCAACCGCTGTCAGAATTGACCACCAACGCTGACCTGCTCAAATTGTTTGCTCCCAATGCACCCACCACCGGCGAAGTCCCTCTGCCCGATGGCCGGACCATGTGGGCTAATATAACCCCCATTCCCGAACTGGGCCGAGTGACCGTTCTGCGCGACATCAGCGCTTTTAAAGCCCTGGACAAAATGAAGCGCGATTTTGTGACCGCTTTTACCCACGACCTGCGCACCCCGCTGGCTACGGTCAAAGGGTATGTCGAATTGGTGCGGATGGACGGGCCGGTCACCGAGCGCCAGGAAGAAGATTTGGTCGGAGTAACCAAAGCGGCCAATTTGATGAAATCTTTGATTGAAGATTTGCTGGAATTGAGCCGGCTGGAGCGTCTGGAACAGTTGACCCGTGAGAAGATACCGCTATCTGTGTCGGTTCAGGCCAGTATTAATATGCTGACCCCGCTGGCCAAAACCAAAGGCATCGAAATGGTGCTGGATTCTACCCCCGGTGAGCTGGTGATCGAAGGAAATACAGTTTTGCTTTCGCGGGCTGTGGGCAATCTGCTGGATAACGCGGTCAAATATACCCCCAGAGGCGGCCAGATTCAGGTGAAGTTAGGTCGGAACAGTGGGCAGGCGTTGGTTTCGGTCATTGATAATGGGCCGGGGATTCAGGCCAGGGATTTACCCCGCGTGTTTGAAAAATTTTACCGCGCCCGCCCCGAATTGGACGACGTGCCCGGCACCGGCCTGGGGTTAGCCATCGTCAAAATTATTGCCGAACAGCACGGCGGGCAGGTCTGGGTTGAAAGCCAGCCCGATGTAGGCAGCACTTTTACCATCTCTCTGCCGCTGGTGAGCAACGGCGAAAAGAGTTAAAAAGTGGAAGGTTGGAAGGTTGAAAAGTGACCGGTCTTCCAACTTTCCAAATCCCCATTTCTTATAAGCTCAGAGGGGGTCTGCGCCCCCGGACGCCGGTCGCAGACCGGCTTGGAGCGAACACAGCCTTCCAATCCTCCATTCTGCCTTTATTCCTCTTTACCGTCTGTCCGTCTCTGTTTCCACCTTTACCGGCGTCCGGCCTGTTCTGAAATTGTAGGACGCCCTGAATTCGATCCGCCACAGGGTGTACAGGGCAATAAAAACCAGCATGATGGCAATCGAATAGGCTTCAGTTAGACTGGCCCGGGTAATAAAGACTGCAATCCAACCCAACGCCCCGCAAATAACTGTAACCGCCAGCGCCACCGACAGTTTATCCAGCCCCAGCCGAGCCAGCCGGTGGGTGGTGTGGTCAATTCCCCCCTGAAAAAAAGAAACGCCGCGCCGCGTCCGCGAAATAAAGACCATGGCCGTATCAAAAATCGGCAAACCCAGCACCACAATCGGGACCATCCAGGTGATTTGAATATCGTTGGCCGGAATACGGATTTTGATACCGAGAACTGCCAGCAAAAACCCCAAAAACAGCGAGCCGGAATCCCCCATAAAAATGGTACTGCGGGGAAAAGGTAAATTGTAGCGGGCAAAGCCCAAACTGGCCCCCATCACCGCTGCCGCCAGAATCGAGACCAACTGCTGGCCGTTCAAAACAGCAATCAACAAAAAAGTAGCACTGGTGGTCGCGCTGGTCATGGCGGCAATGCCGTCGGCATTATCCAGAAAATTAACGGCATTGGTGATATATAAAATCCAGGCCGCTGTAATGATAAAGTTGATAACGGTGTTCCACTGGCCGAAGTTGAGTAGGGGCAAACTGACTCGCACTCCCATGAAAAAAACCAGGACAATCGGCGCTACCTGGGCCGCCAGTTTGATCCGAGGCGGCAGCGGGTGGCGGTCATCCCACAGGCCCACCGCCGCCATAAACGACGCGCCGGTTAAAATAGCCGCAAATTCGCGCAGTCCCGGGATACTGGTCGGCAGCAGCGCCGCCAGCAAAGTGATCAACAGCCATGCGCCGATGGCTGCCCCATAGATTGCCAGCCCGCCCATCAACGCTGTCGGCTCGGTGTGAGCGCGGTCGGCCTTGGGCATAGCAATAAAGCCGGAGTCAATCGCCAGCTTTCTGATCAGCGGGGTGCCGATGCTGCCAAAAAACAGGGCCGCAACAAAAATGAGCATAATGGCGGTCATGGAGTATTCCTATGATCAGGTGAGGAGGCACGGACGCGATGAAGCGGGAGGCGAGGAGGCGCGAAAAAATATCCTTCGGCTTCGCCTCACCTGTCCTCGCCTCATCGCCTCTCTTTTCTACAGGCCCGGATTGGCTATTTTGGTCAACTTTTCAGAGGTTTCACGCCAGGTAATTTTTGAGAGACCCAGCTTTTTGCGCAGATGGTCGTGTTCCATGCCGTCGCGAAAGTCGCGCAAGGCTGAGGTCCAGCGCAGCATCTCAAAGGAAACCTGGTCGGGCAGACCGGCCAGTTCGGACACATCGGCCAGCACGTATTCCAGGTTGCGCGGGGTACATTCAAACAGATATTCTTTGGGCTGGTACTTCTCGATGTATTGATCAAGCACCGGCAGCAGTTCGGCGGCGAAAGCCAGTTTGCGTTCCTTATGCTGCATGCGCGGGTTGGTGTAGCGGATCAACACCGACGGTTCCGGCCCGGAGCGGTCAATATCGCGCAGGGCAATGCCGACACACTCGGCCTTTTTCATGCCGGTTTGCAGCACCAGATGGGCCAGCAGATAGGGCCGGGGGTCGGGCCGGTCACTGTTGAGTTTGATTTCCGCCGCATTCAAAAATTTTTCTAATTGATCATCCTTCAAAAACAGAGGCAGGGGCGCTTTGGCCCGGGCGTGGATAATCGGCGCGGCCGGGTCGCGCGGCAAAATTTTGATACTGGTCAGCCAGCCAAAGAAACTTTTTAAAGCCGTCACCCGACGAGCGTAAGATTTGGGGCTGCACGGCACGCCGCGATAGTGCAGCAGCCAGGTCAGAAAATCGTTAAGCTCTTTGGTGCCCAGCTTGATAATGGCCATGCTGCTGCCAAAATATTTTTGCAGCAGCCGTAAATCGCCCCCAAAAGCTTTAATGGTATGCTCCGAAAAGCCCTGCCGCACCATGTGGTCATGGTAAGCACCAGCGGCCATCGCCAGCGAGGAATCGGCCGTGATAGCCTTAATCTGGGTTATGGGCGGACCGTACTGGCCCCTGGCCCCACGCTGCGGAAACAGCGGTATCTGTGTTTCAGCCACAATTACACCTCCCTTGACAGTCATCAGTAGTCAGTAGTCAGTAGTCAGAAATTTTTTACGGCTGGAGTCCAAAGCAAAGTTTTGGACTCCATTATTTACCCTTTTGTTACCCTGCTACTTTTCTACCTGCTACCCGTTCTCTCGCACAAATGAGCGATTGACATAATTTTACCGCGATTTGGGGCAGGTGTCA
The DNA here is from genome assembly GCA_012032575.1 of Anaerolineales bacterium. The sequence continues at coordinate 14,032 of JAAUSP010000051.1, read as the reverse complement.
AGTGATATGCGAAATATGAGGCGTGAAGTGATGCGTGAAGTGATGCGTGAGAATTTTCTGCCTGGAATCATCACGCCTCACGTATCACGATTCTATTGCTTCTCTAACAAATCTGTGCTACAATATTGTTACCTGGGGATGAAACGGTTTCGACAGGGAAGTGGAGGGTTACGGACGGCGGGCCGAGCTGTTCCAACTCGTTAAACTGGGCAAAACAATAATTGCCGAGAAAGTACCTGCTTTCAACGGTCGTTCCTTCAGCGCTCTGCCCCTCGCGGCCTAAGCGTTACGGAACAACTATGACCTTATAAGCTAAGGTCACGCTCGCGCTCCGCCTTCGCCTGAAAGGTGGGGCCGGGTGTCAACTAAGTCGGGCTGCTCCGGGGCGATGTTGCTAAACCCCGGCTAAGAACAGCAACTGGTTTGGGTGAACCTCGACGGCAAGCGAACCCCAAACGACAACCTGAGCGCCGTCTACGCTCGTAGATGTTTGTAGCCAGCTTTTTTGGACGCGGGTTCGACTCCCGCCATCTCCACCAGATGAGACCTGACAGATTTTTCAAAATCTGTCAGGTCTTTTTCTTTGGATTAAAGCTCGCCAATCTCCGCCGCCGCCCGCCGGCCCGACAGCAGCGCCCCGTGGACCGTCGCCGGGTAATCGCTGGCGGTAGCTTCCCCGGCGAAGAACAGCCGCTCGGCTACCGGTTCGGCCAGGGCCTCGCGGTCGGCCTCGGTTGCGCCGGGGGGAAGGTAAGAATACGACCCGCCGGCCAGGGGATCGCTGGCCCAGCGGGTGATGAGTGAAGCGGTGGGGTCGGGAACGTCATTGCCGTAAATCGCGCGCAGTGTGTTCATGGCCGCGCCGACAATCTGCTCGTCGGACAGCTTTTCAATTTGCCGGCCATAACGCCCGGCATTAAAGCCCAGCAGAATCGGCTGGCCGGTGTATTTGTAAATATTGAGCCACTCGGCCCACTCGCCCTTGCGCTCGCCGATGTAGCCCAGCAAGTCATGCTCGTCGTCCCAAAAGGCTTCGGGAAAACGCAGATAGGTTTTGTTGAGCAGGCCCATGCCCAACCGGCGGATGGCTGCTGTTTTTGAGGCGGGCAGGGCTGGAGCAAAAGGAGATCGTGCCTGTTTTCAGCACTCCCAGCGGCAGTGTTACCACGGTGCGATCGGCCTCAAAAATACCGTTGTTGTTGGTGATTTTCACTCCGGCGCTGCCATATTCGACCTTTTGCACCGGCTGGTTCAGCCGAATGTCCAGCCCTTCGGCCAGCCGCTTGAAAATCTGGTCATAGCCTCCCGGAAAAATGACATCCCCGCCGCCGAACGTTGTGCCCTCGTCGCCGTACCACAGTGAAAACTCGGCGGCGTCGGCGGCAAACTCGTGCTCGATGGTGGTATTGACAGCGTAATCGAGCTCCAGCCGCTCCTGCCGCGACAAATCGCGCCCGGCCAGAACATGGTCAATCCCGGCTTGCAGCGAGACATCTTCATCCAGCTCCTCGCCCCAGGCGGCGGCTTCAGCCAGCACTTCTTCCAGCCGGGCATCCAGCTTATCGCGGGCGGCGTCGGTCAGGGGGTGGCCCTGCGGATTGAAGGTCAGCAGCGAGTCGTAATCGGTCGGCAGGGTTTTGAGGGCGAATTTTTTGACCAGTTCCGTCAGCGGATTGCCATTGATGCCGTGAATCCAGCTTGCGCCCATATCGAGGGCTGCGCCGGACCAGGAACGATCCGACCAGACCCGCCCGCCGATGCGGGAGCGGGCTTCGAGAACGATCACGTCGAAACCGTCATCCTGCAACGCCCGCGCCGCGCCTATTCCCGCCGCCCCCGCGCCGATCACCAGGATTTCGGTTTTGGTGGCGGCAGTTTTCGGCTGGGTTGAAGCAGTTTCCTCAGCGCCGGCCCTGCCGGACAGGCTGAAACTCCACAGCAGGGCGTAGAGGGAGGCCAGGGAGGAAACTTTGAGAAAACGGCGGCGATGGATGTTCGGGATCATAGGTGTGTCTCCAGTGAGTGTTCAAGTATAGTTTCAGTATAGAGGGGCTTTTGTTCGGAGTCAACCCGCTTGTACATATTACCCCGTTCAGGTAGAATCCCGGTGACGCGATGAGGCGATGAGGCGAAAAAGAGTCGCCTCCTCGAAACACGGGTAACTACTTAGCCATGTCATTTCGACCGAAGGGAGAAATCTCCGAGGCCGATGTAGCGCGGTAGAGATTTCTCGGCCTACGGCCTCGAAATGACATGAGGGCTGAGTAGTTACAAACATAAAGTGAAGGGAAACCTTAATGGCCCGACGAATCAAACGAGTCAACCTCATTATCCTGGACAGTGTCGGCGTGGGGGACGCGCCCGACGCGGCGGCTTATGGCGATGAGGGCAGCAATACTTTGGGCAACATTGCCCGCGCCGTGGGCGGATTGAATCTGCCTAATTTGGGAGAAATGGGCCTGGGCAATCTGACCGACATTCACGGCGTCCCGCCGGTGGCGCAGACGCGGAGCATTTATGGCCGCCTGACCGAAGTCAGCGCCGGCAAGGATACCACCACCGGCCATTGGGAACTGGCCGGGGTGCCGCTGGAGCAGCCGTTTCCGCTTTACCCCCACGGTTTTCCCCTCGGCCTTATGGCCGAATTCGAGGCCCGGATTGGCCGGGGCTGGCTGGGCAATTACCCCGCCTCCGGCACCGAGATTATCAAAGAACTGGGCGCGGAGCATGTCGCCGGCGGCAACGTGATTGTGTACACCTCCGGTGACAGTGTTTTTCAAATTGCCGCCCACGAAGAAGTGGTCCCGCTGGCCGAACTGTACCGCATCTGCCAGATTGCCCGCGACCTGTTGACCGGCGAGCATGCCGTTGGCCGGGTCATCGCTCGCCCCTTTGTGGGCCAGCCGGGCAATTTCAAGCGCACCGAAAATCGCCAGGATTTCAGCCTGATGCCGCCCCACGAGACAATATTGGATGTGGTCAAGGCGGCCGGCAAAGAGGTGATGGGCGTCGGCAAAATTGAGGATATTTTTGCCCATCGCGGCCTGACCCAGAGCAACCATACCGGCAACAACATGGCCGGGGTGGACGCGATCATCGAATATTGCCAGTTGAGCAACGAGGGTTTGATGATGGCCAACCTGGTGGATTTTGACGCGCTCTACGGCCATCGCAACGATCCGCGTGGGTACGCCGACGCGCTGGAGGCGTTTGATAAGCGACTGCCCTTTATAAAAATAGCCGTGTGCAACCACGATGTAACTTTTATTACCGCCGACCACGGCAACGACCCGACCACCCCCAGCACCGATCACTCCCGCGAGCGGTGCCCCTGCTGGCCTTCGGAATGCATCTCAAACGCAATGTCAACCTGGGCACGCGGACCTCGTTTGCTGATGTCAGTGCCACCATTGCCGATTTGCTCGACCTGCCCTGGTCGGGGGCGGGGCAAAGTTTTGCGGCGGAGATTGTCAGCCTATGAGCGGCCCCGAACTGTTCTCGCAGAGTTTTATCTTATTCATCACCATGTTTGTGATGTTGATCGGCTTGCTGATAAATTTCCTGCCGATTTTTATCCCCGGCACGCTGGTGATGTGGGCGGCGGCGCTGTTTTATGGTCTGGTCCTGGGCTGGGAGAAGTTGGGCTGGTGGGCCTTTGGCCTGATCACGTTTTTCATGCTCCTCGGCATTGTCGCCGATACGGTGGCCGGCCATTTTGGGGCGAAGATGGGCGGGGCGTCGTGGCTGGCCGTATTTGTGGGCGCGGTGCTGGGCCTGGTTTTGGGATTGGTCGGCAGCATGGTCGGCACGCCGCTGGTGGGGTGTTTTGCCGGGCTGTTCGGAGCCATTGGCGGGGTGTTGTGGATCGAGTACCGGCGCAATAAAGATTGGGAGGCTGCCCTCAAAGCGACCAAAGGCTATCTGGCCGGCTCCGCTGCCGGGCTGCTGGCCCGCTTTACCTCCGGTATTTTTATGTTTGGCGTTTTTCTGGCCCGGGTTTATTTGTGGCCGTGAGCAGTAGTCAGTAGTCAGTAATCAGTAATCAGAAAAATATCTGACTACTGACTACTGACTACTGACCCTCTCTTCGAGGTTTTCCCCTTGCCCACTTTTCCCCCTTTCCCTGACAGCCAAATGGGCTGGTCCGCTTTGCGGGCGATGATCCGGCAGCACAGCCCGCTGGCGGCGCTGGAGGTGTTTCACCACGAGTTGGGGGATGTTTTTCGGGTCAATTTGCCCGGCTTTAATCCCACGGTGCTGGTCGGGCCGGAAGCCAATCGCTTTGTGCTGGTAACGCAGCGGGACGAACTACGCTGGCGGGCCGAGCATGATCCCATCACCCGGCTGCTGCGGGATGGTCTGCTGGTGATTGACGGCGAGTGGCACGACACCATGCGTGCTTTGATGACCCCGGCCTTCCACCGGCGCATGCTGGCGGGCTATATCGAGGTTATGACCTGCTGCACCGATCAGATCAGCGCCGGCTGGGACGACTCGCCCCGCGACATGCTGGCCGAGTTCCGGCGAATGACCCTGTTGATCCTGGTCAATACTATGTTTGGCATTGATTTCAGCCCGGAGATGGGCCGGCTGTGGCCGGCGGTGCTGCGGCTGCTGCGCTACATCTCGCCGGGAGGCTGGTTGATCTGGCGGGATATGCCCCGGCCCGGTTACGCCCGCGCCCGGCGCGAGGTGGACCGGTATTTGTACGGCCTGATCGAGGCCCGCCGCGAAGCCCTGCGCCGAAACCAGAGTGAGCCAAACGACCTGCTGGGGGTGCTGATTGCCACACCCACCCTGAGCGATGACCTCATCCGCGACCAGATGTTGACTATGCTCATCGCCGGGCACGATACCAGCACGGCTCTGTTGGCCTGGGCGCTGTATCTGCTGGGGCGACACCCCGCCGCGCTGGCCCAGGCGCGGGCCGAAGTCGAAACCGTGCTGGGCGACTCTCTGCCCACGCTGGAATCCATGGCCGAACTGCGTTACCTGGAAGGGTCATCAACGAAAGCCTGCGCCTGTATCCCCCGCTGCACATCGGCACGCGCACCGCTGCCGTTGACCTGGAATTTGGCGGCTACGGTATTCCCGCCGGAACCCGCGTGCTCTATCGCCCTACCTGACCCACCGCCAGCCGGAATACTGGCCCAACCCCACCTGCTTTGACCCCGACCGCTTCTCCCCGGAGCAGAGCCGCACCCGCCCGGCCTTCAGCTTTGTCCCCTTCGGCGGCGGCTCGCGGATTTGCCTCGGCGCAGCCTTTGCCCAGGTCGAAGCCAAAGTCATCCTGGCCCGGCTGCTGCAAGGCTTTGAGCTGGAGCTGCTCCAGCCGAAAGTTTATTTGCACATGGGCGTCACGTTGGAGCCGAGGCCGGGGGTGATGATGCGGATGCGGCGGAAGAGGTGAGGCGAGGAGAAGTGAGGCGAAGAGGCGAGGAGAAGATTAATCCTGCTTCTGGGCGATTCTGGCTCGTAAGGACTCAATTTTGGCCTGGGTGTCTTCGATGTCAATCGTTAGATAAGGCGGCGCTTGCAAGCCAAGTTTCGCTTCTTGCAGTTGTAATACGGCCAAACGGCGTTGATAGGCCAGCAATTGCTGCTTGAGGTCGTTTATTTCAGGGCTGTCGGGCGGGCGGATTTCGCCCAGCCGATACAGGTTGGCAATGAGCCATTGCCAAAAAACCGAAGAAAAGATACGATAGCCGCCGTCTTTGTCTTTAGTAATCAAGCCACGCCGTAATAAGGTTTCGCGCTCGTCGGCCCATGCCTGGAGACGGGTGTTTGCTTCTTCCTCCCCATTGGCGAGTTGGGTCAAAATTTGGCGCTCTCGCGGCTGTGACCATTTCCAAAAATCTTCGAATTGGTGCTCTACTAACTCACAAAACTGCTCTCGGACAGCGCCAAAATCTCGAATTTCGGCCATGCTGTCAACTTTGAGTTCAAATATCAATGAGGCCACCGCTTGCAGCAGCAGCGGGTGAGTTCCCGCCAAGTTATAAATATAATCCTTTTCCGTTTGGTCAAAACTAATCCCAGTATTAGCTAACATTTGATCAAACAATAATTCTGCCTCTGTCCGATTGAAAGGTCGTAGATGCACAAAGACGAAGTTATTGTAAAAAGGCGAACCCATAAACCGCACTTCTTTGCAGACTTTATCGAGCGGCTGACGGGTAGAGACAATGACAGATAAGGTACGGGGGACATGGTTAATCAACGCCCGCAAACCCGCCAGGAAATCACGAGTTATCGCTTCATTTTCTATATCAGTACGGACTAAAGCCTCAAACTCGTCTAACATCAGGATGAGCAACAGATTGTGTTCATAAAACTCATCCAATAAAAATTCAATATCGAGAACGGTAATTTCTGTCGCGCCGAGCAAAGCCTGGATAGAGTCGGGTAAAGGAGCATAAGGAAATTTGCGTTTGAGGAGATGAAGTAATCGCCGAAGAATTGTTTGCCAAAAACGGGTCAGACTAAAGGGGGCGATGGCTCCACAATCTTGAAAAATGAAGATAGATTGCTCCTCGGCCAGGTTCCAACGTTTCATTACATCCGGGGCAGCAACGTAATGGAGCAACGATGTTTTGCCCACTCGTCGTTCGCCAATGATGGCAACGCTGCCATGAGCCTGGTTAGTCAATTGATCAAACACCCGGTTAAGTTCATTAGTGCGACCAATAAATTGTTTTGTATCAACAGGGCCGCCATAGGTAAAGGGATTAGCAAGTTTGGACATGTTCTAACTTCCAGATGAGTTAATCGTGGGTGAGCTTGATTAAAAATTCTGCCGGAGTGAGACAGGTAAAGAGGTTTTGTTGCGCAGCCGCCTGGCGTAGAAACTCCCTGTTCCCTGAAACCAGTAGATTTGTCTCACCCATCAGTGCGGTTAAGAAAATCAGCCAATCTTCACGGGGGATATCTAGCCCCAAATTTTCAACGATTGACTGAGGATCGGCGGGCAAAGCCACATATTCAACCAAGAAATCGTGCCACACCCGGCTCAAAATGAGACCGGCCCAATCTTTACCGCCGATACGTCGCGCAACTCTTCGGATCTGATCTTCCAGAGGAAAGGATAAAAGCAAAGTTATATCCGACCGATCTCGTAAAGCATGCAGAACTTGCCCTTCAAGTGTAGCGGGGTTTCTGTAGCCGGTGATAAAGATATGAGTATCAAGCAGCACCCGCTCCGGCATGCTTTATGGTTCCTGACTCCACTCGGCAATTTGCTCTGCTTTGATCGCTCGAACCAAATTAATAATATCCTCTTCCGTTTCATAGCCCGCCGATTGCAGCGCTGCGTCAAATTCGTGCATCAACTCAGTGAAAGACTGATCATCGGCTGCAACTTCTGATATTTTGCGCAGCAGGATCGTGTTGGGCGGCGACCAAACTACCACCAATTCATCACCCGATTCTAACCCGGCCAGCCGGCGAATAGGCTCCGGTAAGGGGATAATTCCATTTTCAGCCAGCGTGATTTTGTTTTTTTCAAGCAGGGTTGCCATCTTTTCTAACCTTTCTGGAAAAATTTTACCACACTTTGAGGAGAAACGGAAGCTCTACCCCCGCCGCAGCAGCCCCCGCGCCTCGTAAACCGAGGCGGCCTCGCGCACAAAGCGGGCATTTTCCGGGGCCTGATATTCTTTTTCCAGGGTTTCAGCCAGGGCTAATAATTCGGCCAGGGTGGCCCGAGTCGGGGCGGAGGGTTTCGTACATAGCCAGCAGGTCGGTGTTGGGAACGGCGGTGAGTTCGGCGGCGCGGGTGAGGTTGGCCGCAAGCTGCGTATCAGCCAGCCTGGCGGGCAATCTCGGCCTGGGCGCGCAGCGTCTCCGCGCTGATTTGCAGATCAGCCGCAGTCAGATGCCCCGCCGCCGCTTCTTCCAACGTGATCTCAGCCAGCGGCTTACCGTTAGCCGCAGCCAGGGCTTCGGTGTGGGTGAGGAGGGGGTAGTTGGGGGGAATTTTGCTCATCTCTTAACCTCGATACGTCTTGCGTCTTACGTCTTGCGTAAAACAACGGAACACGCAAGACGCAAGACGCACCACATTTCACGCCTCACGTTTCACGCCTCACACATCCGGTTCCCAATCAAACAACAACTCCACCGGCGGCTTATCCCGAATTTCTTCGGTTTCGCGGCGGTGTAATAAGGCGGTTTTGACGATCAGGCGCAGCCTGGCCCAGTTGTCCACTTTAACCGCGACCGGCTTGACCGGCAAACTCTGGGCGTAACGGGCGGCGTTGCGGCCAATGGCCTCGTAGGTTTCCAGGGTCAGGCTGGGTGATTGGGGGAACAGTTCCAGGTTGTTCAGCGGAGCCAGGCCGCGTTTCTGGATGACGGTGGTCCCGCGTGATTGCAGACCAATGGCGATGCCCGACCCGCTCAGGCCCGCCCCGGCGTGACCGATGGCGGCGCAGTCGGAGCTGCGATAGATTTTGACCACGCGGGCGGTCAGACCCTCTTTGGCGATGCCGGTCAGAATGGCGGCCAAAACTTCTTCGTGGGGCACGCCGTTGATGGTCCGGTTCAGCGCCGCGCCGAAAGCCGGCCCCACTGCGACCACCACTTCGGGCCGGCTGACCGGTAAAGCGGCGGCCAACTCGACCAATTTGGGAGACGGCTCGCCCAGGTTGGCCTGGATAAATTCGCGGGGCGATTTGGCCTGGGGGATTTGCTGCATTTCCTGCCAGCGGGCAGCATCGGGGCGGTAGCCGCTGCCGGGGCCGCGATAATCGTTGGCATCGTTGATGCCGCTCAGGACGGCAAAGCCGCGCTCAAAAATAGCCGCCGGCTGCAAATAATCCCCGGCGAGGCGCTGCCGGCCCATTTCCAGAATATTGGCGGCGACCTGGCTGAAACCGCGTCGGTGCAAGGCTTTGACGACCGTCAGAACGGTGTCGTCACTTTGCAAAAAGCGGTCGGCCGCGGCCAGGTCGGCGATGAGGTCGCGCTCCGGCATGTCGTCGCTGCTGTGGGCAAAGGTGGCGGCTTCAATTTCTTCAGCCGTGATCGGCGGAAAGCCCAGTTCGGCGTAAACGGCCTGGATGGCCCTGGCCGCGTCGCCGCGAATGGCGACGACCTCGGCTTCGGCGACGGGCCGCACCCCGCCGTCCACCTGCATGTCGCGCTGCAAAACGTTGTAGTCGTCAAAATCCTCGGCGTCGAAATTGCCGCCGCCGAACAGGTTATCCCGCTTGGGGATGGCGCTGTAGCCGGAAAAGATAAAATCGGTCCCCGGCAGAAATTGTAGCATCAGCTTGGCCGTTTTGCGAATGGCCGAATGGGAGGCCAGGGCGTCGTTGCCGGAGGCAACTTCCAGGCCCAGCATGGCCGCCAGCAGGTTTTCGGCCAGAATGGCCCGGACGCCGCCGGGCAGCGCTTCGGGCAGGGCCACGCAGGAAATGGAGCCGTTCTGCACCCCCTGACTGCCCGCGCCGCGCGTCACCAGCAAACAGCGAGCTTCCAGGTAGAGCATCGAACAGCCCTCGGCATGGCCCATCAGCGCTTCGGAGCCGGTGCCGGAGGTAAAGCGGACCTTGATGCCGCGCGAAGCATAGGCCGACGCCAGGAATGCTTTGGACCAGGGGGTGTCGTCGCCGTCCACAAAGGCCCGCTCGGTGCCGTAAACCGACAGGGTTTCGGCGTAGGAGGTCAGGCCTTTCATAGCCAGGCGCAGGCCCAGCGCTTCTTCCACGGCGCATTGGGTCAGCACTCCGCCCCGGCCCGTTTGCGTCCCGACCAGCACGGCCAGGGCATTGAACGGGGCATTGCGGGCTACCCGCACGGTGGTTTCGACCTCGGCAAACCCGCGTAGGGCCGCTTCGGCGGCGTCGGCGGCGAGGAGGGCCGGATGTTCGCGCCAGTTGGTCACGTGGGCCTGATTGGCCGGGGTGCGCCGGACCCGCATTTTGGCCAGACCCAGCATCATTTCCAGCACGTTCAAATGGCGGATGATTTCGGTGAGTTTGGCCGGGGTGCAGCCGCCGGCCAGACGGCGGACTTCGGCCTGGGGTACATTAATATCTACCAGCATCCGGGCAAGCTGGAGGGAGGGGGTGGCCATGGCTTCTTCGGCCACGGTCAGGTCCAAACCGTGTTCGGCAATAAAGCGGTCAAGGGCGTCAAAATCGGCCCGCGCCCGGCCATCCAACCCGACCACCTGGCCGTTTTCCAGGCGCAGGCTGGGCGGCGGGTCGTAAGGGCTGTCGGTGACAATCAACCCGGCTTCGGGCCACGGTTCGACAAAGGTTTCTTTGTTGATGTCCCGGTCAGCCAGGACCGCAAAGCGGCGAGAGCGCGTCATTGTACCTTCACCAATTTAGCGATTGGAGATTAGAGATTGGAGATTAATGCGGATAGCCGCCCGTTGGGGCTTGGCTGAGCCGTTGGTATCGTCGAGATCGAACCAATCGTCATCATCATCGTCGTCGAAGTCAAACAGGCTGAGCGAGTCGCTGAACAAATTGATTTCGTCTAGGGCTTCCTCGGCGGCCAGAACGATGGACTCGACCTCGCTTTCGAGACATTCTTCCAGGGATTCCTGGGCCGCCGGGCCGCCAATACGGCCCAGCGCCCACACGGCCATTTCCTGCACTTGCAGATCAGGGTCGTCTGCAATCAGTTCGACCAGCTTGGCAATCGCCTCACTGGCCTCCAACTCGCCCGAAGCGCGAGCGGCTTCGAAGCGAATCTCGCTGTTGTCGTTATCCAATTCGGCAATGATCTGAGGCCGCCAGTGCGGGTCGGCGCTGCGGCCCATCGCAAAAATGGCGCTGACCTGCATCTTTTCATTTTCGTCGTAGTAAGCGTTTTCGATAATCTGGGCCACTGCCGGTTCGCTGGAAAAGGCCACCGATTCGACTGCGCGGCGGCGTACTTCGATGTCTTCGGCGCTGTGATGAATGGTATCCAGCAAAGCTTCTTCGGCCAGGAGGGCCTGGTGCTGGTCTATCTCTTCAATCTCACCCAGATATATAAAACGCCCCAGAGCACTGGCGGCGGCTGCTCTGACCTCCACCGTGTCGTCGGTGCGCAGCAGATGAACCAGCGGGCCGATCAGGCTGGGGTCTTCATTTTCCCACAAGCCATTAATGGCCGCAGTCCGCACTTCGGCGTCTTCGTCGCCCAGGGCTAACAAAAAGACAGGGTCGAAATAAACCTCAAAATTGGCTTCCCCAATCTCGACCAACTCCTGCATAATATCGCGCCGGCGCTGCGAAGGGATGGTCGGCCAAATATTTCTAAAGGCGACCAGGGCTTCCTGGTTCATTTTGGAAAAAATGTAGAGGCTACGGGTATGGAGTTGATTGTCTGTAGCTATTTGGTTTAACTGCTCTTGAAATGATTTTGTCATCTTGTTAATCAGTAATATTGCTGCTCAATTTATTATTTAAATCATTATTGCCACAAGAAGGTCCAGCGGTCGCTCACATCGCTGACCGGTTTGGCGACCTTCTGGCCGTTCTCGGTGGTGATCGCTTCGACAAAAATGTACCATTCGTATTTGCGGCCGGTGAACTGGTCGGCCAGACCCCAATATAAATCCGGCGGAACGGTCCAGAAGTTTTCTTTGACATTGGTGCCGCCAAAAGAGATCTGTCCGTTTTGCAGCCAGGTTAACCGGACAGCGTAACTTTCATTGTCCGCCAGCAGCCCCATATCCTGCCAGCGCAAAATCAACTCTTCGCCGCGGCTGTAGATTTTGTCGCCGCTGGGGGCGAGCAAAACCGGCTTGCCAAAGCGGGGCGTTGGCGTGGGGGTCACGGTCGGCGTCTCGGTTGGCCCCCGGGTGGGCAGGATGACCGGCGTCTCGGTTGGCGTCGGGGTTTCGGTCGGGGTGGCGGTGGGGGGGCGGGTTCCGGTCGGGGTGACGGTAGGCGTTGGCGTGTGGGTTGAGGTTGAGGTTGCCGTTGCGGTTGGAGTCGAAGTGGCCGTCGGAGTCGAAGTGGCCGTCGGCGGGTTGACCATCACCGCCACCTGCTCGGCGCTGTTAAAGAGAATCGGGCGGACTTGCAGCGCCCCAAAAATCAAGGCCACAACTACCAGCACGCCAATGGACAGTTGCAAAACCGGCAGTGGTTTTGGCTCCAGATGTGCGCCACATTCGGGACATGTCCGCAGCGTTGCCACCGCAGAACGCCCGCAAACCCGGCAGCGAATACGTCCGAGGGTGACAGGTTTGGCCTGTCCGCAGTGAGGGCACAGGCTCCAGTCAGGTTTTACAGGTTCCCCACAATTGGGACAGGTATGGCCGTCTGGCATTAGAAGAAGCTAGCCCAATCTATCGGTGGAATAGGATTACTGATATCGTAGTAGCTAATCACCAGCATCAGTGTAACTAACAAAGCCAGGCCCACAAAATGGATGGCCCCTTCCTTTTCCGGCGGGACGCGCTTGCCCCGGATCGCTTCGATCAGAATAAACAGGATACGTCCCCCATCCAGAGCCGGCAGGGGCAGCAAGTTGGTTACAGCCAGGGCCGTACTCAATACGGCCGTAAACCAGAGTACCGGGAACCACCAGTTAAGGGTGATAGCCGCATTCACCGCCGAGCCGGTTTGCTGGTAAATTCCAACCGGGCCGGTGGGCCGGGCGGCTTCAGCCGGGAAGATATTCTGCAAAATGGCAATCGGCATGTAAAAGGTCAAGGCCACGTAACGCGCCGTTTGCGAAACACCGCTGGCCGCCGCTTGAGGCAGCGGCAGATAAGTTAAGTCGTTTTCCATGCCTTCGTAGCTGATGCCAACGCCCATAGCTCCCTGGTTGGCGGGAGGGTTAACTCGCGGGGTCAGCGCAATTTCCAACGCCTCGCCTTTACGGTCAACCCGCAGCATAATTTCTGTGCCTTTTTTGTCTTCGATGTAACTTACCAGATCACCCACGTGTTTGAAATCAACGCCAGCCGTGCCAACAATAATATCACCGACCTGCAAACCCGCCTGGGCTGCCGGAGTATCGGCAATCACAGCATTGATGACAGTCTGAGCCACAGGCGCTTCTTCACCGGCCAGGTTGACCCCGGTGACCGGCTCCGGCGTGCCGGCCATCGCGGCCAGGGTAAAAAAGACAATGGCTGCTACCAGATTCATCAATGAGCCGGCGGCCAGCACGGCCAGACGGGCCTTTTTGCTTTTGCCGGCAAAGCTGCCGGGGGCGCTGGGGTCTTCTTCCCCGACCATACGCACATAGCCGCCAAAGGGGATGGCGTTGATGGTGTATTCGGTGGGCCGGGTCAATGCCTCAACCATAACCACAGGCCGGTCGCCCACTGGGGTTGGACTAGACCCACGCGAGAGCAGCCCAAAAAAGCGAGCTTCGCTGCCGCTTTGCTGGGGCGCAGTGGGTGCAACCAGTTCCAGTTTGGTTACTTCCGGCCGGCCTTTTTCATTCACACCCGTTTCGGCATATACCTGCGCACCGGGTTGAATAGTCCGGGGAACGTTGACTTTACGGCCAATCACAAAGTCGTGGCCGTCAAGGGTGATCTGGCCTTCATCCTGCCATAATTTAACCACGCGGGGAGGAAAACCGATGGCAAATTCTTCAACGGTAATGCCCGAACGTTTGGCCACAACAAAGTGGCCCAACTCGTGGACAAAAACCAGGATGCTCAAGATGACGATAAACGCAATCAGATAAATCGGATCCAAAATTAACCTGTCCTTTCAATTAACACTGCCCGAAATGTGACGGTCATTATACCTAGACCGGGCGCTCTTGCCAAACGTTATCACAAGGAGAAGCTGGACAGCTATCATTGAATTATACAATGATCTTGAGGGAGTCGCTATTTTTGGGAGGTTTCTTAGAAGCAAATTTTGGAATTGATTATGAAACAGACCGCAGGGGTCTATCAAATCCCTGCGGTCTGAATAGAGATGGTTACTTGAGGTTAATTTAGATTACTCGTCGTCGTCGTCATCGTCATCATCGCCACCACCTTTGCCGGAGTTACCGCCCCCGCCGCCGGAGCCGCTGTTGCCGCCGGAGTCATCACCGCCGCCGCTGCCGGAGTTGC
>JAAUSP010000743.1 GCA_012032575.1 Anaerolineales bacterium | reverse complement strand
GCCATGGCCCTGCTATTGGCCGACCTGGCCCCGGAGCGAATCGAGCGGATTGTGCTGACCTCCTTATGTTTCTTTGTCAACGAGAAACAGGCGGAAGTTTACACGGCGATTATGAATTTTTTTCAGTTGGCCATGCGCTTCCGTTCTGATTGGATGGCGACTCTGCCCGGCCTGCCGCAAATGATGGCCTTGCGTTATTTTTATCGCATCCCCAATAACGATGCACTGCTGCGTCAGGGACTTCTGGATTATTTGCAGTTGGATTTTGATACAGCCGTAGCCTGCGCCAACAACGCCACCGATCTCCGGATTGAAGCCGCCGGCTCGCGTATTCAAGCGCCTTCCATATTAATTGCCTGCCGCCAGGATCAGGTGATGCCGCTGGAGAATGTGGAGTATACCGTTAATCGAATTCCCAACTGCCATGTCCGTTGGATTGACAAATGCGGCCACCTGCCGATGGTCGAAAAACCGGCCCAGTACACGGCCATTTTGAATAACTTTTTGGAACTGTAGCCATAAGCATGAGCACGTATACCCCGGCACAATTAGAGCGACGAGACAAGAGCAAGTGGACCCTGGTTCAGGCCATCCTGGCCCCGATCCAATTCCTGGCCTTCATCATCAGCTTTGCCCTGGTTGTCCGTTATCTGTTGACCGGAGAAGGTTACGAGATCACCACCATCAGCGTCCTGATAAAAATAAGCTTGTTATGGCTGATTACCGTCACCGGGATGATTTGGGAAAAAGAGATTTTCGGCAAGTGGTTTTTGGCCCCCCAGTTCTTTTGGGAAGATGTGGGCAACGCCGTAGCGATGATTTTGCACAACGTCTATTTTCTGGCTCGCTGGCAGGGCTGGTCCGATCAAACCGTGATGGCCCTGATGTTGATTGCCTATATTGCCTATTTGTTTAATTGTTCTCAATTTGTAGTTAAGGGTCTGCGGGCACGCCAGCAGCGCCAGATGGCTTTACCGCAGACGGATTGAAGATGAAACAGACCCAGGCAGTCGTGATTACCAAACCGGGCGAGGTGGGCTTACAAGAAGTCACCCTGCGCCCCGCTGGACCGGACGAGGTGCTGGTGCAAACCGTCTACACCTCGATCAGTGCCGGGACGGAACGAATGCTCCTGGCCGGACAGATGCCCCACCCGATGCTGGCTTTGCCGGTAGTCCCCGGTTATGAAACGGTTGGCCGGGTGGTCGAAGTGGGCAGCAATGTCTCGCCGGAATGGGTTGAGCGCTGGGTTTATGTGGGCGGCGCGCAGTGTTATGAAGGCATCAACGCGGCCTGGGGCGGTCAATCGGCCTTGATTTCCGCTCCGGCGCAGCGGGTGGTTCCGCTGGAAGGGGTTGAGCCTCGCTACGGGGTGCTGCTGGCCCTGGCCGCAACCGCCCTGCACGGCCTGGATGTCCTCAATCCCCAGCCGGGAGAGCGACTCCTGGTGTTGGGGCAGGGACCGGTGGGCCAACTGGCGGCTCGCTTGGCCCGCAGTCGGGGTGTTTGGGTGGCGGCGGCAGATCGTAATCCCAACCGCCTGGCTTACTCCAGCGCGGACCAGATTGTGAATGTCGAAACGGACATATTGGCCGAGGCGATTGCACAGCCGGTAAACGCCATCATCGAAGCGACCGGCTCGATGGAAGCACTGGCGCAGGCTCTGCCCTTGCTGGCCGGCGGCGGTGCCATTCTGCTGTTGGGGTATTACCAGGCCTTGCAGTTGCCGTACATGCCGCTCTTTCTCAAAGAGGCGCGGCTGCTAACCGCCAAAGAATGGGCGGCGGGTGATTTACTGCGCTGCCGCGATATGATCGCCCAGGGTGCGCTGGATGTCTCGGCTATGTTGACTCACAGCCTGCCTATTTCCGAAGTGGCTGCTGCCTACAACGTGGCGCTCAACGACGCCGCTTGTTTGAAACTTGTTCTGAATTGGAAGGGCCTGAAGGATAGCTTATGACCGCCCGGATGTTAGCCATTTACGGTAAAGGAGGTATTGGCAAAAGCTTTACGACCTCCAACTTAACGGCCCGTCTGGCAATGGACGGTTACCGGGTGCTACAGCTTGGTTGCGACCCCAAACACGATTCCTGTAATACCATTTTTGGCGGTCATTCTTTGCCCACGCTGGGCGAAGTGTGGCGCAGCCACAAAGAGGCTGGGATTGAAGAGAAAATGGAAGTCGGCGACATCATCTTCCGCAACCAGCTAGCCCCCGGTGTATCCATCTTTGGCTGTGAAATCGGCGGGCCGGATGTGGGCCGGGGCTGCGGCGGGCAGGGCATTTCGCACGGGTTCAAAGTGCTGGAAAAGCTGGGTATGAACGAGTGGCAGCTTGATTACATCGTGATGGATTTTCTGGGCGATGTGGTCTGCGGCGGGTTTGCCACCCCGCTGGCCCGTTCACTGGCCGAAGAAGTCATCATCGTCGTTGGGCACGACCGGCAGTCGTTGTATGCGGCCAATAACATCGCTCAGGCAGCCCGCTACTTTCAGTCAATGGGCGGCTCGACTCAAATCCTGGGGCTGATTGTCAATCACGACAACGGCACCGACACCGCCGATACCTTTGCCGCCGCGACGGGTCTGCCGATCCTGGCCCGGGTCCCGCTCAACCAGCGGTGCGCGTGCTGGCCGACTCCTGCCAACTGGCCCTGGAAATGGCTGAATTTGACGCCATTTTTGGCGGCCTGGCCGGCCGGATTGCCCGGCGTGAAATTCCGCCCTGCACCGACTACCAACCGCTGGCTTACCAGGAATTTATGGAAGTCTTCGGGGTGCAGCAGCCGAGCGGGCAGCTTTTAGCCGCAACCAAAGCTGACCTCTTTGGAGGACACAACGGCAAGGCAGAGCCACACCTGCCGGTGTTAAACCTGACCCCGGTGCGGCAGATTTACGTGACCGATCCGGCCCAGCGCAAAGTGCAGGAAATGCTGGAGGCCATTGGTATTCACGTAACGGGTTTGGACCGCGAGCAGACCGACGGCATTATCGTAACTTCGGGGGCCACCGAAATCCGTATCGGTGAGCCGGAAGACCTGGAGCCAAAGATGGCTTTTCTGTCGGCGCTGACCCGCACCGGCCAAACCTTTTCGCTGATTGATGTGCGCTATGCCGACGCGCCCTCTTATCACTAGGGTGGGTCGGGTAGAAAAGTACCTGGCCATGTCATTTCGAGCGACGCCAGAAGCGAGAAATCTTTACCCGGGTGCTTGCGAATAGCGGTCTCAAAGATTTCTCGGCTTTCAGCCTCGAAATGACATGGCGAATGAGAAAAAAGGATCTATTCACCAGAAAATCTGGTGGTTGAAAAGGAGGATTCACAATGTTTCAAGGATTACAACTTTCAGGGATCGTTTTATGTTATGGGCCTTTGGCCGCAGTGATCTTCGGGTTCATTGGGTTTGCCCTCATCACCGACAAAATCGCCAATCGCACCTACCTGCGCCGGCTTGACCCGCGCCCGGAGGCCGAGGTGGTTGAAGCGCCTGCGCCGGTTAGGTTGCGAACCGCGATCATGGTCTGGCTCGCGCTGGCGCAGGCATCGCTTGGCATCGTGACGCTGGTGCTGCAGGTTCCGTTACCGCTTGCCCTCGCGCACCAGGCCGGCGCAGCCATCATGCTTGCCTTTGCCGTCGCACATTGGCGCGCCGTGCATGGCACGTATGCG
>JAAUSP010000742.1 GCA_012032575.1 Anaerolineales bacterium | reverse complement strand
GATGCCGCTGAGCGCCTGGCTGTGACTGCCCAGCGGATAACGGCCATTGACTGCATCCTGCACCGGCTGCACCAGGGTGACGGCCAGCAGGAGGGCCAGTGTCAGGCCATACAGAGGTTCCAACAGCTTATTGAATCCCAGAGACGCAGAAACACGGAGAAAATTATCATTAAAGAACCTCTGCGCCTCCGCGTCTCTGTGGTAAAACTCAGCCATTCGGGTCAAGACTGAGCCGGGCAGCCACAAGATTCGAGCCAGCAGCAGCGCCAGCAAAGGGATCAACCCCAACAGGTAGCGATCCCACACCTGGAAAGAGAACAGGGCATGGCCGAGGAGGAAGAGGAGAATAAATAAGGTGAATATCCAGTCAGTGGAAGATTGGAAGGATGGAAGGGTGGAAGGCTGGATGTTATTGGCGGTCAGCGGTCGGCGGTCGGCGGTCCTGCTGTCAGCCCAGACTCCATAGATTAACAGCAGCGGCAGCCCCACCCCAAAAATGCCGTTCAGCACCGGCGAGGCTGTGCCGTAATAAAGTAGTTCGACAAAGCCCCCCCACCGCTCCCCAAAACTGGCTGCAGCCCCGCTCAACCCGCCGTAGTTGCTCAGGCTGTAGGTCAGAAAATCGGGGACATCACTGCGGGTAAAATCCCAGATAAGGACCGGCAGCAGGATAAACAAAAGGCCCAAGATGAAACGTGAGGCGTGAGGCGTGAGGCGTAAATCGTAAATCGTAAATCGTAAATCGTAAATCGTAAATCGTAAATCGTAAATCAGCAGGGTTAGTACCAACGGCATAAAAAACACGCCCTGCTGCTTGGTAGCGATAGCCAGGCCGGTTAGCACCCCGGCCCACAGCGGGCGATGGTGCGCGGCGGCCAGGCATGCGGCCAGCACCAGCGTGACCAGCAGCGGGTCGGTGAAGGCGGTGGGAGCAAAAAGCAGGGTGAACGGCGACAGGGCTACCAGCCAGGCGGCCACCAGTCCGACGGCTGCGCCGTACAGCTTCCGGCCCAGCCGGAAGGTCAGCAGCACCGCCAGGGCCGTTGCCAGCAGCGAAGGCACTCGCGCCGCGGCCTCGGTGGGACCGAGCAGGCGCATCGCCCCGGCCAGAATATAGAGGAAGAGCGGCGGCTTGTCCACCGGAGTATGGGCCAGCCAGGGGTCTGCGCCGGAGGTGATTTGCCAGGCCCAGGTCGCATACAGGGCCTCGTCGTGGTGGAATCGCTGGCTTGCCAGCAGGTTGGTTGGCAGCAGCACGGCGCTCGCCACGGCCAGACTCAGCAGAATCCTCTGCCAGTGCTGTCGCATCGGGCCGAGAGAGCCGGAGCATAGGGCATTAAATATTTGCAGGCGCGAGGGAAATCGAAGCAAAGAAAGCATCTTTTTACAAGTTTACCAATTGTCTGGAGCCGCAAATTACCACCGAGCACGCCGGGGCCGCCGAGGTTTTTTGTTTAAAATCTCGGCGTTCTTCGCGCTCTCTGCGGTAAGAAATAGGGTCCTGAAAGGACAGTTGGTATGAGTCAGCCCGTTATCGGCTCCCGCAAGGCTGCTTCTGAGCGGACTGTGCGCAAAAAGACGGCCAGCAGCAGCGGAATCAAGGCCACGACCAGGCCAATCCAGTTCATCGTGGTGTAGCCGATGACCGCGAACATCAAACCGCCGCCCAGGCTGGCTACGGCGGAGGCCACATTGACCACCGCATCGGCCAGCCCCTGCACCTGGCCCTTTTCGTGCGGGCGCAGCACATCGGCCAGCAGGGTCGAGCCGGCCACAAAGCAGCAGTTCCAGCCCAGGCCCAGCAAAAACAGGGCGATGATCAGCCAGAATACCTCGGCCGAAAGCGGGGCCAGCACACATGACACTATCAAAATCAGGCTGCCGATCAGGATCATTTTGGTCCGCCCCAGCCGGTCTACCAGCCAGCCAACCGGGAACGACAGGCCATACATCCCCAGGGTGTGGGCCATAATCACCCAGGAAATAGCCGTGATTTCGTGGTGGTGATGGTGCATGTGGACCGGCGTGATCGTCATCACCAGCACCATCGTCAACTGTCCAAAAACCATCGCGGCGACGGCTACTTTGGCCCGCTGCTCGCCCCATAAAACCTCCTGAAAGGTGCGTCCTTTCTGGCCTGCCGGGACCGGATGGGGTTCGAGCGCCGCCAACTGCCGGCCAATCTGCTGCGGGTCGGGCCGCAGCAGGAGGGTAATCAGCACCAGGGAAACTGCCAGAAAGAAGGCCGCCGCAAACCAGGGACCGCTCAAAGCGGGCGCGTTAATGCGCTCGGCGGCCAGGCCGGTCCAGTGGATCAGGGCCGGCCCACTGATCGAGCCGACCGTGCCGCCCAGCACCACCAGGCTGACGGCGCGGGCGCGTTTGCTGACAATATTGGCCTCCGCTGCGGCATAGCGTCCCAGGTCAATCACCCCTTTGGCCAGGCCCAACACAAAGACGCCGCCCAGAAACAGCCAGAGCGACTCCTGAATCACCGCTGCCCCGGCCACCAGCGCCCCGGCAATACCAAAAAGATGGCCGACCGACAACCCAATCCGGCGGCCCGTTTGGTCCATCAACCGGCCTATCGGATAAGCCACCAGCGCCGCTCCGAACATAATCAGGGTGGAAGGTACACCCGTCCACTGGCTGTTATTGCCGGCCAGTTGCACCGCGATAATCGAACTGATGGTAAAGAGCATAATTACCGAGGCTGAGAACAAGCTTTGCGAGATCAGCAGCGCCGCCGTTATCTTTTGCCCGGCTTTTTCCAGAGTTGTCATAGAAATTCCCCCACTTCGACGGGCCAGAGGCCCAGGATAAGGAGACATTATACTGGCTTTAAACAGGTTGAACCAGAAATACATCCTTCTATGACAGAAATAGCCGGCCATGTCATTTCGAGCGACGAAGGAGCGAGAAATCTTTTAAAACTACTCTGGGTAGTGGCTCATTTGTAAGTGATGTTGCGAAGGGCAAAGCTTTGCTTTGCGACTCCGTCACTTACGTTGCAACTACTACCCTCCTCTGCCCAGAGGGGTAATAAAAATTTCTCCTTCCGCTCCCGCTCGGTCGAAATGACAGGCTTAGGCTTACTGTATAACGGCTGGATATGACTCATATCCTTAGCCCCACATGACTCGTATCCCTATCCCCACATGAGTCATGTCCTTAGCCCTACATGACTCATATCCTTAGCCCCACATGAGTCATATCCTTAGCCCCGTATGACTCGTATCCTTAGCCCTGTATATTTTATACTTTTGCCCTATTGTGCCTGGTGTCCGTGGCAGTAGTCTTCTGGTTTCGCCGCAAAAATACCGGGTTCGCCGGGATTTTTAGACATTATCGCCCCCCCTTAGAAAATAGCTTCTGTAGGGTCGGACAATGTCCGACCCCTACAGAAGTTTCACGCATCGCGTTGGCGGCGTGTTCAGGCTCGTGAACACCCCGGTAAAAGCAGGTGCGCCCCCAGCTATAACGAGGTAGACCTCAAAACCTATGAGGTCTGCCTGAAATCTGAGGTGGCGCTATGAAAGCACTATTTTTAGACAACACTCTCAAGCCTGTGTATAATCATACGGTCAAGTCAGGCTTAAGCCCTCTTTACCCTTTGCTGCATAAGTATACAGTAGGAGGCAACGATGATGGATGCCCAGCAATTTTGGCTGAG
>JAAUSP010000741.1 GCA_012032575.1 Anaerolineales bacterium | reverse complement strand
GGCAATTTTTTTGTTGAGGGCAGCGAAAAAAAGTTCAGGTAAATTTTTCGGCGCGTTTGGCAGGACGCCAGCATGGGTTGTTATTTTCTCCTCGTAAATAAAGACGCGATGAGGCGTGAGGCGAGAAGGCGAAAGATTCTTCGCCTCCTCGCCTCCTCGCCTCATCGTCTCATTTTTATTATCGGTGGCGTGCTCAGGCTGAGGCCGGTGACGCCGTTTCGCCGCGAGCCTCTGCCCGGGGCAGCCGGGTGACTTGCAGGCCGGGGCGAGGGGTGGCTTCGATGGGCAGGGTGACGATAAAGGCGCTGCCGGGACAATTTTTCATATCAAAACCCTGGCTCTCGGCCACAATCCGGCCTTGATGGGCCTCGACCAGCCCCTTGACGATGGTCAGCCCCAGGCCCGGCCCGGCCCCCATAAATTTGGTCTGGCTGGTCGAGTGCAGGTCGGAACTGCCGACCCGGTAAAACTTTTCAAAGATTTTTTCCCGGTCTTCGGGGGCAATGCCGACGCCGGTATCTTTGACCGTAATGCGGATACAGGCCGGCATCTTTTTGGTGGCGGCGATGGTTTCGCCGCTAATCGTAATCTGCCCGCCGTCGGGGGTGTATTTGATGGCATTGTTGACGAGTTGGGCAAACACCTGGTGCAGCCGGTAGGCGTCGGCCTCGATGGTAGGCAGAGTCTCTAAATTGACAAGCTGAAGGGCGTGTCTGCGGTCCTTTAGCACCGGTTCCAACTGCCGGATAATCAAGCCGATGACCTTATTGAGATTGACTATCTCCAGAAACAGGCTGAGGCGATTGGTGTCAATGGCCGACAGGTCGAGCATATCTTCGATGATCGCCCCCATCCGTTCCGCGCCCCGGCGGATACCGTCGGCCAGGTTGCCGGCACGCTCGTCGGTCAGGTTGTCGTATAGAATATTGGCGTAGCCCTGAATGAGGGTCAGCGGGGTTTTTAACTCGTGCGCGGCGATGCTGATGAAATCGGTTTTGGCCTGTTCCAGCCGGGCCAGTTCGCGGTTGGCCCGCGCAACCTCGGCGGTGTATTCCATCACCTTGCGTTCCGATTCGGCGTACAGGCGCGAAATCTCGGTGGCTTTGGCGGCGGTAGCCAGGCTGGAGGCTTCCTGGTAAGCATCAATGGTGGCCCGGACGATATGCACAAAAATAATATCCACCGCCGACAGCATCTCGAAGGCCGGCTCCGGGTCAATCTCCTCGCCGATGCGCTGCCAGAGGCGCTCCCGCAGGCGTTGAGGCACGCCCAGCAACCCGGTCAGCGAGCGGCCTACGGCGACAGCGTGCGCGGCAGCACTTTCCAAAACCGGGTCAATCAGGCGGGTTTCGCCGTTGAGGGCCATCTCGATGATGCCTTCATACAAAGCCGCGTGAAAGGCCTGATCGGGTTCATCGGTGCGGCCCAGCATATCGGTATGCGCTTCAATCCATTGAGCCAGTCGCTTATTTTTCAAGGTGATGCTCCCTCATTGACCGCCGACGGCAGTCCCAAACAGGATTTTTCGCCACGAATTACACGAATTTTCACTAAAAATTTTCGTGTTAATAGTGGCGTCAGCTTGACGCGCTGGTTATGCCGCGTTTTCTCCGAAGCAAATTAACTTTCGCTGGCTGGATACTTCCACAAATTTAAATACTCTTTATCTCGAATACAGTTACAAATATGGTCTACTTGTCCAACGGAAGTTGTCAGTCCTCTTAAGCCTGCTACAATTTCGTGCAGGGTTTTAAGGAACAGGTATTTGCCAGGGAGTTCATGATGAGGATAGGCTAAGACTTCGGGATGAGTAAGAAATTCTTTCCATTCCATTGGTGATCACTTTGCTACGATGCCTTCAGCGGCATAACGATTCTTGACCTGAAATCATCACGCATCACGCATCACGTATCACGAGGTAAGAATCGGTTAGAAAAATCCCGGATTGGGCAGCAGTTAATTGCTCGGTCTCGATCAGCCGATCCAAATCTTGCAGCGCCCGGTCGCTGTAAGCCTGGTAGCGGGCCTGTTTGTGGCGGACAGGGCGTTCCAGGGACGGCATCAAGCCGAAATTAGCCTTCATCGGCTGGAAATCCTTCGGCTCGGCGTGGGTGACGTAATGGCACAGCGCCCCCAACATGGTGGTGGGCGGCAAAATAACCGGCGGCTGGTCCCGTAACAGCCGGGCGGCATTGAGACCCGCCAGCAGGCCGGTGGCGGCATTGCCGACATAGCCTTCCACGCCGGTGATTTGTCCGGCAAAAAACAAATCGGACCGGGTGCGAAACTGCATGGTCGGACTCAACAGGCTGGGCGAGTTGAGGTAGGTGTTGCGGTGCATCATGCCGTAGCGCATAAACTCGGCCTGCTCCAGGCCGGGGATCAGGCGAAAAACGCGCTGCTGTTCGCCCCACTTGAGATTGGTCTGGAAGCCGACCAGGTTGTAAAGCGTGCCGGCCAGATTGTCCTGGCGCAGTTGCAGCACCGCGTGGGGCCGGCGTCCGGTGCGCGGGTCGGTCAGACCGACCGGGCGCATGGGGCCAAAAGCCAGAGCCTGATCGCCGCGCCGGGCAATCTCTTCGGCGGGCAGGCACATTTCAAAAAAGTGCGGGTCTTCCTGTTCAAATTGTTTTAATTCGATGCGCTCGGCGGTGCGCAGGGCGGCGACAAAGGCGCGGTACTCGGCCTCGTCGAGCGGGCAGTTGAGGTAATCGCCCTCCTCCTGCTCACCCCGGTCGTAGCGGCTGGCCCGAAAGGCGACGGCCATATTGATCGAGTCGGCCTCGACAATGGGCGAAAGGGCATCGTAAAAATAGAGATATTCCTTGCCGGCCAGGGCGGCGATAGCTTCCGCCAGCGCGGGGGAGGTCAGCGGGCCGGTGGCGATGATGGTGGGTGTGTCGGGAATCCGGGTGAGTTCCTCGCGGTGGAGGTCAATCAGCGGGTGGGCTTCGATGCGGCGGGTGACGGCCCCGGCAAACTTTTCCCGGTCCACCGCCAGCGCGCCGCCGGCAGGCACAGCGGCTTCATCCGCCGCCTGCATAATCAGCGAGTCGAGCCGGCGGATTTCGGCTTTGAGCAAACCCGGGGCGCGGTCGGGCAGGGCGCTGCCCAGCGAATTGCTACAGACCAGCTCGGCCAGCCGGTCGCCGGTGTGGGCGGGAGTCTGCCGCACCGGGCGCATTTCATACAGCGCGACGCGGATACCTCGCTGCGCCGCCTGCCAGGCTGCTTCGGTTCCGGCCAATCCGCCGCCGATAATGATAAGTTCAGATTGTTGAGACATAAAACAAGTATAGCATAAATTGTTGAGGGGGTCTATTTTTTTGAGAGGGTGAGGTTTCCTTGCGGGCCAGCCGGAGAAGCAGGCCGCTTGAAGAACCTAATGCGCTTTTTCAAAAAGGTCATCTGGTGTATACTCTCGACTTGGGCAGTGCCAAGATTTAAATTCGCCAACACGTGTTGCGTCTTTCGTCTTGCGTGAGGTAAAGCTGACGGAACACGCAAGACGCAACACGAATATGGGGTAATCATTTTGGCGCAGATACTCTCACCTCCCAAGCAATAATCCGCCACGAATTCACACAAATTAACACGAAAAAAGAAAAATAATTTGTGGAATTTTGTGTAAATTCGTGGGCAAAAATAGCCAATTGTAGCTTTGGGAGTTGAGAGGAACTGC
>JAAUSP010000740.1 GCA_012032575.1 Anaerolineales bacterium | reverse complement strand
ACCCATTCCAACGCCCACATCCACCCGCCGCCCCACCCGCACTCCGACCCCAACCCTGACCTCCACCCCCAGGCCGACCCGCACCGCCACGCCTACTGTAACTCCTACCGTCGGGCCTGGCTCGCCTTTTGGCGTGGCTCAGTCGGTGGTTCTGTGTGATGAGACCAGTGGCGGATTGCTAAGAATCTATGTTCGTGATAGACTAGGCGTAGGAGTACCCGGCGTTGAAATTATGGTCAGTTGGGCCGGTGGCGAAGACCACCTGTTTACCGGCTTCAAGCCCGACATAGACCCCGGTTACGCCGATTTTCAAATGGAGCCGGCTGAACGTTATCAAATCAAATTAGTCAGTGTCGCGGCTGAAGGCGCTGTACCCGCAGTGTCTCTCAGTAGCGAAAATCCTTGCGCCAATCTGCCGGCAGGAATTGATCCATCCTGGCAAATTGTTTTTGAGCAAGGCGTTAGCAGGTAGGGGGGAACTCAGCGATTTACGATTTGCGATTTACGATTTACGATTGTGGACTAAAAGTTTTCCTAATCGTAAATCTAAAATCGTAAATCGTAAATCAATGTGCCTATCTGTGACGGTTTTGGATTGACGATTTAAATTTTTGGATGACTGGGGCTGACCTAAATCCAGACTTTAAAATCTAAAATCCAAGAGGGAAGGTTTTGCGTTGAACGAAAACTTTATCAAAAACACACCGCTCTTTGCCGAGTTGACAGACGAAGAACAGCGAGCTATTGGCAAACGGCTGCGATCTGAAGATTATCAGCCCAACGAGTCCGTTTTTATCAAAGGGGGCGAAAGCAGCGCCCTTTACCTGGTCAAAGAGGGTTGGGTCAAGCTGTCCGCCGACGATAAAGGGCCGGTGGTGGCTAATCTTGGCCCCGGCAGCCTGCTGGGCGAAACTGACTTTTTTCTGGGCCGGCCCTACGCCCTGACCGCTCGCGCCACCGGCAACGCTGTTCTGCTGGCGCTGGATAACAACGCCCTGGCCAATCTCATCGCCGAGCGCCCCGAAATTGGCTTGCATCTGGGTCTGGCCTTTGGGGCGGGCATTGCCCAGTATCAAAAACGGTTGGCCCAACAACTGGCCGACATCCCCCTGCTGGAAAATTTATCCGACCGCGAGCGCAGCCTGCTGGCTCAGCATCTCACCCCGCAGCGCTACTTTGCCGGTGAAGCCATCTATCGCAGCGGCGATTTGCCCACCGGCCTGTTTTTCATCGAGCAGGGGACCGTCCGGCTTTTGGGCGAAACCGACGCCGATTACACCGAACTGGCCGATGGCGAAGCGTTTGGCGAAATGGCGGTGCTGTCCAACAAGCCGCACTCCAACACCGCTCAGGCCGCCGGTGAAGTTATCCTGTGGCAGCTTAGCCCCACCGATTTTGCCGGCCTGACCGAAAGCAACCCTTCCATTAAATCCAACCTCAGCCGCAACCTGCGCTCCAGCCTTTCCGCTGCCGACCAGTCTGCCGCCATCGCCATCCTCAAGCGTATCCCGCTTTTCAAAGATTTGCCCAGAGACGCCCTCGGCGACGTGGCCCGGCTGTTGTTGCTGCGCCACATTCCCGCCGGGGAAACGGTCTTCAGCCAGGGCGACCCCGGCGAAGCGATGTACATCGTGGATGCCGGCTCGATTGAAGCGATTACCGAAACCCTCGGCAGGCCGCGTGAGCTGGTGGGCCGTTTTGTGGACAGCGATTATTTTGGCGAAACCGTTTTGCTGACCGGCAAAACCCGCTCCTTTACCGCCTATGCCACCGCGCCCACCAATCTGTGGGGCCTCTATCGGACCGATTTTGACCACCTGCTGGTCAAATATCCACAGCTCAGCGTGGCCCTCAGCCGCGCCCTGCGCGATAGTTTCAATGCTTCCGATACCTATTCCATCGAGCCGCATCTCAAAAAGGTGGCGTTGTTGGGCGGCCTGTCGCGCATGCAGTTGGATGAACTATCGGCCCGCTTGCAGCCACGCCGGTATCAGCCCGGCAGCGCGATTTATTACGAAGGCCGTTCCAGCGACGAGATGTACTTTATCGAACGGGGCCAGGTGGAACATTGGGCCAACACCATGCAAGGGCCGCTGCTGCTGGAAACTCTGGGCCAGAGCGACTTCTTTGGTGAAATCGCCCTGCTTTCCGGCAAAGGCCACCCGACCACTGCCTACGCCCTGGTTGAAACCGATATCTGGGTGCTGACCAAAAGTGATTTTGACGACTTTTTGCATCGTTACCCTGCCCTGGCTGTCACCTTTACCCGCATCCTGAGCGAGCGCCTGGAACAGACCATGAGCCGCCTGCGCGGAAGCGCACCGCAGCGAGGGCTGCCTCCCGGACCCGGACCAACCGCCCCGCCGCCGTTTCAGCCGGGGCCGCCATCATCTTTTTGGTCCGCCTGCCGGCCCGGTCAATCCTTCACGGTCCATGCCGCCGGTTCGGCTTCATCGAGTGGGTTCAGGCCCGACCTCGCAGCCTATGCGAGCGCTGCCGCCGCAAACTCAATCGCCGCTGCCCCCCCCATTCATTCGCAGCATACCCAGGCCATTCAGCCGGTCCCGCGCAGCCCGCAACCCGGCCCGTCGCCTCATTCGCAATTTACTCAGGGTATGCCGCCGCAGCGGCCCCCGGTTCACTCTCAAAATACGATGGGCATGCCGCCCGTTCGCCCCGGTGGTTTCTCGCAGCCAACCCAGTCTATGCCCGTCCAGCGGCCCGAACCCGCGCCGGCACGAGGCAAGAGCGGTCCCCAAAAAAGAACCCGCAAAGGCGACTCCCGCCCGGCTTCGGCTGGCCGATCCAGACCGGTTTCCAAACAGCAGCCGTCTCCAGCCCGGCGAGAAAAAGCCCGCCAGCCGACGATTGAAGGCCCCACCGTCCCTCGTCAGCCGTCGCAGCCGCTTCTGCTGAATGCGCCCCAGGCGGTTCCGCAGCCCCGCCGGGAGGAGAGCGACCCCCGCCGGATGATGCCGCGCTCGATGTCGAACCGGCGTATCGGGCAGTATCGCAACAGCTTTTCGGTCTGGTTTGCCAAACGCAGCCTGGGCGCAAAGCTGCGGCTGCTGGCCGTTTTGTTGATTATTATCTGGTTGTGCGGCATCATGGCTCCTTCATGGATCATCCAGGTTCTGGCTGCCAATTTTGAAGATAACGGCGCTTTACCCGGCGATAGCCGCAGTATTGTCAATCAGGTACGTCAGGATGGCGCAGTCGGAGCGATGGCGGCGCTGCCGTTTGTGGAAACGGCTACGCCGACGCCCAGCAATACGCCCACCCCCACCGAAACGCCCACCCCGCTCCCGCCCACGGAGACACCGACCCCGATCATTTACGGGGGAGTCAGTGTTGAATTAAAAATCAGCAAGCCTTCCTGGATTCAAATTCTGGTTGACGACGCCAAGTCGTTTGAAGGCATTCTTCAGCCGGGTGAGAGCCGCAACTGGACCGGCCAGAGCCGGGTGGCCGTGCGGGCCGGTAACGCCGGCGGTGTCGAAGTGATCGTGAATGGGACCAGCCGGGGCTTGATGGGCGCCGATGGCCAGGTGGTGGACCAGGTGTGGGAGAAAGTGGACGACCCGGCCCAGTTAACCCCGCAAGCCAACGGCGCGGCTAACAGCTTACTGCCCACGGAAACGCCGGCGCCCGCGCCGACCCGGCCGAGGTACTCCCCACGGATACC
>JAAUSP010000739.1 GCA_012032575.1 Anaerolineales bacterium | reverse complement strand
CTTTCCCCCCGGCGAGGCCGAAGCCCAACGCCGCTTGCGTTTTTTTGTGGATCGTGCAGCCCCTCCCGCTAAAATCGAAACTTACGCCGACAGCGCAACCGGCTGGACCTGACCGGAACTTCCCAACTGTCACCCTATCTGCGTTTTGGCATGCTGTCGGCCCGGCAAGCCGCCGCGGCTGCCGTCGAAGCCATGGATCAGGCTTCGACCGCCGCGGCCCGTCAAAGCGCCGAAACCTGGCTGAACGAACTCATTTGGCGCGAATTTTATATGGCAATTCTGCACTATTTTCCACGGGTGCGCCGTGCCAGCTTCAGGCCGGAGTTTGACCATATCCCCTGGAGCAACGATCCCCAGGCTTTCGCCGCCTGGACCGAAGGCCGCACCGGCTATCCGGTGGTTGACGCGGCCATGCGCCAACTGGCCGAGAGCGGCTGGATGCACAATCGGGCACGCATGATTGTTGCTTCGTTTCTGGTCAAAGACCTGCTGATTGACTGGCGCTGGGGCGAACGCTGGTTTATGCAGCATTTGGTGGATGGCGACCCGGCGGCCAACAACGGCGGCTGGCAGTGGACGGCCGGCGTCGGCACCGACGCTGCGCCCTACTTCCGGGTGTTTAACCCGGTGCTGCAAAGCCAAAAATTTGATCCAAACGGCGCGTATATCCGGCGCTGGCTGCCCGAATTGTCCGGCGTGCCCGACTCACACATTCACACCCCCTGGGACATGCCGGATTCCCTTCAACGGCAAGTAAGCTGTATAATGGGTCAGGATTATCCCAGCCCTATCATTGACCACCGAGCGGCCAAAGATCGCACCCTGGCTGCCTATGCCCAGGCCAAGGAGGCAATCCATGCCTGATCAACCCGGACGAATCATTTTGTTTGGCTCCGGTGAAACCTCGGCCAGCGGGCGCAAGATTTACGATTGGTTGTTGAGCCAGACCGCCCAACCCATTCAGGTCGCCGTGCTGGAAACGCCGGCCGGCTTTGAGCCAAATTCGGCCCAGGTGGCCGGACAGGTGGCCGACTTCTTGCGCCAGCGGTTGCAAAATTACCACCCCCAGGTAACGATTATCCCGGCCCGTAAACGGGGCACCGCCTTCAGCCCCGACGACCCGACCATTGTTGCCCCTCTGCGGCAGGCTAATGTTATTTTTCTGGGGCCGGGCAGTCCCACCTATACCGTCCGCCAGCTTAGCGACAGCCTGGCCTGGCGCACGCTGCTGGACCAGCATGGCCGGGGCGCAGCGCTTATTCTGGCCAGCGCCGCCACCCTGGCCGCCAGTGCCTGTACCTTGCCGGTCTATGAAATTTACAAAGTGGGCGAAGATTTGCACTGGCGGCAGGGCCTGGACTTGTTTGGACTGTATGGCCTGTCCCTGGTTTTTGTGCCCCACTGGAACAACACCGATGGCGGCACAGCCCTCGATACGAGCCGCTGCTACATGGGCCAGACCCGTTTTGAGCAACTGCTGGCCCTTTTACCCGCCGACTCAACTGTGATTGGTCTCGACGAGCATACGGCCCTGGTGCTAGATTTGGCCGGCGGCGATTGCCAGGTGATGGGCCGCAGCGGCGTTACCCTGCTCAAAGCAGGGATTGAACAGCGCTTTCTGGCCGGTCAGACTTTTGCCCTCACCGAGTTAGGGCCGTACCGGCTGCCAAGCGACTTTTTGCCAGCCCTATCAGTTGTCACCGACACGCCAGCGCCCCCGGCCCAAATGGACGCCACCGCTGGAAGTGTTGGCCCTGCTGGAACAGCGTCAGGCCGCCCGCGCTCAACGTGAATGGGCCAGCGCCGATACCCTGCGCCAACAGATGGCCGGCCTGGGCTGCAGGTGCTCGATACCCCCACCGGCCCCCAGTTAGTGCCGGTCCAGGAGAAAAGTCTATGACCTACTTTGGTTTTCTGGCTCAATTTTTAGTGATTCCCATCCTGCTGCTGGCCCTGCTGGCCTGGGTGGACGGTCGGCGGGGTCTGACCCTGCCCCCGGCTCTGCGCGGCTGGCCGGTGTGGCGGGTTGTGGTCGGCCATATCATTGTGGCCCTTATCTATACCACCCCCTGGGATAATTACCTGGTTGCCACCGGGGTCTGGTCCTATAACCCCGACCTGGTCACCGGCCTCGTTCTGGGCTGGGTCCCCATCGAAGAGTACACCTTTTTCGTCTTGCAGCCCATTCTGACCAGCCTGTGGCTCCTCTGGCTGGCCCGCCGCTTATCGCCTGACCCGAACCCGCTGCCGCACAGTAAAGTAACAAGAGGCGTGCTGCTCGGCGGGTTAGGGCTGATTTGGCTGGGCATGGCTGCCATTCTGGCCGCCGGCTGGCAGCCCGGAACCTACCTGGCCTTGATTCTGGTCTGGGCGCTGCCGCCGGTCATGTTCCAGTGCGGTTTTGGGGCCGACATCCTGTGGCGGCACCGCCGGCTGATAGGGTTGACCCTGCTGCCGATGACCCTCTACCTCAGCCTGGCCGATGCGCTGGCGATTGGCTCCGGCACATGGACCATTGACCCGGCCCAATCGCTGCCAATTTACCTGGGCGGCGTGCTGCCAGTCGAGGAGTTTGTCTTTTTCCTGATGACCAACGTTTTGCTGGTCCTGGGCGTGGTATTGGTGCTGGCCTATGAGAGCCAGAGCCGGGTCAGCCCGGAACTTCGAGCCAGGCTGGCTCGCTGGTCCGGGTTAGGTTTGAGAGAAGGCGACTCGCTTGGGTAGTCTGCCCCAAAAATCTGAAGCAACTTAATCGGAGAAACTTTAAAACCATTATGAAATCCATCAACTCAACCATCCTTACCACCCTTGTTACGGGAGTCAACTTGCGCCCCGGCACGCTGGCCGATCAACTGGGCCACGAAGCGACCCTGCTGGTCTTTCTGCGCCACTTTGGCTGACTCTTCTGCCGCGAAACGGTCAAAGATTTGCGCCAACTCGCCTCGGCTCAACCAGCTTACCCGCCCATTCTCTTTTTCTACCAGGGTGCGGTAGCCGACGGCGAAGCCTTCTTTGACGGGTCGTGGCCGGAGGCCAGGGCGGTCTCCGATGCAAACCGATATTTTTACCGGGCTTTTGGTCTGGAACGCGGCAGTCTGCGCCAGATGGTGGCCCCCGAGGTGTGGGCCTGTGGTATCCGGGCCACGCTGAAAGGCCATGCCTCCGGCGTTCCCGTCGGCGATCCGTGGCAAATGCCGGGGCTGTTTTGGTGCAAGACGGCCAGATTTTATGGCGGCACCAATATCGCCATGCCGGCGACCACCCTGATTTTGCCCAGATTGCGGCCATCAGGGACAAGAGTGTGGGGTGAACGCCAGACCGCTAACCCTGATCGCCCTGCACGGCAACGGCGGTGGCGCTTTCCGGTTTGAGCGGATCAAGCCTCATCTGCCGGCGGACATCTCTTTTCGCGCTGTCACCTTGCCCGGTTTTGCCGATAAACCGGCTGACCCGGCCCTGCGCAACCTGCGTGACTATGCCGCCTATCTGCAAACTTCACTGGCCGCCGAGCCGCGCCCCTTGATTTTGCTGGGGCACGGCATCGGCGGCTCGCTGGCGCTGGAATTTGCCCAGCACTTTGCCGCCCACATTGACGGCCTTATTTTGCATGCCCCGGTCGGTACCCGGCTGGAATCGCGCTTCTTTCCCCGGTTGATGGCGCTGCCGGGGGCCAGGGCCTTTGGAAAATGG
>JAAUSP010000738.1 GCA_012032575.1 Anaerolineales bacterium | reverse complement strand
CTGAGCTTGTCGAATGGGTCGGCTGCAAATGCGATGACACCAGTCTTCGGTGCTGACAAGTTGATAATGACCGCTTTCCAGCAATTCCCGGCGCAGAAATTGATGCAGGCCGCCGCTATTTTCAAAGGAAGTCACGTCGAGCACAATCTCCTCGGCTTTGGCGGGCGCAGGAAAGTGGGGATCGGTGAAATAGGCGAAATCGCCGTAGATGATGGGGCGCTGGGTCAGATGCGGGGCCAGGTTGGATTGGGTGAACACCGGCGCGTCGGCAGGAAGAGTCGCCAGCAGAGCGGCCAAACGCTGGTGATGAGTCGTCACTTCAGGCCAGGCGAAAGGTCGGGCCAGGGGGGTGAAGCCGCGATAATGGTGATAGATAATGGAAAAAACCAGAAGCAGACAATGGAGAAGAATGGCGAATGAGCGAATGGGCGAATGTTTGTTCACCATACGCCCATTCGCCATTCGCTGATTCGCCCATTCATTGATGCGTTGGATGCCGTAGATGGCGGAAATGAACAGAAACGGGGCCAGGGGTGCGCCGTAGTGAAAATCTTCCAATCGCCAGGTGAAGGGGTTGTCGCTGAGCAGGTTGACGGCCAGGGTGGGCAGCATGGGCAGTAAGGTCAACGGGCTGAAAAGGGCCAGGAAAGCGGTGGGGAAAAAGAGCCGGATCAGGTAATCGGGCAGGTTGGCCTGCTGCCAAAGATGGTTGAAAACCATGTCGGGCCGGCTGAACAGGGTCCACAGCATGGCCGGCGGATTGTCGCCCAGCCAGGCGTAGCGGTCGAGCTGGATGTTGCCGCCGGCGGCAAAACGGGGCTGGATGAGGAAAAAGGCGACGCTAAACCAGGCGGCGCTCAGGCCAATAGCGAGAGCGGCCAAACGCCAGCGCCGCTGGGCCAACCCGGCGTACACCCCCAGCATCGCCACCACCAGGGGCATATCCTCTTTACAAGCCATCGCCAATAATGCAAAAACAAGAAAGCGGCCATCCTTTTTCTGTTCGAGGGCCAGAAAAGCAAACAGCAAAAACGTCGCCGACAGGGTTACGGCGTGAAAGTCGAACAGAACGGCGGATTCCAGGGTGGGGAGGAGCAGATAGGCCAGAGGGAAGATAACAGCTAGAAGAGAGTAGCCAGCGGATAGATGACCGTTGACCATTGACCGTTGATTATTGATTATTGCCAATTGATAGAGCGGCCATGCGCCGAGGGCGACAACGGCGGCCTGGATGATGAGCAGAGTTTCGGGGCTGCCGAGGTTGAACCAGTAGAGTGGGACCAGCAGCAGCAAAATCGGTTCGACGTGGAGGGCCAGGCGGGACTGAATGGGAGCCATCAGGGTGAAGTTGAGAAAACGGCCCTGAGCCGTATTCCAGAGGGCCTGATCCACATTGCCCAAATCCAGGCCGTTGGTTTGAAAAGCGCGATGCTGCTGCACGGCCAGAGCACTGAAGAAAAGGGCGAAGGCCAGGATCAGCAGCCAGCAGATGATAGACGGTAGGCCGTAGACAGGGGAAGAGGAAGAGGATTGTGAATTGTGAATTGTGAATTGTGAATTGTGAATGGCCCGTACAGGGTTTTTGGCTCTGAGCTGTGAATTATCCATGGATTTTGGAGCAGGAAGTTACGGGCTAATACTCCTTGATTATGAGGCAAAAAAAGGCTGGAAACATCGGCTGATCTGACATAATCCGGGTGGAAGAATCGCTACCGGAAGATGGAGGTTTGGCCTACTACCCTCACTATACCGGAGAATTTGTTTGGGGGAAAATATGGCGGCGTGTCCTGGCGAGGTCAACGCAGGGTGATTTCAGTGACCGCAATCGCATCGCCCTGTTCATTGACCAGCGGCAGCCGCTGGCCGGTCAGTGGATCGTACAGGCCGGCAATGAGCCGATATTTACCGGGAGGTGGTGGGGTGGAAAAGGTCAGGGTATGGGCATCGGCGATGATTTCGTCGGGGAGCCAGCCGGTGGTGGGGCGCTGACCACCGGCCGGAAAGCTGTCCGATTGGGCCAGCAGGGTGTTATCGGGCGATAAGAGTTGGGCAAAAATTTTATAGCGGGTCGTGAACGGCGTTTCGGCTTGCCAGTAAAGCGTCAGCTTAAGCCCCTGGGGGGTCAACTCGGTTTCGTAACCAGCCAGGGTGATGCCCGGTTCGAGTTGGGCCGGAACGGTTGGCGTGCTGGCCGACGCCGGCAGGTCGAACTGGTGCGGGGGCGAGGTGACATCCACCTCGCCCAGCGAAAAGGCTTCGCCGGCCGGGTCGCTGCTGGTGTGGAGCATAACGGCCAGTTCATAGCGGCCTGTGCTTAGGGTGGGCGGCACGATGACCTCGTGCTGCGAACGCAATAAAGCCAGCCCGGCCCCACGTTTCGATGGGGAACGGCAGCGGGTCAAGCTGCTCGGCGACGGTTTGATTATTTTGCCGCCATTCGAACCTCACAAAATTGTTGGGCACGGCGGTGAAATCCCACAGCGAACTGGCTTCGCGCCAGGCCAGGGTGAGGGGTAATACATCGCCGGTGACAGCGGCCGGCGGCGGAGCTTCGTAGCCGGCGAGGTGGGCGTTGGGGGCCAGGGCGACGTCGGTCTGGTGGGGCAGGTCGGGCGGAACCGAGAGAGACTGCCACCCTACCTGAATTTCACCCAGCAGCAGTCCCCCACCACTGCCGAGAGGCTGGCCGCTGGCAGCCAAAGACTGGCCGGTAGCCGGGTCGTACCAGCCAACTTCCAGGCGGTAGGTTCCCGGCGGGGTGCCGGGAGGCAGCGGTAGTTCCTGGGCATCTTCGACGAGCATATTCGGCTGCAAGCGGGAGACAGGCCAGAAACCCATCACCGGCGGGCTGTCGGCTTTGGCCCAGACGCGGCCCTGGGCGTCAACCAGGCGCAGGTAGACAAAGCGCTCCACAGGCGGCGTTGCGAGCACACGCCAGTAAAGCGTGACAACGAGCGGCTGGCCTGACCGGGGAGCCGAGGGCAGATCGTAACCCAGCAGCCGGACTTCGCCGCCAAACTCGCCGCCGAGAGGGTACTGCGGAGCGGGGTCGGGCCGGAAGCCGATAATGGGGGCCGGAATAGACCCAGGCTAATCAATCCCGGCCAGCCGCACGACATGTTCGGGCCGGCGGCGGCGGAAATAGGCGACAACGTTGGGGTCGGGCAGGTTGCGCTGAACCTGATTAATATAGAAGACCGTGTGATCGGCGGTGAGCAGGTTATCCATGTTGGCCGGCTCGACTTGCCCCTGGTAATAATATGGAAAGAGCCACTCGTACCAGGCTGCGACCACACCCGGCGGCTGTTGATTCAGATAGCGCCCGGCTTCGTCCAGCCCCTCGCCCCAACCGACCAGCAGCGTGCGCGGCGCCCACAGCCAGCCCAACAGTAGGGGGTTGTTGTAGGTGAAGTAGTAGGGATGGTAGAAGAGGGTGAAGAGGAAGGCAAGCAGGGGAGCAGCGGAGCGGAGGAGCAGGGGGGGAAAGCAGTTTGGGCCAGGCCGTGATTCGCTGCTTTATTGACTCGCCGAATTGAAAGAGAGCCAGACCAGCTAAAAGGTAAAAGGTGGGGAAGGCCGGCAGCAGGTAGCGGATAGATTTTTTGGAGGCGATGGTCATGAGGAGAAGGTAATGAGGGCGAAGAGCCAGAGGGAGAGGGAGGCGTGATGCGCCACCAGGGGGCCTTTGGCT
>JAAUSP010000737.1 GCA_012032575.1 Anaerolineales bacterium | reverse complement strand
AACAAATCGCTGTACCCGACTTGCTATCCTGGCCTTTTTTCAACCGTGCTTTGCTGGCGAAGTGGTTGTATAATGGAATTATCATTGCCCACTCGCAGGCCGGTAAACTCATGATCGTTAGCCGGCCTCCAAATCACGGCCTTTTTCCATCGTCTTGCCCAAACCACCCGCTGAGCGTATACTTTGTCAATAGATGGCGCACCTGCGCTTCATCATCGTACGCTCAAACAGATTAACCCGGCGGTGTTTGCACCGCCTACCCTGGAGGTCATTGTGGCGAGCACCTCAAAAGGCTTGATAAAACCTGAATCGGACGAGCCAATGCTCAAATTGGCCGTCCTTATTGATGCCGATAACGCCCAGGCAACGATTATTGAGGGACTCCTCGCCGAGATAGCCACCTTTGGTGAGGCCACAGTGAAGCGGATTTATGGCGATTTCACCGCGCCGGAAAGTACCCAATGGAAAAAGGTGCTGCAAACTTATGCGATTAAACCGATGCAGCAATTCGCCTATACGACCGGAAAAAACGCAACAGATAGCACGCTCATTATTGATGCGATGGATCTGCTCTACACCCGACGGTTTGATGGGTTTTGTCTCGTTTCAAGCGATAGCGACTTTACTGGATTGGCCCTGCGTATCCGCGAAGAGGGGTTAACCGTGTTGGGCTTTGGTGAACAGAAAACCCCGGAAGCCTTTCGGAATGCGTGCCATAAATTTATCTTTACCGAACTCCTCCGTCCGGTCACACCCCAAAAGACGACCGCCAACCCGACCCAGCCGGTGGTTACACCAACGGCACCGCTCGTTTCACCCTCCTCCGGCGAAGCGCTGGCATCACAGAAGTCGTCATCACCGGCGCTCCCGAAAAAGTTTATTCTCAATGCCCTGGGGAGTACTCAGTATGATGATGCGGGCTGGGTGAATCTCGGCACATTTGGGAATTATCTCACCAAGCTCAAGCCAGATTTTGATCCGCGCCTCTATGGGTTCAAGAAATTAAGTGAGTTGGTGAAGAGCATGCGTGACGATCTTGAGATCGAAGAACGAAAAACGGCAGGCACGGCAGCAAAGGCGCTCTACGTTCGTCGCCGGACAACCCCATCATAATGCCCTGTCCTACACGTCAGCCCGTAGGATGGGTCTCGCCCCCACACATTTTGGGATGAGGTAACTTGTTGGGTTAAACACGGTGAACCCCAACCTGCTAACTTTCAAAGCCATCGGTTCAGGAGCGGCTGTTGGCTGGGCTTGCTTGGGCCATTGGCTGATGGTACAATGCACAGCCGATGATACCTCCGGTAAAAAAGTTCGATCTGTGGGCCGGCCTGGGCTGTGTGGTCCTGGCCCTGGCCTTACGCCTGCCCGGTCTGACCGTTTTCCTCACCGCCGACGAAGCCCGCTCCTGGTTTGGCCGTTCCCGTATTTTTTTCGAGGCCCTGCTGCGGGGTGATTGGGCCAACACCGCCCCCGGCGGCCAGGTTCCCTTTATCGAAAATGTATCGCTCAGCCCGGCTCCCGGCGTGACCACCATGTGGGCCGGGGGCGCTGGGGATGGTGCTGGAATACCTGCGGCAGGGCGCACCCGGTTCGCTGAGCCAGTTTGGACGGACCATTCCCTTTGACCCGCTCGACCCGGCCGATGCTTTTTCGCTGCGCCTGCCCGGTGTGCTGGTGGCGGCAGCGGCGGTAGGGTTGACTTATTACTGGAGCCGGCCCCTTCTGGGCCGCTGGGGCGCATTTCTGGCCGCCGGCTTGCTGGCCCTCGACCCCTTCTCCCTCGCTCTTTCCCGCGTCCTGGGCCACGACGCCTTTGCCAGCACCTTCATGTGGCTCTCCCTGCTGACCCTCATCCGCGCCACAGCCAGCCAGCAAACGAACAGGTTTGAGAAACACTTAAATTATCCTCTATCCTCTACCCTCTATCTTCCATCCTCTATCTTCCTCCTCTTCTCCGGCGCTTTCGCCGGCCTGGCCTGTCTCTCCAAATACCCAGCCCTTTCCATTGGCCTGTTTACTGCCGTAACAATGCTCCTGACCTGCCTCTGGCAAAATAAAATAAACGGAACACGCACCAC
This sequence comes from Anaerolineales bacterium, assembly GCA_012032575.1. The sequence goes on along the minus strand of JAAUSP010000737.1, from coordinate 1,613 downwards.
GTACCACCGACTGTCAAAAGTATTAGGCCACTGGCTCAAAGACATGCTGTGGTGGTCACTGGCGGCGGCGGTGGTTTTTGTGGCCTTGTGGCCGGCTATGTGGGTGGACCCCCTCGGCCCGGTGACGACCATTTTGAATGACGCTCTACGCGCTTCGGGCGGCTCTCATCCCAAAGGCAGTTTCTTTCTGGGCCAGCCCGTCCCCGATCCCGGCTCGCTGTTTTATCCCATCGTCGCTCTTTTTCGGACCACGCCGGTGGTGCTGGTGGGGCTGGGATTACTCCTTTGGCAGGTGGCGAGGGGGCGAATGGCGAATGGCGCATGGCGAATGGCGCATTGGCGAATGGCGAATGGCGAATGAACTGCAAAGTGTGGGCGAGTCTGTAGATCAACATGTCACTGCGAGACCGAAGGTCGAAGCAGTCTCCCCCGCCGGAGCGGAGATTGCTTCGGCCTCACGGCCTCGCAATGACGTTTTTACACGCATGCCACAGGTTCGTGAACGCTCCCTACAGTTTACGTTTTACGTTTCACTCATCCTTCTCGCCTACATTCTCTTCTACACCCTCCTCGTCACCTACGGGGGCAAAAAACAGGATCGTTATTTATTGCCTATTTTCCCCCCTCTGACCATGCTGGCCGCCATCGGTTATATCTACGTGTCACGTATCACGTATCACGTATCACGTATCACGCATCACGCATCACGCATCACTCGACTTCTGCCTCTGCTTGTCCTCATCATTCAAGCCGCCTTCATACTCCCCTCTTATCCCTATTATTTTTCGTTTTACAACCCGCTGGCAGGCGGAGGGCAGATGGCGGCGCGGCTGATGCAGGTCGGCTGGGGCGAGGGATTGGATCAGGCGGCGGCTTTTCTGAATACCCTGCCCACCGCCGAGTCGCTCAAGGTGGTTTCCTGGTACAGTACCACGTTTGAGCCTTATTTCAAGGGCCATTCTATCTACGAGATTGACGACGAAAAAAATCTCGCGCAGCCCCAAGCCGGGATTGGCCGCCGATTACGTGGTTTTTTACGTCAACCAGACCCAGCGCCAACTGCCCTCGGAAGGCGCACTACAATTTTTTCAGGTGTCGGCCTCGCCGGTGTATACGGTCACGCTGAACGGGCTGGATTACGCCTGGATTTATCCCTCGTTAAGCCTGCCGCACACCCTGGCCGGGGAAGCCCGCCTGGTCGGCCAGGCCGAGCTGCTGGGCTACCGCCTCACCGACGAGGCCGGTCAGCCGGTCACAACAGCCTATCCCGAAAGCGTCGTTCTCATCTCGCTGTATTGGGAGTGGCAGGGCCAGGCTGAGGGGGACAAACTGCGGCTCAGCCTGGTTGACGACAACAACCAGACTCGCGGCTACGGCAATCCGATTGAAACAGTCGCCCCGGTGGCGCGGACCGAGTGGCAGGATGGGATGGTCGTCCGTGACGATTTTGCGCTGGTCATCTTCCCCGATACCCCGCCGGGCGAATATCACCTGTCCGCCTGGATCGAGCGGCCGGCCACGGGCGAAACGGTGGGCGTTTTTCCGCTGGCAGAAAGGTTAAAGATTGTGCCGCGCGAGGCGGCAGCGGGGTGGGTCGGGCGAATGATGTCACC
>JAAUSP010000736.1 GCA_012032575.1 Anaerolineales bacterium | reverse complement strand
ATACTATCACATGTGATAAAATTACTCTTAGTATGGGCCTTGGCATGTAAAAAAGCCAAGTTTTTGGTCTTGTTCTAATGCACTTTGGCTGTCTAGAAACGTCTTTCGGGGGATTCATTAATGCAAAGAAATAATTTTTAATTTTAATTTTCTTTATAAGAAAAAGTCTAATGATAATGAATTGTAGATATGGCGGTGTTGTTGGCTGGTTAAACTGTTACAATATAGTTGTCGGGGATACTACACAAACTACTCTTGCAACATCTTCGGTAAATAGCAATTATTTCGAAAGTATAGGCCGTAATGCAGTTTTCCTTATGGGTGGAGATGTAGTTAGCGGAGAATCAAATTTCTTTGCCCAGCATAATTTTGTTAAGAATGTCAGACTCGGATCAAGTTATCAGGATTTGGCATACGGGATTGTTTACACATCGATTCAGCAGTCAGACATGAATCCCGTTAATGGATATATGAGATACAACAATGTCCAGAATATTCCATCATGGGAGGCTTATGACGTTCATGGTGGGGTGAATCTCTATATACAAAATAACTATGCTTATAATTGTTGTTTTGGCATTGCTACACAAGCTTGGGCTTGTGAGGGGGATTATCCAGACACTTTGGCATTTGTTTACGTTGAAAACAATGTGATTGAGCATCCGGCAGCACAAACTCATGGACATGTATTTTTTGGAGCAACCCAGGCGACGGGAAGCATTCCGCATAATATATATATTCGTAATAATGAATTCTTTTTTACGGAACTATCTGCGACTTTGACAGACTGTTATGATGGTATTTTAACGATGTGGATACGTTTGAGTTTTCGGGGAATAAGTTGTACAACGCAGTTGGAGGAGGTTCAAAAGGGGTCCATCTTCAGGGTGCAAGGGAAGGGGCCATATTTAACAATTTTATCAGTAACTTTTCATATGGCATCAGCTTTAGAAACGCCGAGAAGTCAGACAACATTGATATTTATAATAATATCACAAATAATAATTCGTATGCGATTTATGGATCAACGCATTCCCCAGCCGAACTTGGCACATTGAATTTTTACCACAATGTGTTAACGAGTACAGATTCAATTACATGGTCTAAATGTATATATTTGGATGGAGTAGATATTGCCAGCGGGGAAACAGTAACGTTTACTAACAATATTATTGGATTTACAAAATCCAGTGCCGCAGGCGAATATTTTTATATGCCATCACCAACTGGCACGTTAACTTGTAATTATAATATTTATTACAATTCGACGGATACTTCTCCATTTTATTATAATGCTGGAACTCGAAACTGGTCATATTGGACTTCCACTTTAGGCTATGAAGCTAACGGATATGGTCCAAACACAAATCCTTTATTTGATGGCGAAGGAGGCTCTTATGCATCAGATACGACTTTTATGGTTAATGACACTTCTGATGCGGTTGATAATGGCATCGACGTTGGAATTACCACAGATTATAGCGGAACGGCAAGGGATGCGAATCCAGATATTGGAGCTTATGAGATAGAAGAAGAGGCGTTTACGATCCTGCAAAGATGGGACTTTGAAAGTCTGTCTCTGGATGCCAGTTTTGACATAACGGATATGCAAACATATATCCCCAGTACCTATGGCACTCCAAATTATATGCAGGCACCACAGATCGTAGAGGATGAGATTAATGGAGTGACAACTAAGGTGCTAAAGATTACTCACGCTGAGGGGTTTCCTACGTCCGAATGGTATTATTCAGGGCTGAACTGGAACTGGAATATTATATCTGGATATACTGAGTTGATGTTCACTTCCAACATAAAATTGGAGAGAGGTGCTATCTCTACTCCGGATTTAAAACTACATGGTTTTGCACCATCACCCGGTCCGCCGGCAAATCAGGTTCCCGCTGCTGGATATGGATATAGGATTCAGGGTTATTGCCAGCAGGGGTTTGAGTTTAACACCTATTTATATGATCGCACTGAGTCTTATGCTCCTCACGATGGGAAAACTGCTGTGCTGGACAGCGTGTATTTGACTCCGGGCGTCTGGTATAACATGACAATAAGGGTCAGGCAAAATGATTTGGGAGAATATAACGGACTTGTAGAAATAGCGATAGATGGCGTATGGGCTAATCAGGTGGAGGATTTGAGGATTATTATAGATGATACAGCAACGCTCAATGGTATAGGTATTAAAACATGGACCGGCGGAGGGTATGACGATGGCAACCAGTTAATTGATACGTGGTATCTGCTCACCGACAACCTCAGCGTTTGGGTTCCAACCAATGATAGCTACTTCGGAACCGTCAACTTCCACCCTGCCGGTACACCCATTGACGTACCTGATTCAATCGTGGATAACATATTTGATTATGATGCACTCGTAACCACTGAAACCACACTGACCAATACTGAGTTTGGAGGGACTTATTCTCCAGGGCTGGACGAACAATATACCATTGATGCCGGGGACGGTAATACTGCTACGATTACGTTTCAATCCAGTAGCCAACTGACGACAAGTGATTACCTATTCGTCTTTGATGGCCGTCATTCGAACAGTAATTTACTGGGCAAATACACCGCTCAGGCAATCAGTAACGGAGTACAACTAACCTCTACAGGAAGATATATGCACTTGTATTTTATGACCTATAACGAAAGTGGCGGGTCCACGGGTTGGAGTGTTGCCGTTACTCACAATTATATCCCCTGGTGGCTCCTGCTTGTATTTATTCCGAAACGATTTAAAAAACACGAGGCATGAGAACATTAATTTTAATTTCAATATCACTATTCATAATTTCCTGCACCACACCACCCGTTGTATCCGAATTCGTCTACGAGTCTGTTTATTGGGTTGATCCTGATGGGAATGATAATAATGACGGCACTACCCCTGAAACAGCGTGGGCGACATGGGGCAAGGCATTTAACGCTTCGGTCCTGAAAGGTGGAGATACCGTAATTTTCAAGGGTGGGGTTTACTACAAGAACATTAAAACCGAATCAGGTACTCATTTCTATCCCGGTGTGGCTGAAGGTGGAACCGGTTATGCTGTAACCAGAGATGGATCGAAAGGAAACCCGCTTGTCTACATGGCCTATCCCCCGGATCTTGCCGCTGGTAACCCTCCAATTCTGGATAATAATAACACTCGAAATCCATTATCTAGTTTATCGTTTGGAATCGTGCTGTATACGTTAATCATGTCAAGTTCTATGGTTTACAGGTGCGTAACGTCCGACAGGTGGCCTCAAACAAATGGGCTGAAGGGTGGAGTATTCATGGAGGAGGGCTGGAAATTGAAAACTGTAAAGTATACAATGTGCATGGTGCCGGACTTGTTCTTGGAGGGGAAGCCAAAGACACAACCTGGGCAACTAACTGTGATGTGTATAATTGCATTGATTCATTATCATCTTCGCTTCCAGGCAATGATGGGAGTGGATTCAGACACGTTCGTAACGGTACGGTATATTATAATGGTTGTCGTGCTTGGTATTGTGGTGATCAAGGATTTTCTAATGGAACACTTATGCCCGGAGACGCAGAACAGGCAACTTATTATTCCGATTGCTGGGCTTTTCTAAATGGTCATATGCAGGGTGGCGGTCACGGGTTCAAAATGGGATGGATCGCTTATACCGATGGAAAACTGAAGCGGCAGTATGAAAGGTGTATTGCAGCATAT
>JAAUSP010000735.1 GCA_012032575.1 Anaerolineales bacterium | reverse complement strand
AGCCCCCTCTCCAACAGCTTCGCGGGCCGGTGGGAGAGAAGGGGCGGAATTTTGGGCCAATGGCCCTATGTGTGGCAGAATATTGCCCAAAAAGAGCACCTGTGCTGAAACTAGCACGGGTGTTTCTTTTTGGGGCAATGCTAGTTTTTTGATCCTCCACCATTGGGGGCAGGATAGGGAATTCCAAGCGTCATTTGGCTGATGGCATTGACCATATCAAAGTCGCCCTGTTGATAAAAATACTGGGCCAATAGCCGAGCGCCTTTTCCGGTAAGATTTCGAGTACCATTGAGATACGAGTAGAGTGTAACAACCTTCAATCGTTGATTATCGGGTGGTCGCACCACTTTGTTGATCTCAAAGGCCCAATCCTCAATCGAAACATTACCACGTCTTTCCTCCAGCATTACCCGTAGTTGTACCATATCCACGTTGCCTCCTTTCTGCCACAATTCGGTAGCAATTTTATATTACTCTTTGATTATACTTTTGTCAAGATATTTTTGTAAAATTTTAAGGTTTTGTATATTGACAAAAGTATTTATACTATTGTATAATTTTCTTAACACTACCCCCTGGCCCGACTCGTGTCAACCGCATCACCTTACCAAACGGCAACTGCACACTCGGCCCTTCCCATTCGATGACCCGCCGCGTTCCACGTGGAAAAGGGACGATATCGAATCTGGGAGTTACCGTCAAAGTCCCAGGCAGAAGCGAAGGACAGGCATAGACGGCGGGCCAGGGGGTAACCAAGGAGCAACTTCATGACCCAACAAACCTGTTGCAACCCAGCTCACCCGGATGAGCAGCCGGTCACGGCTACCCACGTGGTGGTGGACCGGCACAACCGGCCTCATTTTGTCTGTGACCCCTGCGCCCGCATCCTCGACTACCTGGGCCGCTTAAGCGTCGATACCTTCATCCAGGAATTGGCCGAGTGGGAAGAAGAACAACTCACCCCGGAGGAACGCAAGGCCCGCGATTGGGCGGAGTGGGGCGACCGGGAATATCACCGCATGAAAGACGAAGGTTTATTATGACTCAAACCGATCTCACTATCATCACCCCGATGACCGAAACCGAGGCCCGCATAATGATTGAAGAAATCAAGACCGACATCTCCACCGTCGGCGCGAAGCTCCTGGAACTGCACGAGCGTGAAGGCTGGAAGGCCCTCGGTTACGCCTCCTGGCGCGAGTGCGTTATGCAGGAGTTCGATTTTCAATCCAGCCACGTTTACCGGCTGCTCGATTTCGCCAAGATTCAACGGGTCCTTTCCCCAATTGGGAAAACGGCTACCCCCTGCCAGCCGCCGAATCGGTGGCCCGGCCCCTGGCCGTCCTGCCCAATCCCGACCAGCAGCGCCGGGCCTGGCAGACCGCTGTGGACACTGCCCCGGCGCCGGTGACGGCCAAACACGTCGAGAACGTGGTCAGCACCATGCGTAACGGCAACGGTCACAGTACCGGCCATCTGATCGTAGACGACGCCCGCAGTTCCCGGCAGGGGATCAAGCTGCGCTGTCGTTGGGTTTACTGCACCAGCGGCGGCTTATACACCGTACCGACGGATACGATGACCTGCACCAAATGCGGCGCGGTCCACGTCCAGGGCCAGGTGGGCCACCATCTCGCCCCCGGCGAGGCTGAACGGCTCGAACAGATGCGCCTGGCAACGCTCGCGGCGAGCGGCCAGATGGTTGCGGTCCCCAATGTTCACGCCACTGAAGAACCCGGCGAGTTTACCTGTCCCCGCTGCGGCCAGCGCCAGGTCAAGCTCAACGGCGGCGCGATGTGCCTCAACGAAGCTTGTCAGGCGGTCTGGACGACCCGCACCGCCTACAGCGATGAACTGGAATACAAGGCCCTCGAAGAAGCCGAGCATCGGGCCGAACTCAAAAGCCAGGCGGTCCAGTTGATCAACCGGCTGCCGGCGGACATCCTGCCGGTCCTGGCTGAACTCCTGGCCGATCTGCAAACCACTTATCTGGCAAAGGCCGAAGCCGATGCCGCTATCCCAGGCTTATAAAACTAAGGATGAAGGATGAAGGCGGAAGGATGAAAAATTCTTCCTTTCATCCTTTCGCCTTCATCCTTCATCCTTTATGAAAGGAATTCTATGACGACCACATTGATCCTGCCCTCAGAAAGAAATATCAAACACGGTCAGGCTTACCTGTCTGGCCGATATGCCAAGGGCTGCCGGACAGCTACCTTCGATGAGTTGGGCCTGATCCCGGCTCCGGCCTCGACCGAGACCTGGCATCCGGTCCCTTATCAAACCCTGGCGACCATCGCCAAAGAAATCCTGGGTAACACCCTGCCCGGCGAGTACGAACTGGTGGATGAGGGCTTTATCCTGGCTCAAAACGACCAGCAGATGTTTGGGACACTGACCTACAAATCGGCCACCCCTCAATCTGCCCTTTGCTTGCGGTATGCGCGGTTCGTACAACAAAACCCTGACCGAAGGCATCTGCCTGGGCGGGCAGGTGACTGTCTGCTCCAACCTGATGTTCTCCGGATTGGTCAAGGTGGTGCGCAAGAACACCAAGAATGTCATCGCCCGGCTGCAAGATATGCTCTACGAAGCCGCCCGCGAGGCCACCGGCCATCACCGCCAACTGGTCCAGGACATCAGCGCCTTACACGCCGCCCGCTGTAGCGACGATATGGCCTATCAAATGTTGGGCCTGGCCTGGGGACGGAGTATCATCACCGATCGGCAACTGCCGGTGGCCCGTGAGGAGTGGCTGGAACCGAGCTTTGCTGAGTTCAGCAGCCGCACCCAATGGTCGCTCTACAATGCTATGACCTACGCCATGAAAAGCACCCATCCTGCGGTTATGCTGGAGCGGCTCAGCGGGCTGCACCGGCTGTTCAAGGAGTAAGCCGATGGACCCCGCCGATATCCAGGTAGATGGGCTGCACCCTTACGTTGGCTAATTTTCCAATTGGGGAAAAGCGATAAAGTGGCCCTCTGTAGGGGGCCAGAAAAGGAGAATTTTTTATGACCGTAAAAAAGGAGGCCGCCGATGTGGGTTCAGGCGCTTAACCGGCATATCCTGGTCAATATCGAAACCGGCCAGCGGCTGGCAATCTTGCCGACGGTGAAAGACCAGGGCGCAACCCTGTACGGCGTCTTTGTGCAGACACCGATGAGAGAAATACCCCTCCCGTTGGATCGGGCCGAATATGCCGGATATAATAATACCCCCCTCCTGGCTGATGTCCCGCTCGACGACTGTGAGAACCTGCTGGAAATATACCGGCTCAGATTGGATGCCAGGCGTGTGCCTGCGCCGCCGATTGAGGAAAATGATGTTCCTGCGGCCTGTTTCCTGCATATCACCGACAGCCTGGGCAATCCCTGGCGTTACATCTGCGGCACCGAGGAGGTCGCCTGGAAGGTGCTGTACAGTTTCGTCAAAGGGCAGTGGCCCCACTCGCTGGTGAAGGACCAGGCCATGCCGGAGGACCCGCTGGAAGCTATCGAACTGTACTATCGGCATAAGCAAAGCAAAGAGAATTACGAGCTGTTTGTCAACCAAATCCTCGAACCCGAGGACGTAGGAGGAACCCCCACTGACACCTACGATACCTCTGCCTGCCGCGCGGCTAACACGGCTTGCTGCATCTGCTGAAGGCTGGCGCTGACCTGTTGAAGAATCGAGTCCAGGCTGGCCACCAGCGCCTCGAGC
>JAAUSP010000734.1 GCA_012032575.1 Anaerolineales bacterium | reverse complement strand
GAACTTTTCCGGCTCGGCTACGGCCTTGCCAAAATTCGCGGGTCGAGTAAAAAAAGCGCACCACCATATCCCAAGGCCAGCAGAATGACCAGCGCCACCGTTCCCGTCCCCACCAATGCACCGAGGGTGCGAGCCGCTGCGAAGCGCGGACGGGCCTGGATAAAGTCCAGTCCGGCCCAAAGCACAAAAGGTAAAAAAATAACCAGGGCAAACAGATGGGCCATGGCAAAAATCAGCACCCCGATTTGCAGCATGACCAGATAACGCCGCCGCCTGCTCGCTCGATACTGCCACAGGGCGTAAACAGTCAGCACGACGCCCAGAACTACCAGGGCATAGGGCCGAGCCTCCTGGCTGTAGCGAATGTGAAAGGGGGAAAGTGCCAGCAGGGCCATTAACAGTAAGCCCTCACTGCGACCTAACAGGCGGCGGCCCAACCCATAAGCCAGCGGCAGGGTAAGCGTGCCGATCATCACCGCCGGCAGCCGGACCCAACTATCCTGCCGGCCCAGCAAAATCCAAAAATGGGACATGAAATAATCCAGCGGCACCGCCGTATGGCGAGGCAACTGGGGCAGGATACCGCTCAGCGGCCCCTGGGCAATATCCAGTTGCAGCAGTTCATCGTACCACAAGCTTTCACTGCCCAGGGCGTACAGGCGCAAAGCAAAGCCCAACGCTGTAATTACGAGAACAGTAAAAACTATCTTCCTGCGTCTTGCGTCTTGCGTCTTGCGTCCGTTCTTATTTCTAATTTCTAAATTCTTATTTTTCATTTCCCAGCCAGCGCATTCAATGCCGCCTGATACTCGGCGCGCAGGTCATCGGTGGGGGCGTGCTCAATAGCCAGGCGATAATATTGGCGGGCCACCTCTGGCCGGGAGCGGTTTTGCTGGCCCAAACTGAGGTAGAGCGCATGATCCACCGGCAGGGCAAAGCGCTGGACTTCGGCCAGGAGTTGGTCGGGTGTGGCCGCAGGGCCAAGATAGTAGACGGTAATCAACGGGTCCAACGGAAAATGGACCGCTCCCTGCTCGGTGAGCCAGGCTTTCACCTGACTATCTACCGGCGCAGAAAATAAACTCAGAACAACCCAACTACGTGGCGCAGCAGCGGCCGTCTCCTTGATTTCGTCCAGGGTCCAGAAGTAGTTGGGCGCAGCCCAGGCGCTGGAGCGATACCAATTGATAACCGGCTCGGCCCGCATGGCAATGACCTTGTCGTTGGGGCCGGCGTTCTGGTTAATAAAGTTACCGACCCGCCGCCAATCCTCCTTATTTTTGTCAAGATAAAGCCGCTCCAGGCCACCCCGAAAGTCGTTAAAAACCAGGCTACTCAGCAGCAGCAGGGCCGCCAGCGATAACCAGCGCGGTTGGGCACATTTAAGCCAGCGCGGCAAGGCCAGCATGCCCAACGTGAGCAAGGTCAGATAGGCCGGCAGGACAAAAATAATGTAGCGAATCGCAAAAAAAGCGCCCCGGTAGACCAAAAAGGCCACAATAATAGCAATCGGCAGAATGAGCCAGAGCAGCAAAAATAAAGCCAGACGGTACTGTTTCTGGGCCGCCAGGTAGACCAGGCCCAACCCGGCCAGGATATTGAATACCCACAGAGAAGTACCGGTCGAACTGCCGACCAATGGCGTCAAAATTTCAACCTTAACAAAATCGGCGTTAAGCAGCGGACCTTGCCCTCTATCCAGCTTTTGCTCCGGCGCGGCGCTAAATTTATCCGGCTCGACCAGCGCTTCGCCAAACCCCTTGACCGTGTAGAATAAACCACCCCAACCGGACAGGAGCAGCAAAATGATAGGCAAAACCAGCGTGGCCAGCAGCAGGCCGATCAATTTAATCGCTTGTTTACGCCGGGTTTTGGGCCACAGGTCAAGCACAGTGAAGAGCAGCAGCGGCGCAAAGAGGGTCCAGGAAAAGAAGTGGGCCAGCGAAAAAATCAGCACCCCTACTTGCAGCAGGATAAAATAGCGCAGCCGTCCGGTTTCACGCAGCCGCCAATAGCCGTAGACCGCCAGCGTGACCCCCAGCAACACCAGGGCATAAGGCCGCACTTCCTGGCTGTAGCGCACGTGCAGCGGCGACAGCGCCAGCAGCGCCAGCAGCAGCAAAGCGGCCGGCTGGCCCAGCCAGCGCCGGCCCAACTGATACACCACCGGCAACGCCAGCACGCCGACCATCACTGCCGGCAGGCGAGTCCAACCCTCATCCCGGCCCAGCAAAATCCAGAAGTGGGAGAGCAGGTAATCCAGCGGCACAGCCGCGTGACCCCGCAGCCGGGGAAAATGCTCGCCACCCCGCCGATTTCAGGCGGCAAGCCCTGGGCAATATCCAGTTGCAGCAGCTCGTCGTACCACAAGCTTTCGGCGGCCAATTGATACAAGCGCAGGCCAAAGCCGGCTGCAATCAGGAGGAGGGCAGCAACAAGAGTGATTTGGCGTGTTGCGTGTTGCGTGTTGCGTGTTGAAGGAGCCGACTGCACGATTCTTCTACCTGAGATTTAAGGCGTTAGCCAGTTGCAGAGAAAATACTCAATGTTCATCCGCGAAGCGTCTCTACTGCGCTGCATCGGCCTCGGAGATTTCTCCCTACGGTCGAAATGACATGGCTGAGTAGTTACATGTTCCCCTTGATAAAAATGTCGTGCCAGATTTGGGTGCTCAATACCCCCATCAGCAGCGGTCCCAGGTGAGGCCGGCCGGACTGGTGTGCCCGACGTAAATCCTGCACCGCATTCGCATCGAACAGACCGGTTTGCCGGAGAGCCGCCGGGTCCAGAGCCGTTTCGGCCCAATCGGGCAGCCGGGGAGCGCGCAGCCATCCGGCATAGGGGGAGGCCAATCCCTTTTTACGGCGAATGCGGGTGGCCTCCGGCAGCAGTCCTTGAGTAGCCTGCCGTAATAGATGCTTTTCGACGCTGCCCTTCAGCTTGTAATGCGGCGGCAGCGTGGCGCAAAACTCCCACAACGCATGGTCCAGGTAGGGCACGCGGGCCTCGATGGAACTGGCCATGCTCATTTTATCCACTTCAAAATTGATAAAATCCACCATGCGGGTCTGGCTTTCCAGCCACATGGTCTGGTGGAGCGGCGCATCGTGAGAGCGGTCCCGCAACAGCTCGGCCCAGAGCGCCGGGACATCAGCGACCGTCCCGTTCAAGGCGTGAACCACTGCGCCGGACAAGACCTGGCGGCGATAACCATCACCGCCCGCTTCGAGCCAATCCCGATAGCGAGTCGGAATATCGTGCGCCCCCCGTGCCAGCACTCGCCGCGCCGCCGCCGACATCGGCAGGGGTGAAGCGGCCAGCATCCGCCGCACCGCCTCCGGCCAGCCCAGCAGCGGACGCACCAGCGCATCGCCCCGGTGCCAATGATAGCCGCCCAAAAGTTCGTCGGCCCCCTCGCCGGTCAGCACGACGGTCAGCCCGGCGTCCCGGCAGGCCTGGTATAGTTTGTAAATCGGCAGCGCCGTGGCCGAACTCTGCGGCTCTTCCAGGTGGCCCATCACCGTCGTGTACAGGTCAAAATCAGCCGGGCCGAAGGTGATCGGATGGTGCTCCGTGCCGATATATTGAGCCAGCGCCAGCGCCAGCGGCGATTCATCATAGCTGGCGTCCTCAAAACCAATGGAGATAGTTTTTAAGCGACCACCATCCCCGACGGCCGACCCCAACCCTGACCCTGACCCTATTAATCA
>JAAUSP010000733.1 GCA_012032575.1 Anaerolineales bacterium | reverse complement strand
CTACACCCTGACCCTCCGCGACGGCGCTCCTCGCGGAGAGTACCGCCTGCTGGTCGGCATGTACGACCCGGCGACCGGTCAACGCCTGCCGGCGACCGTCAACGGTCAGCCGCAGCCCGACAACGCCATCGAACTTACCACCTTAACCCTTGACCACTAACCATTGATTATTGATTATTGATTATTACAGGAGGTAAAAAATGACCCAGGAAATTCGCAGAATCGCACTCAACACCGGCGGCGGCGACGCCCCCGGCCTGAACGCCGTCATTCGGGCGGCAGTGTTGGCCGCGCTCAATCGCGGCTGGGAAGTCGTGGGGATTCGGGAGGGCTATAACGGCCTGTTTCTGGCCGACCAATACCCCGAAGGCGGCTTGATCCTCCTCACCCGCGACAGCGTGCGCGGCATTACTCATCTGGGCGGCACCATTTTAGGCACCACCAACCGGGGCAACCCGCTGCCCTACCCTACCCTGGCCGTTCTCGGCCAGCTTGTCGAAAAAGACCGCACCGACGAAATTATGGAGGGTTTCCGGCGGCAGCAGATTGACGCCCTGATTGCCATCGGGGTGATGGCTCGCTGGCGATTGCCAATGTCTTTGCCCAAAAAGGCTTGCGGGTGGTCGGCGTCCCCAAAACCATTGACAATGACCTCGATCAAACCGTCATCACCTTTGGTTTTGACACCGCCGTATCGTTTGCCACCGAATGTATAGACCGCCTGCACTCCACCGCGCAGGCCCACCGGCGGGTCATCGTGATCGAGGTGATGGGCCGCTACGCCGGCTGGATTGCCCTGAACGCGGGCGTCTCCGGCACCGCCGACGCCATCCTGATCCCCGAAATCCCCTACGATTTGACCAAAGTCGCGGCCAAAATTGAGGACCGGGCCAGGCGCGGCTTGAATTTTTCTATCGTCGTGGTGGCCGAAGGGGCGAAGCCCAAGGATGGCACAGTGTCGGTCATCGGCAAAGAAGTGGGCCGGGCCGAGCGGCTGGGCGGCATCGGCGACAAGGTAGCCGCCGAACTCCAGGAGTTGACCGGCAAGGAAAGCCGGGCTGTGGTTTTGGGTCATTTATTGCGCGGCGGCACCCCGACCACCTTCGACCGGCTGCTCTCACTTCGCTTTGGCGCAGCCGCCGTCCGCGCCCTGGCCGAAGGCCAATCCGGGGTCATGGTCGCCCTCGACCCGCCGACCGTGCGCTACGTCCCCCTGGAACTGGTCGCCGGGCGCATGAAATCCGTGCCCCTCGACTGCGACACGATGCTGACCGCCCGTGAATTAGGCATTAGTTTTGGCGATTGAGCTAGAGGAGTCGCAAATGTGAGCGCCGACTTTCCACGACTGGCAAAAACAGTCAAGGTATGCTAAGATTCATCTCGACCCGTATTCCGTAGGAGGACTCATCCCCCACACGCCCAAGGGGTGCGCGAAACGTGAGGGGATGCGAAGTGCGATGAGCCAGTCATCCGGCTACAAAATCACCAAACACGAGTGGGAAGAATTAAACAACTTCTTTGCCACCATTCAGCCCCCGGCGCAAAACGAATTGTATGCTTCCGGCGACCACTACGCCCTGTACCTGATGCTCAGAAAGATGGGCTTCCGACCACCTGCAGACGCAATGGAAATTTATCGGATGGCAGAAGAAATTCTGGCGGAGGGCTATGAGGAATAAGCAAGATTTTCTGGAACTCAATGTGGTGCCGGAAGGCCGAGAAGCCTGGCTTAGTTACGAGGACTATCGGGCACTAGAGCGACTTTTTGAGGCAGTGGATGTACCCGGTTCAGGCAAGCTTGACCTCACCTATCTGGCCCTCTATGATTTCCTGGTACGAGTCGCCGGCCTCACCCTGCCCAGAGATAAAGCCGCCATCCATTTCAATGCCTTCACCCTGCTCAGGCGGGGTTATAAAATCGAGGAAATTACGGAAAGAGAGTACCGGGAGCTGTTGCGGCTGATGGATGGCTTGGAACAACCCCATAAGACCGATCTGGAGCTGCACGATACAGGCCGCCATCGGGATTTATACAATTACCTCACCAAAACAATGGGCCTGCCGGTTCAGGCCGGCCGCGGCCCGGCCTGGTATCGTGCCCAGGCTCTTATTGAAAAGCACCCTCAGCAATGACTTCGCAGTTAAGACTCTGCTAAAAGTAGAAAGCCAGCGCTCACAAATGGAAAGCCCCTCCGAAATTTCAAGAATTGTGAAGGTCTCCATTCCCAGTGAACTGGGGTATGAAAAAATCCCCAGAAACGTGGCTAACACCCTAGCGCAGCGAATGGGGTTCTCAGGTGAACGGATTGAAGATATCATGGTGAGTGTGGCAGAAGCAGTCACCAATAGTATTCAGCATAATCCTTCACCGGATGCCGGGCTGCAAGAAGTTATGGTGATCTTTTGGCTAAAGGCACGGTCACTGGTCATAAAGGTAATAGACCAGGGGCCGCCTCCCGTTGAGCTTCCGCCGGAACTTTTGGAACTCATCCACCGGCGGCCAATTCCGCCGGGTTTTGACCCCTGGATAATATCTCCGCTCCATTACGCGGATGAAGTAAAAACACGCAGTAGCTCAGAGGGAAATGAGATAGAACTCACTTTTCATCCGGGGGAGTAAAAAACAACTCAAAATCCGTTCGATCCGTTCGATCCGTGTCCCATAAATCGTACCAGCCTTTTAGAACTGCCCTAAATCCAATACTATTCAAATAAGGAGGAGTGAGCATCCTCAGATGCGAACGGGACTGCTCCGTATCTGAGGATGCTCCGCTCCTCAAAGACAAAAAAGCGTTATTTGAAAAGTATTGGCTCTAAATCTTTATCTTCAACACGCCGGGGTTGAATTGAATCCAGATTTCATCCTGGCAAACGAGATAGGGTTGATCTAAAGACTCTCGGCTATCGTAAGCAACAGCCGCACGGATCGAAAAACGAGTTTCGCCTCCTCGCCTCCTCGCCTCCTCGCCTCCCGCCTCCTCGCCTCCTCGCCTCCTGCCTCATAACCGAGAAGAGACGTCTGAATTGTTGTGCTGGTTGATCTTGCAGCTATCCCCGGCTGATCTTATTACCCTGACCATAGCAGTGCTACACTAGGGCAGTTGCGAGGACTCTGCTGTGTCGCCCCGACTCTCCCGGCGCCTGCGTCCCTGCATGAAGGCATCCATACTCAACGAGGAGGAGCGATGCGATGAAGTTGCCGCTGTCTGCCTACTGCCACTCCCTCCGCCCGATGCTCACGATTATCCTTGCCCTGCTGCTACTCGCCGCCGGGCCATCGGTATGGGCTAGCCCCGGCGAGCCTCAGGCTGCCGGCATGCTGGTGACATGGGATGAGCACTGCCCCGCGCCACCTGAAGGTGCCCGTGTGGCGCTTGACTATGCCGCGACGATCTGGGGGGGCCTGCTTACCACGCCTGTACCCATCGCTGTGCGCGCCTGCTGGTCATCCAGCGTGCCCGCCGGTGCGCTTGCCACCGGCGATGCCACCAGTTATGTGCGCAACTTCACCGGCGCACCGCTTGCCGATACCTACTACCCCATTGCCCTCGCTAATGCGCTCGCCGGCCAGGATCTGTTGCCCGGCGACCAGGAGATCAGCCTGAAGTTTAAGCAGGACGCCAACTGGTCGTTGTGACCGCTGCTGCTGAGCCGGGCCGCGACGACTTTGTGACTGTTGCGCTCCATGAATTGGCTCATGGGCTGGGTTTCACT
>JAAUSP010000732.1 GCA_012032575.1 Anaerolineales bacterium | reverse complement strand
CGAAACGGCGCAACTCCTGCTCGGCTTCTACTGACGCCCGATCGGCCGGATCGCCGCGTCCGCCGGAATCGAAACACCGGAATCGAAACGGCGGAGGGCTTTCGCCCTCCGCCGCCGGAGTTGGTCGTGGTTTTTGCCGCGTCAGTGACTGGCGGCGCCGGCCGCACCGAAGCTGGTCTGGGCGCGAACCAGTTGGTCGTCGTAGGCGGCGATCTCGTTGAGCGCCCGCGGCTCTTGTCGAGCACCGAGACCGCCCAAGCCGTCAGGAAAGCCAGCGGCATCGAGAAGATCGCCGGCTGCTCGTACGGGAACAACGGCGCCGCGTTGCCGAGCACCGTGACCCACACCGCCTTGGAGAAGACGACGATCGCCGTCGCCGAAACCAGGCCGACAAGGCGCCCCACACCGCGCCCCTCGTCGTCAAACCCTTCCAGTACATGGACAGGATCAGGATCGGGAAGTTGCACGACGCGGCGATGCCGAAGGTCAACCCGGCCAGGTGTTTGATAGTTGACGGCCAGCCGTGGCCGGTCATAATGCCCACGTCCAGCAGGCCGTCGTCCATTTTGGCTTCAGGCGACATGCGCCAGACACGCCCGTACAACTGGCCGTTGCTGACCACCGCCAGCAGCACCCGGCCTTTGACCAGCCCGGCGTCGGTGCGGATGGTGGCCCGTGTGCCCATAAAATCAAACGTGACCAGCAGCCCGGACAGAATCCAGGCCCCCATCCCCAGGCGGCGGGTGTCGCCCGGCTTGATGGCCTCGCTGATGGCCGCATCCAGGCCGATGCCGCACCACATCAAAAAGTAACGTTCCGTACCGTCGGCCAGGCGCAGCCGGCCCAAATCAATCCGGCGGTGCTGGCCGGTCACAATCACCTCGGCGGCGTTGAGGACCGCGCCGGGGTTGAGCGGCCACCAGATGGGAATGCCCACATCGGCGGCGTAAACATTGGCCGTGCCGGCGGGTAGCACTGCCAGGGCGGTTTCCGTGCCGACCAGCCCGTTGCACACCTCGTTGATTGTGCCATCGCCGCCCACGGCTACGGCCACATCAAAGCCCTCGGCAGCGGCGCGGCGGGCCAGGTGGATGCCGTCACCTTTGGCGCAGGTTTCCACCCGCTCCACCGTACAGTCGAATTGCTTCAGATGCTCGGCGGCTTCCAGTACCAGTTTTTGAAATCCGCCCGAACCGGCGGCCGGGTTGACGATGAAGCAAAGGTTCATGGCTAACGCTCAAAATCCACAAAACGATAACCGACGCCGCGCTCAGTTAAAATGTAGCGGGGATTGGCCGGGTCCAGCTCGATTTTCTGGCGCAGGTAGGTAATGTACAGCCGGACATATTGGCTTTCGTCGCGATACTCGTAGCCCCAGACTTTGTTGAGGATCATCTCGTGGGTCATCACCTGGCCGGCGTTTTGGACCAGGTGATACAACAGGCGGTATTCGGTGGGGCGCAGTTTGACCTCCTGACCGCCGGCAAACACCTGGCGCTTGCCAAAATCGAGCTGCAAATAATCGTCCACCACAATCAGCGAACTGGCGTCGGGGTTGTCCATTTCAGTGCGGCGCAGCACGGCTTTGATCCGGCTGTTCAGCTCGCGCGGGCTGAAGGGTTTGGTCACGTAATCATCCGCGCCCAGCTCCAGGCCGCGCACCTTGTCATCTTCGTCGTCGCGCACGGTCAGCATAATGACCGGCACCGGCGTCGTTTCGCGGATAATACGCAGCGTTTCAAAGCCGTCCAGTTCGGGCATCATCACGTCGAGCAGGACCAGGTCGGGTAAATCCTCGCGCACCCGGTCGAGCGTTTCCAGCCCGTTGCTGGCCTCGATCACCCGGTAGCCTTCCAGGTCGAGATTCATTTTAATAAAACGCCGCATGCGGGCTTCGTCGTCAACAATCAAAATTAGTTTGGCATCTTCTTTGGGCATCGAAGCCTCTCTCAGGGAACTATTTCTCTCATCCTACCGTCTTAGCTGCAACAGACCATTTGATTATATTATCTAAAGGAGAGCTAAGATGTCAACTTTACATGTTAAACAAGGCTGGTTGGCTTTAGGGATGGCTGGATTGCTGCTGCTGTCCGGCTGCGCTTTGGACAGACGGCTGAGATGAAACAGACCGAACCCGCCAAGCCGGAGGTAGTAATTGGCGCGCCGGGGGAGTCGGCTCCCGTTGACGAAGCAGCCAGCGGAGAAGTTGCCTCCGCCCCTGCGGCAGAAGCGCCGGTGGAACTCTACGCCTCGACGGCCACACCCTCTGATATGGCTCCCCTGCCTGCATTGGTAATGCCGGAGGCGGACAGGGCCGGTGTAACGACCAGTGAGAGTGCTGTGACAGCACCACAGCAGGCTGCTCCGCTGCGGGCCGGCGAAGTGGACGATAACAAAGCCTGGGACGATTATTTGCTCTACCGCCGCCAGTACCAGGGACTGCCGGTGCATGATCGGGAGGTGAGCGAGCGTTACATCATCGAGGTAAAAGACGGGCAGGGCATTCCGGTGCTGGGCGCGACCGTCCGGTTTCTGGCCAACGGGCAAACTGTTTACGAAGCCCGCACCTATGCCAACGGCCAGGTTATGTTTTACCCGTTGGCGTTGAACTTGCCGCTGGAGCAGGTCGAGCGGTTTCAGGTGGAAGTAGAAAAGGATGGGGTGCAGGAGAATCTGAGTCTGGCCCGCTTCAACAGCGAGGTTTCGACTTCTTTCAACGAGCGCTGGACGGTCACGCTGGACAGCCAGGCGCAAGCCGAGACGATCAATCTGGATGTTTTATTTCTGATTGACGCCACCGGCAGCATGGCCGACGAAATTGCCCAAATTCAAAACACAATTTTTGACGTGGCCGCTCAAATTGACGCGCTGCCCGGCCAGCCGCAAACCCGCTATGGGCTGGTGGCTTATCGGGACCGGGACGATGCCTTTGTGAGCCAGGCTTATGAATTTACGCCCAACGTGGACGAGTTCTCCCAGAATTTGAGCACCGTTTCCGCCGACGGCGGTGGCGATACGCCCGAATCGCTCAACGAGGGCCTGCATGATGCGCTGTATAAGGTGGAGTGGCAAGGTAGCGAGACGGTTCAGCTCATCTTCCTGGTCGCCGACGCGCCGCCGCACCTGGATTACGAGCAGGATTACGATTACGCCGTCGAGATGGACAACGCTGCTCAGCGCGGGATCAAAATCTTTCCGATTGCCAGCAGCGGCCTGGACGACCAGGGCGAGTACATTTTCCGCCAACTGGCTCAATACACCCAGGGTCGCTTCATCTTCCTGACCTACGCCGGCCCCACTAACGGCGCGCGCCGGGCGAGGTGACCACCCATCATGTGGATGATTACTCGGTGGCAAATTTGGATGATCTGCTGGTGCGATTGGTTGAAGAGGAATTGGCCTATCAAAACCCGCGCCTGACCCAGGTGCAGTAGGGGAAAGTTGGAAGGTTGGAAGGTTGTATAATTTTAACCTTCCAACCTTCTTTTTTTAGTTAAGTATGTAGGGCAAACTGACAGTTTGCCCAAGGGGATACCAGGGGTTTTATTCTGGCGGGGGTTGCGCTATAATAGGCGCGTTAGGATCAAAGTTTAAACAACTTATCCAACTCAAGAGGAGATTGGAGATTGGAGATTCATGCTAATAATCTCCAATCTCTAATCTCCAATCTCCAATTCTTACTTTTATGCAGGTAAAAAATGACTTATACCTTTC
>JAAUSP010000731.1 GCA_012032575.1 Anaerolineales bacterium | reverse complement strand
CCGGTATTCAGCCGGGCCTCGCGTCGGGCCGGGTCGAGGGTGAGCGGCCCGGCCTGCAATACGGGTTCGGCGGGCGCAGTATTGGCCGGAGAAGCGGCTGCCTTGCCTCGTCGCAGCACCGCTTTGACGCGGGCCACCAGCTCGCGGGGATTGTAGGGTTTGGTCATGTAATCGTCTGCGCCCAGTTCCAGGCCGACAATTTTATCCACGTCGTCGGTGCGGGCGGTCAGCATAATGATCGGCGTTTCGCTCACCGCTCTGATCTTTTTGCACACGTCCCAGCCGTTCAATTCCGGCAGCATCAAATCGAGGACAATCAGCGCCGGTTTTAAGCTTTCAAATTTTCGCAGGGCGTCCAGGCCATCCTTCGCCGCCTCCACCCGAAAGCCCTCGTTTTCCAGGTAGAGCCGGCCCAGTTCGATAATATTTTCTTCGTCGTCCACAATCAGGATCAGGTCGTTAGCCATAGCGTTCCCCGTTGTCTTCCATTGTAACTAAAAAAGGGGGAATCAACAATAGCCAAATGGAGTTCAAAAGTTGTCCAGCTTGTTTCTTAATACCGCTTGATGTAAAATGGGGCTAATCAACCCAGGAGGAGAGGATGCGAATATTAGCCATCGGCGCTCACCCCGACGATTTGGAGATTCTTTGCGCCGGGACACTGGCGCGTTATGTGCAGGAAGGCCACGAGGTGGTTATGGCCGTTGCTACCGATGGGACCGCCGGACACATGATCATCAAGCCGCCGGAACTGGCCCAGATTCGTGAACGCGAAGCGCGGGTCGCTGCCGAGGTCATTGGAGCGGAGTTCATCTGGCTGGGCTTTCCCGATGAACTAATTTTTAACGACCGCGAAACCCGGCTGGCCTTTGTTGACGCTATCCGCCGGGCCAGGCCCGATGTGCTTATCACCCACGCCCCCGACGACTACCACCCCGACCACCGGGTGGTCAGCAGCCTGGTTTTCGATACCAGTTTTATCGCCAGCCTGCCCAATATCGAAACGGCCCATCCGGCTCACCCGATCGTTCCCCCCATTTATTACATGGATACCATTGCCGGCAAAGGCTTCCATCCCACCGAGTACGTTGACATCACCGCTACGATAGACCTGAAACGGCAGATGCTCGCCTGTCACCAGAGCCAACTGACCTGGCTGAAAGATCACGATAACATTGATGCGCTGGAATTTATGGACGTGGTCGCCCGCACCCGTGGTTTTCAGTGCAACGTCTCTTACGCCGAAGGTTTCCGCAGCGCCGATGTCTGGCCGCGCACGCCGGCCCAACGACTTTTGCCTTGAGACTTTGGGGTGGAGGGATGGAAGGTTGGAAGGTTGGATATTTCCAATCTTCCAACCTTCCAATCCACCTCACCATCAAATATCATTATAATTCGAGGGAGAATCTATGAGACCGATTAGTAAAGTCGCGCCGGAGTGGTGGGATTACACCACCCTGGACCGCGCTATTCTGGACGATGCTGCTCGTCTGACCGCCGATGATTTGCTGAGCTTGAGCCGGCCTGGCTTCACGGTGAAATTCTACGACACGATCGAGGATTTCTACCTGGCCGAGGCGCTGGAATACATTACCTCATGGCGGCAGGCTACCCCGGAGCAGCCCGCCGGTATTTGTGGCCCCATCGGGCCGACGGAGCAGTTGCCGCTGGTCGCCCGGCTGGTCAACGAACTGGAAATTGACCTGCGCCACGCTCACTTTTGGGGCATGGACGAGTGGGTGGTGGACGGCAAAGAGGCTAGTATTGATTTTCCGCTCAGCTTTGCCAAAGCCGATATGGAACTCTGCTTCAATCGCATCCGGCCCGAACTGCGCATGCCGCTGGAAAACATTCACTTTCCCGCCGCCGACCCCACCGAATTTATTGCCAGTTGGAGTCAGGCCCGCTGTGTGGTGATGCAGGGCGGCCAGGGCGAGGTGAAGCACTGGGCTTTCAACGACCCGCCCAAGCGCCAGCCTCCCTACCAGGACAACCCCCCGCCACCGGAAGTTTACCGCCAACTGACCACCCGCGTGGTGGAGCTGCACCCGATCACTTTGATACAAAACGCCCGCACGTCGGGCGGTGGGGTGGTGCAGAACGTGCCCAGCCAGGCGATTTCGGTCGGGCCGGTGGAAACGTGGCGGGCGGAAAAGGTGTCCATCTGGCATGCCGGCGCTCACGACAACCCTTTCGGCCTGCGGCTGACCACGCTGATGATCTCCAAAAAGATACCCGACACCGCCGTGCCCATGTCGCTGCTGGCCGATCACCCCAATGTGCAGTTCAACTTCCTCCGCAGCGGCATCGGCGTCTGCGAAGCCGAAATGCACTGAGTAATTATGAATGGTGAATTGTGAATAGCGAATTGTGAATGAATAAGGATCATTAACCATTCACAATTTACAATTCACAATTCACCATTTCTCCTCAGTCTGTCTGCCAGGGCTGTCCAGCGAGACGTGATTTTGTCATTTTTGACGGCCATCGCAATCGCCTTGCGGGTGCCGACGATCACCACCATTTTTTTGGCGCGGGTGATGGCGGTATAGAGCAGGTTGCGTTGTAACAGCATGTAGTGCTGCGTCAGCAGCGGCAGCACCACTACCGGATATTCGCTGCCCTGGCTTTTGTGGACGCTCATCGCATAAGCCAGGGTCAGCTCGTCCACATCGCTGAGTTCGTAGGTCACGCTGCGCCCCTCGAAATCCACCCGGATTTCGCTCTCTTCCAGGTCAATGGTTTCAATCCGCCCGATGTCCCCATTAAAAACATCCTTGTCGTAATTATTGCGCAGTTGCAGCACCCGGTCGCCCGGCCGAAAAACCCGACTGCCGCTGCGATATTCGGGCCGGTCGTAGCGCAGGGGATTGAGCCGGGCTTGCAGCTTTTCATTCAGCGCCCGCGCGCCGCCGCCCCGCGATGCATCGGGCTGAGCACCTGGATGTCGTCAATCGCAATGCCGAACTTTTCGGGGATACGCCGGGCGACGATGTCTACCACCAACTCGGCGGCCTGGTCCGGGTCTTCGGAGTTAAAAAAATAAAAATCATTGGGAGGTGGCGTTGCCATAGCCTGCTTCCTTAAAATATCCTGTTCGTTATTTTACCCGACCCTGTGTGTCCGTACAAGCCAACCCGATTTTTACCCAACTGACCTATTGACGCACCGGCTCGAATTATACTATAATGAAGCAATATTTGCTTTACCACCCAATCCCAACTCCATTCACGGACAGGACTAGCTTTACATGGCAGATTTAGTCGGCAAATCGTTAAGCCACTATCGGGTCGTCGCCAAGCTGGGCAGTGGGGGCATGGCCGAAGTCTACAAGGCCTACCAGCCCGGCCTTGATCGTTACGTCGGCATCAAGGTGCTGCACTCCCATCTGGTCGAAGATAAAGATTTTATTGCCAGGTTTGAGCGCGAAGCTCTGACCATCGGCAAACTGCGCCATCCCAATATCGTGCAGGCCGTTGACTTCAACCTTGAAGGCGATATGTACTTCATGGTCATGGAGTTCATTGACGGCCCAACCCTCAAAGACGAATTAAAAGCGCGTCTGGCGGCCAATCAGCCCTTTACCCTTGAAGAAATCGCCCGGATTTTTCTGGCCCTGGGCAGCGCCCTCGATTATGCCCATGCCCGAAGCATGGTCCATCGCGACATCAAGCCGGCCAACCTGATGATCAGCCAGGAAGGCCAGATAGTGCT
>JAAUSP010000730.1 GCA_012032575.1 Anaerolineales bacterium | reverse complement strand
TTGAATTGGGTAGGGGCGTACCCTTGCGGTCGCCCCTGGTGGGGCAGGCGCAAGGCCGTGCCCCTACCCAAAACATTATCTGAACATCTATAGTAGCGCAATGTATGAATAATTAGCAACCCTTTTGGGGGTTAATCCAGCGAGAACTCCAAACGTGGCGCGGCAGCCGTGAGGACAGCCTGATAGCGAGGCGCGGACCACGTAGCGGTGATCGCTTGAGCCAGGACTTCAATCAGGGCGGGGACATCGGTGGGAGCGGTAGGATGCAGACCTTCACTGACGATGAGGGCACGGCGGGTTTCCGGGCTGATGGTCGAGCGGCGGCTCTGGCGGAAGGTCCAGCGGCGGGCATGGACGTGGTGGGCGGCATCAGCAAAGATGACTTCGCCCGGCTCCGGGGCTTCGGTCTCGCCACTGAAGGCCAGGTATTGCTCGTCGCCGCGAGCGTGGCGCACCTCCAGATAACCTTCCACCCCGGCCAAATCAAACACGGCCACCGGCAGAGCAAAAGCCAGCGAGACGGCATTGCATAAATCCACCAGCGGGTGCAGGCGCGGCAAATCGTCTTCCTTGCGAAACCGGCGCAGCAACGCTTCGGCGGCGGAGCGGTATTGGGTCGGTTTCAGGCCCATCTGGGCATAAGCCCGCCGCCAGGCCGACACTTCCGGCAAGTCGGACTCGGTTGCTCCGCTCAACCGCTCGCGGGCGCGCTGATACCAGGGCGGCAGCAGCGGCTCAACCTCGGCCTGCGGGTGAATTCCTTCGACCAGCAGCAGGCCGGGCACAAGCTGGGGGAACTGCTGCCAAATTTGGGATGAATGAGAGAAGTGCATATTACTGCACCGGCTTGGTAATGACAATGGCCCGGTGGGTGTTGTTGGTGTAGGGCCAGCACGTCACCAGGGTCAGGCGTTCCTCGTTGAAAGGTGCAATCCACTTGGCATTTTCGCGGCGGACGGCGTCGGGTTCGCCTTTATCTTTGACAATAAATTTGTCCACCACCGCGTATTTGTGGGGTTGATCGCCCAGATAAATGGTGACAACATCGCCCACGTTCATGTCAATGATGTAGCGAAAAACTTCGCCCTTGATATTGTGGTGGCCGGACAGAACAATGTTGCCGCCCTGACCCGGCAAAGCCGAGTTTTTATGCCAGCCGGCGGCGAAATCGGCCACGCTCCAGATATTGGTCGGTACGCCGCCGCGATCTTCCGTTACCCAGCCGACACCAATCACCGAGGCATCCAGGCCAATGGTTTCGGCCACAATCCGGGTAATCGGCGAGGCAATCGCCTCACCGGACGAGGCCGGGACGGGTTCTGCGCCGGCGGGTTCTTCAACTACCAGCGGATTGCTTTCCAAAGACAGCGCTTCGGCGGTCGGTTCGATCGTCGGCTCAACGATGGTGAGGGTGGGGCTGGGTTCCGGGGTAGCGGTCGCTGCGGGCGTGGGCGAAACCCGCGGGGCGCGGGTGTTGGTTGCTTTTACCAGCACCGTATCACCCAACTGGCTGGCCGTGGTGGGAGAGAGCGTCGCAAAACGATGGTTACGCTGAGCCGGGGGGTGGACGTGGGCCGGGGGTGGACGTCGGCGCAGGCGTCTCGGTCAAATCGGTTACGGACACTTCCAAAATGCGGGCAGGTGGGGGTTTGCTGGCCTCGATCTGGTACTGGACAAACATCCAGCCGCCGGTAGCCAGCAGCACTACCCCGACCACAATCAGCAGTGAGCTAAAAATCTGCCGGCCTCTGGCCGCAGGCGCAGCCAGCGGTTGCAGTTCCGGCGGCTTGGGAAATTGGGTGGATAGATTATCACTCACGCTGCGACCTTACTCCAATTTAAAGTAGAATTCGCTCTAAATAATAGCTTTTCCGCTAAATCCTGTCAAAAGGCTTCGCTTTTTCTGAGCTGTCTAAAACTTGCCTGACCCCGGTATAAATTCTACTCATAAACAATAGAATCAGGCTCAGTACACTTATTCGTACTGCCAAAATTTCATTGGCTTTTCTTCTTTTGACCCAACATAGAAGGCGTCCAACTAACCAGTTGGACGCCTTCATTTGGGGTGATGGGGCTATAATATTATGGTACGAAAAGCCCAAATGCGGGAGGGCCAGCCGGGGGAATGCCACTGCAAGCTGAAATCGTGACCTGTGTGTCTGCTGTCAATTGATCAGGGCTGTATCTGGTAGGGGTCTCGTTGAACGCGGCATAGCCGGCCAAAGATGCCCTGGCCCACGCTCCAATATTTGGAAACGGACCCGTTCCATAAGAAGGATCGTATATCACTCTGTTCGGCCCATACTGAACCAGAGCATGATCGCCAAGTTGGAACCAGCCCGGTGGATTGGGGTTGCTTTGTCCAGGCACACCTGGCAGATCAGAGAACTCTGGACTCTGGCCAATCTGTCTTATCTGAGCCACATTCCAGGCCGCTCCCACTTGCGCTCTGGTCAAGGTTCGAGTAGCTGTGATCACGACTACACCTGTGGTTGGTGTAGCACAAACGGATCGGGTAATCGTCCAGTTATTGATAAGCATCAGCGTGGCGGCAGGCTGATTGGTCGGCCGGCTTGTTCTTGGGTCAAGCCTGGCCGGGCCAAGAGGAAACCCCCGCAGGCGTCCGGCCGTTACTTGTTGCGCTGTAATACCATGGGTATTGAGAGAATCGACCATAAACTGGGCCCAAACGCCACAGATTGCTCTCGCCTCTCTAAGCAGACCGGCCGTACCGACCCCACATCCTGCTGGCATAACCGAATAGGAAGCACCATCTATTAATCTCAAAGCATCCGTGATCGTCCACGGCATCCAATACTTGAGTGTTGTCGTACTAACTTCGATCGTACCGGCCACCGGATTCAACTCCCGGCGCGCCACCACGGTATCGGTAAACTCTCGCCAAATACCATTCACAACTCCCGGCTCCAGACTCTGGCCATTGGCTTGCTGGGTGGTGAAATCAACCACCGTCAGATACAACGACGAGATGGAAGGCGCATTCCACAGCACATAAACAGGGTGGCGGCTAACTCCGGCGGAGAGGGTTTGGGTGGCCACTTTGATTTTCCAATCAATGGCCAGCGGTTTGAAATAGGTAACGAAATTTGGCAGCCTGCCTATTGAGGTCACATTGGTAATCACAATCTCCTGGCCAACCTGGTTCACCCCGGCCTGCTGGAAGGTAATCACGCTTGTCCCGGTCAGACTGGCCGTCCCTATCACGGTCACATTGGTCAACGCCGGGCTGGCCTCGATTTTAAAGCGAACCTGGTTGAGCACGACATTTCTGTCCCGGATATAAGCTGCTGGCCAATTCTTCTCCGAGGTCCCGTCGGGCCAATTGGGGGCGCAGTCCAGCCACTCGGTATCGCCTGAATCCCTGGCACAAGGAGGAAATAGAGAGCTATTGGCTATCAATTCATGGTTAAACGGTGTCTGGCGGTCGCGAATCACCTCGCGATAGCTGCTCCCGCCAAAGTCTACCAGCCACACTTGAACCCTGAGCTGCGGCGTAGGCGCCGGGGTCGGCGTTTTGGTAGGGGTGTTGGTAGGGGTGGGTTGCCCGGTTGGGAGGTTAGGAGGAGTTGCAGTTTCGGTAGAAATAGGCTCCTGAGTGGGGATGTCCGTAGGCGTCGGGGTTTCGGTGGGTTCTCCGGTTGGGATGCCAGCAGGGGTCGGTGTTTCAGTAGAATTGGGATCCTGAGTTGGAAGGT
>JAAUSP010000729.1 GCA_012032575.1 Anaerolineales bacterium | reverse complement strand
CCGTTGCGGTTGGGGGTACGGCTGTATTCGTAGGCGTTGCTGTCGGTGGCACGGCTGTATTCGTGGGCGTTGCAGTTGGCGGTACAGACGTGTTGGTGGAGGTGGCTGTCGGCGGCACAGCGGTGTTGGTAGCCGTCGCAGTGGCCGTAGCCGGTTCAGCGGTATTGGTAGCAGTAGGTTCAGGGGTGTTAGTGGGTAGAGGTGTAGGTGTATTCTCTACGGTCGGCGTAGCCGTCGGAACATTGAGATCAAAGTTAACCGCTATTTCGTCCAGACGGGCAGTTTGGGTAGTCTGGGTTCCCCCAAAAGTGAAGCGATACTGCAAATAGCGATTAGCAGGGCTGGTAATAGCCGCGCCATTGGTTATGCTGCTCCACCCGGACCAAGTAGCTCCATCGGTAGAACTGCGGGTTTCGGCCTGCAGGGTTGCCCCCCCCGGCTGATTGCTCGACCAGTTCATTGTAGTCCAATTGACGGTCTGACCAGCGTCCAGAAGGCAAGAGCTAAAATCACCATTGGCCGGATAATTTGCCAGCCGTAGCCAATCCGCCGCCAGCACATTAGCCCCGGTTCCATACCAGTTGGTCAAGTGGGCATACATGGCTACATCAAGGGTGCGAGTGTGCGTTGCGGCCAACACACCATCTACCCAATATTCCACGCTGTTTGGCCCCCAAACCAGGCGATAATCGTGATACAAAGTGGGATTCACCCCACTCAGGGCGGTAATCTGCTCACCACCACTTCCGTTTGACCAGGCATACAGGCTGTTTGGATCCAAATCGGTGCGAGTGCCGAACACGGCAAACGAACCATTAAAATTGCTGAAGCCTATCAATTCCTGGTTAGCCTGCGTAAAGCGAACTCGTCCTTCGAGCGTTCGCTGTAAGTAAGTTGCATTGCTCCGGATGCGGGCCGGGCTACCATCCACAATCTGTACAGTTCCAGTGCTGAAGCTAATGCTGCCGCCTGCTGCCGTCCAGCGGCTTGTGTCGAGGCTGCTCCCCTCAAAGTAATCTTCCAATTCTGCTTGAAGACGCACTTCACCGCCAAACTCATTGCTAATGAAGGTGCTATTTAAGGTACCACAGGCAGCAAAATCGGCGGCTGTACTTTGGTAAAATTGGCTACCTTGGGGCGTCAGAGTTACTCCTACAGCGGGTGTATTTGTTGCCATAGGTGCCTACCGGAGTGTTCGTTGCTGTTGGGGGTACAGGTGTATTGGTTGGGGTAGGCGCTCCCGGTGTCGGGGTATTGGTTGCAGTGGGCAGGACAGGCGTGTTCGTCGCAGTGGGCACAGCCCCGGCGGCGTTCACCGTGACCTGTTGAATTTCGGGTGATAAGGTCTGGTCAATGCTGTTCAATGTGGCCTGATATTGAAGGTAGCGGGCCGATGGGCTGGTAATCGTATTCCCGGCACCTAAAGCCGACCAGTCAGACCAGACGACTCCATCATTTGAGCTGCGCGTTTCAAAGGCAGTCGAAGTTCCGGCCGGAAAATCGCCCTGCCACTGTAAAACGCCCCAGTCGGTGGTAACACCGGTATCAATGGGGCAGGACGTGAATTGACCGGAAGCCGGATATAAAGCCAGACGCAGCCAATCTGTGGCAAAGTCATAACCCGGATTCAGGTTATAAAACCAGAGATATAATGGAATTTGTGTGAGAGGCACACTCAGGTTATGGGTGGCTTGTAACATATTATCAACATAATAATCCACCCGATTGGAGCTAACCACCAAACGGATATTATGAAACTGGCCCCAATCAAAATTGCTAATTTGGGTCCGCTGCCGGCCGCTTGTATCGGGATAATAACCGGGTTGGTAAGCATTGGCATAGACCACGTTATTTTGCCCGGTAATAAAAAGTGCATTGGCATCGTTGGCTTTGGTCACATTGACATCCTGAACATCGCCCAGGCCAACGTCAACAAAGCCCTCAATCCCTGCTTGCTGATTGGGGCTAATAAAGCGAACTCGGCCTTCGACGGCAACCGGTAAATCAGAGGCATTGACGGCCAGGGTCGAGCTAATCCAACTGGCGTTTACAATCAAAACCCCATTCTCCAGCCGGGGTAGTGTGCCATACCCGCCATTGCCGATGCCGACGGCCCAGCGGTTGGTGTTGATAGATGTGCTATCAAAATAATCTTCAATTCGGGCAGCCAGACGAATTTCACCGTCTGCGCTGTTGGTGATACTGGTATTGCTGAGAATACTGCAACTGCTAAAATCTTGAATAAGCGAATGAGTCCAGCTACTACCACCCTGAGCGAGGGCCGGAGTACTTGATCCCGTCCACAAAAACTGTAAACTGATGACAAATAAAAGTACTAATGAAAGAGTCGTGCGGCTTAAGTGCTGAAGGTTGTGTTGCAGGATGAGGGGTGTGTCGGGATAGCGGCTCATTACCCAAAATTTTCCTTTCTTATGTTATTAAGGTTTCAAATATTTTTGGCTCAGGATTTTCCTGAGCACCTGTTACTCAACAATAAAGTTCAGGGTCAATTTGGCAGCAAGGCTAACTCAAGCTTCTGGCGATTAAGTGCCGCAAGCGCTGTCTCGCCTCCGGCTAAAAAAGCGCCCAGAGTTTCAATAATGCGCTGGCTGGCAAGACCATCGCCGTACGGATTGGCGGCCTGGGCCATCCGTTGATAGGCAGCTTGGTCTGTCAGTAAATGCAAAGCAGCCGAGGTAATCTGGTGCGGATCAGTGCCTACCAGGCGCAGCGTGCCGGCGGCAACGCCTTCTGGCCGCTCGGTGACGTTTCGCAGCACCAGCACCGGTACCCCCAACGATGGCGCTTCTTCCTGTACTCCGCCCGAGTCGGTTAAAATCAGATGGGCGCGGCTCATCACTTGTACAAAAGGCAGGTATTCCAGCGGGTCGAGGAGATGAATACGCGGAACATCGCGCAGGATTGTTTCCACTTCGGCCCGCACATTGGGGTTGCGATGCACGGCAAAGACAATTTCTACCGTAGCATCGGCTTCAACTATCTGGTGCAGGGCCTGGCAGATGTGGCGCATCGGTTCGCCAAAATTTTCCCGGCGGTGAGCCGTGACCAGAATTACCCGGCGCTGAGCAAAGTCCAAATCGCGCAAGGGCGGCTGCTCAAATTGATAATCGGGCCGAACCTGGCTTAACAGGGCGTCAATAACGGTATTCCCGGTCACAGAGATTCGCTCGGGCACAATACCGGCGTGCAGTAGATTTTGCCGGGCCGGTTCGGTGGGCGCAAAATGGAGATCGGCGATAACACTAATGAGACTGCGGTTAATCTCTTCGGGGAAGGGCTGGTATTTATCATAAGTCCGCAAACCGGCTTCCACGTGACCGACTGGAATTTTTAGATAGTAGGCGGCCAGGGCCGCCACAAATGCCGTCGTTGTATCGCCCTGCACCAGCACCATATCAGGTTTGGTTTCCTGCAAAACCGACTGCAGCCCCATCAGAGCGCGGGTGGTCACGTCGAACAGGGTTTGGTTGGGCCGCATGATGTCAAGGTCATAATCGGGTTGGATATCAAACAGGCTCAAAACCTGATCGAGCATTTCCCGATGTTGAGCAGTAACTACAACCGTAGTACGGAAGTCGTTGGGCCACTGCCGCAGTTGATGAACAACCGGGGCCATCTTGATAGCCTCCGGGCGAGTGCCAAAAATCGTGACGATGTTGTGCATGTAGACTCAATCCTATCTCTGACTGGCTGTCTAAAA
>JAAUSP010000050.1 GCA_012032575.1 Anaerolineales bacterium | reverse complement strand
TTTATTCGGGCTGCAACAGCCGGTAAAAACCTACCAGCGGCGCTCATCCGTTTTTTTGCCGGGCAGAATCTTTACGTGCCCTACCCTTTGCAGAATCATCTCGGCTATTTGGGGCCGGAACTGGCGGCCAAAGCGCTTCAGGAAATGCTGGCTCCCCCCACAGGCCAGCCCCAAACTATGGCCGCTGCTTTCAGCCAGAATTTTGGCCCAACCCTGACCGAACACTTTTTTGGCCCCTTTCACAATTTATACACCGCCGGTTTGTGGACTCGCATTGCTCCGCAGGATGGCTACAAATCGCCGGTTAATATCGCCCTGGCGCTGCAAGGCGCTTTCGGGCAGACGCCTCCGGTTGGCTACAATGTCACCTTTATTTACCCCGAAGCCGGCCTGAACACTCTGGCCCAATGCATGGCCGAACGCTGTCAGGTCAACTACGGCAACCAAGTCGTCCGGATTCATGCCGGGCAAAAAACAGTTGAATTTGCCGATGGCGCTCGGCTGCCTTACGACGCGCTTATTTCCACCCTGCCCCTGAACAAAATGCTGACGATGACCGGTTTGGCCGTAATCGAACCGACCGACCCTTACACCTCGGTGCTGGTGTTGAATATTGGCGCGATTCGCGGCCCTCAGTGCCCTACCGATCATTGGCTGTACAATCCCGATACGCAAGCCGGTTTTCATCGGGTGGGTTTTTACAGCAATGTGGATTCGTCCTTTTTGCCCAAATCAGCCCAACTGAGTAACAATCGGGTCAGCATTTACGTCGAGCGGGCCTATCCCGGAGGTGAGCAGCCTGCGACGGAGGCCGTGCAAACCTATACCGCAGCGGTCGTCAAAGAATTACAAAACTGGGGATTCATTGGCGAAGTTGAAGTGGTAGACCCCACCTGGATTGACGTAGCTTACACTTGGGCCTGGCCAACTCGCGGTGGCGCAGCCAGGCCTTAAATGCCTGGAAGACCAGCATATTTTTCAGGTAGGCCGCTATGGACGTTGGATTTTTCAGGGTATTGCTGACTCTATCAGGGATGGATTTGTGGTCGGGGGCGCTTTTAAGGGGATGATGCAGGTCATTTCGAGGCCGGAGGCCGAGAAATTCTCTTGGGGTTGCAACAAAAAAGGTATGGAGTGAGATCGAATTTTGTCTACCGTAGTTATGGAACGCGAGCAATTGACTGCTAACCAAGAGAGTCACCCCTCTGTCGTCGCCGTGATTGTCACCTGGAACAAACGAGCCGAGGTGCTGCGTTGCATCGAGTCGGTTTTGGCTTCTACTTATCCATTGCAGGCGATTGTGGTGGTAGACAATGACCTCTACCGACGCTACCGCTGCCGCCATCAGGGAGAAGTTTGGTCAGAGGGTGCATTTGGTCGTCAATACCAGCAATAAAGGGGGCAGCGGCGGCTTTTATGATGGTATTGCCGCTGCCTTATCCTATGAGGCTGAATATCTGTGGCTGTTGGATAACGATATTACAGTTGCCCCTGACGCCCTGAGCCAACTGCTGCACGTGGCTGAACAGGAGCCAAATGCTGGCATCGTCGGCTCAAAAGTTTATTTCGCCCAGGCCCCCCAGGTAATCTGGAGTATGGGGGGCATGTTAAATCTTAAACGGGCTATGAATCGAATAGTGGGCGACAAGGTGCGAGATGAAGGGCAGTTTGAGCAAATCAGGGAAATTGATTATGTTCCAATGTGCTCCATGCTTTTAGCTACAAAAGTAGTGGCGCAGATCGGTTCAGTGGATCCGGGCTATTTTGTTTATGGGGATGACGTAGATTTTTGTACCCGCGCCAAAGGGGCCGGCTTTCGGGTGTTGAACGCACCGGCTTCAAAGGCATGGCATGATATTACTTTAAACAGCGGACGTCTTTCCCCGTTTGCTGCCTATTATTTTACACGCAATCGCTGTCACAACGCCCTCAAGTTTGCCCCGGTCTGGTATAAGCCTGTTACCGCCGTCTGGTTACTGATCTTTTTGGCCCGGCGTCTGTTAGCTCCGTTTAAGTATTGGCCCGGCCTCAAAACATTTTTCCTGATCCAGCAGGCCGTGTTGACCGGCTTTGTTGATGGCTGGCGGGGTAAACGAGGCAAAGTATATTGATGGAACCCCTCACTCTTCTTTTGATTACCCCGACGCCGCCCCTGCCTGATAGTGGAGGAGGTATCTCGATTTTTGGGACATTGAGCGAGCTAAAACGACGCGGCGCTGTGATTGATCTGGTCTGTTTCAGGGCTGACCGCTCCCAGGAAAAGCTGGAGCCGATCCGGCAATTATGCCACCATCTGGTGTTGATCGAGGGGTTGGGAGGCTGGTCAGCCGAAGTGGTGCTTAAAGCCCTGCTGCGGCAGCAACCGCTGGTAGTGGCTCGACACCACAGCCAGCTTATGCAGCAGGCCATTAATCAGCAGTTGGGAACCTGTGCCTACAAGCTGGTGTTGGTTGAATTTAGCTTCATGTTTCAATATCTCATGCAGCCAGGATTGACCTTTGCTCAAGGCCAAAAGCCCCGAATCGTGCTCGAACATCGGGTGGTTACGCCCAAGGTGTACCAGTATTTTTCCGATGTAGCCCCCAATTCTATCGTAAAATGGTTTCGCCATTACGAAATTCAACGTCTGAAAGCATATTTGCGGGCCGCGCTCTTGGTTGCCGACCAGCATCTTTTTGTCGGCCAGGAAGACCTGGCCTACATCCGGCAGGAATTCCCTGAAATTAGCAGCGACAAACTCCTGTACCGTCCCACCGGGCTAATTTTGGAACGCTATCCCGTAGCCGATCCTGCCCAAACCGAACCCAATACCCTCGGCTTTTTTGGCGCCTTTAACTGGGCGGCCAATGTAGATGCGGTTCACTATTTTGTGCGCGACATTCTGCCCCTTATTCAGCTTCGCCAACCCCAGGTCAAGTTTGTGTTGGCCGGCCGGTCTGCGCCAGCCTCAATTCAGGCGTTAGCCGGCCATCCGGCCATCGAATTTATGGGCGAAGTGGACGATATGTTTACCCTGGCTCGCCGGGTAGCCGTGATGGTCGTCCCCCTGCGGATTGGAGCCGGCACCCGCCTGAAAATTCTGGAGGCGCTGGCATGGGGCAAGCCGGTGGTAACGACTTCGATCGGGGCTGAAGGAATTGAGTTTACGCCCGGTGAAGACCTGTTGGTAGCCGATCAGCCGGAACTGTTTGCGCAAACTGTGGCTGAATTACTGGCCGATCCGTTGCAACAGCGTCGCCTGAGCCAATCTGGCAGACAGCAAGTCGAGACAATGTACACCACCCAACGCTCGGTAGACCGGTTGTTGAACGTGTTGGGGCTTGCGATGCCAACCCCGGAATTACCCGCTATGAGCGGTAGAGGAGATTGACCTGGTGAACTCATCGTTGCCGACTGTTTCGGTTGTTATGCCTGTTCTTAACGAAGCAGCCTCTATTGCCCACAGCCTGGAGGCTGTTTTGCAGCAGGATTATCCGCCTGATCTGCTGGAAATTTTGGTGGTTGACGGCGGCTCAACCGATGGCACTCCTGACCTGGTTCAGATTTTGGGACAGCGCCATCCGGGCCTGCGCTTGCTAACCAATCCTGGCCGCATTACCCCCGCAGCGCTTAACGTAGGTATTCTGGCTGCCCGCGGCGATATCATTGTGCGGGTAGATGGACATGCCTTGATCGAGCCAGATTATGTGAGT
This sequence comes from Anaerolineales bacterium, assembly GCA_012032575.1. Next base: position 19,437 of record JAAUSP010000050.1, on the reverse strand, counting down.
CAATGCGTGCGCTATTTGCTTGAAGGCAAAGCCGATAATGTGGGCGGGTTAATGCGCCCAGTTGGAACTACTTATATCGGAGAGGGAGTCGCGCTGGTAACCACTTCGCCTTTTGGGGTGGGTGATTCCAAATTCCACTATTCAACTCAGGAACAATACGTAGATACCGTTTATCTGGGCGCGTATTGGCGCAAAACTTTTGATGAGATTGGTCTGTTTGATGAAAGTTTGCGCATCAACCAGGATTATGAGTTGAATTATCGTTTGCGCCAGGCCGGTGGCAAAATATTACTCAGTCCGGCCATTCGTTCAACTTACACTCCGCGGTCCAGTCTGGCGGCCTTGTGGCGGCAGTATTTTCGCTACGGCCAGGGCAAAGTCCAGACCCTCCAAAAGCACCCTGAGTCGCTGCGGTGGCGGCAGGCCGTTCCGCCCTTGTTTGTCGGCGCTTTTCTGGGGGCATTTGTCGGCGCATTTTTTGGGAAGCCGCTGCGCCGCTTGTTTGGGCTGATGGCCGGGTGCTATTTGCTGGCAAATTTTGTTGCGAGTACAATAGGGGCCAGGCGGGGAGGCTGGCGCTACGGGCCGATTTTACCGCTTATCTTTGCAACGATCCACTTTGCCTGGGGTCTGGGCTTTTGGCTTGGGCTGATCCGGGTCTTTTTCAAACCAAAGCAGCGTTGAGCTATGGACAAAGAGCTGTTGTTATCAGTAAACGTGCCGGCTTTGCCTCGCCGCACTTTTGCCATGCAGTTGGCCGAACACAAGCACATTCTGGTGGCGGTTGATGGCTTTTTGGTGCTGGTTGCCCTCTTGCTTGGGTTGCGTTTCGGGGCGCAACGATCAGGCTGGGCCTTTTCGCTTAGCCTGATTCTGGACTACGCCTGGTGGTTGATTGGCCTGACCGCGCTCTACTTTGTTCTGGCCACGGTCAATGATGCCTATAAACCCAAAGTGGCTGCCGACCCTGTCGCCAGCTTTGTGGCACTGCTCAAAACAGTGCTGCAAATTTTTGTTTTATACCTGCTCATTTACGCTTTGGCTCCGCCCTTCTGGATGCCGCGCCATTTTGTCGGCTTCTTTGCCGTGGTTTCGCCTTTTTTGTTGTTGGGCTGGCGGCGTTTGTACAGCTCGGCCTTTGCCCTGACGGTTTTTCAGCGCCGGGCCATTATTGTCGGCGCGGGCTGGGCCGGTCAAACTATCCTCAAGACTATTCAAGATTTTGCCCCGGCCCACTTTGAGGTCATTGGTTTTGTTGACGATGATCCGGCCAAACAACAAACCACCGTCCAAAACATCTCCGTTATCGGCTCCACCACCGATTTGCCGGCTCTGGCCCAAAAAAGAGCCGTAACCGATATTGTTATGGCAATCAATCGCGATGTAAAGGGCGAAGTTTTGGCCCACTTGCTGACCTGTTACGAGCAGGGAGCGCAGGTTTCGACGATGTCGGAGCTGTATGAGCGATTGACCGATCGAGTGCCGGTCGAACATACCGGCGATAACTGGTATGTTGTTTTGCCTCTCGATCGGGGAGGGCAGCATTTATTTTACCGCCTCGTCAAACGAATTCTGGATATTCTCATCGCTTCAATTGGCCTGGTTATTTTTGCCACCTTATTGCCTGTTTTGGCCTTGCTTATCAAGTTCGACTCACCCGGCCCGGTTTTTTACCGCCAAAAAAGACTGGGGCGAGCCGGCAAAACTTTTGAGCTGATCAAGCTTCGTTCCATGATTGTGGATGCCGAAGCTGACGGTCAACCCAAATGGGCCGAGAAATCGGATGCACGGGTAACCAAAACCGGTCTTTTTCTGCGCCGCACCCGCCTGGATGAGCTGCCCCAGCTTTTGAATGTTTTGGCCGGCAATATGAGTCTGATCGGCCCCCGCCCGGAACGCCCCGAATTTGTAGCCGAATTGCAGCAAACTATCCCCTTTTATCGCACCCGGCTTACAGTCAAACCGGGCTTAACCGGCTGGGCCCAGGTAAATTATGATTACGGCCGTTCCGTTAGCGATGCGCTGGAAAAACTCCGTTATGACCTCTACTACATCAAACATCAATCCCTGCAACTCGACCTGGTGATTCTTTTGAAAACTGTAGGGACCATCCTCCTCTTAAAAGGCGTTTGATGGTTTCCGCCGGCAAACCAACTGTAATAGCATCTCCGCAAACCAGGAATTTAAGTTTGCGCTGGCCCCTGGCCCTGATAGTTACCCTGACCGTGTTACACGGGCTGCTCTATTTGTCTATTTTTCCCCCCTTTTTGGCTCCCGATGAGTCGGCTCATTTTGAGGCCATCCGTTTAATGGGCCAGGAGAAAAAGTGGCCTACGGCTGAGGTTTATGCGACAACGCCCATGCACCCGGAGATGGTCGCTACGTTTGATAAGCATCGAATTTGGCAGTTGGTCAACCTCTATTCGCCTACCCAAAGTTTAGGTGTTACTACCAACCTGTTTATTGATTACTATCCCACTCAAGTTGCGGCCGGGGTTGTAAAAGCAAACTCATATTTGATGCTCTATCATGTTACTTTAGCCCCTCTCTCTGCCGCAACTGCCTCGTTGGATCTAACTACCCAGGTTTATTTGCTGAGATTTGTGTCGGTGTTATTTACGGCGGCTACTGTGATAATCGTCTGGTTGGCGACACGCGCTATCTTTCCAGCGCAGCCGGGGCTGGCAATAGCTGGGGTGTCCTTTGTTATGTTTTGGCCCATGCACACCCATGTGGGCGCCTCGGTGACAGTTGATGCTATGGCCGAACTCCTGGCCTCGGCTTTTTTTTGCTTTTGGTCAAAACGTGGCTTAATGGGGTTTCGCTAGCAAAAGCTGCCGGCCTGATACTTTTTTTGAGCCTGGCGCTTTTAACCAAACCAACTACATTTTTTTTGCTTCCCACGCTGGCGGCAGCTTTAATCGTTTGGCTTGGCCGCCGGTTAGAGTGGTCATCACTCCTCACTTATAGCCTGCTTGGTCTGTTGGTAGGATTGACCTTGCTTGCTTCTCTCTTGCTGCACCAATATTCAGGGGGAGGCAGACAAATCCTCTCGCTTTCAGCCGCGTCTTTTAATTTACCTGCCTGGCGAGAACTGGTGACGGACCGCCCGCTTTCGTATTATGTGACGGCCCTAAACCTGGCCGTTATATCATTCGCCGGGCTTTTTGGCTGGTCAAACATTCACATTCCCTGGGGGTGGGTTCGCTGGTGGGCAGCCATTTTGTTTTTTGTGGGCGGGGGTGGTTTGGTTTTTTGTTATCAATCTCTGTTAGGGCCTGCCCGCCATGCTGAGGAATACAGCAAGCTGCAACGAAGCCTATTAATCATCCTGTTTCTGGCCCTGATCTTTTCATTCATTGGCATCACCGCCCCGATTATCGGCAGCGAGTCGTCAAGCTGGAGTTTTCACTCTCGTTATTATTTTCCGGCGGTGATTCCGTTAGCCCTATATTTATATTTTGGGTTCCGGCAGCTATTTCCCTCGGGCTGGCGCAAGCTCGCTTTGCCGACTTGGGTTATCGGCTGGTTTGCCTATGATTGTTTGGTTCTTTTTGTAGTTATTTTACCTTATTTGTATAGCTAATTTAATGCTGCGTCACCTATTTAGCTCCTGGTATTTCAGCCTGATCTTGACCGTCATTTTAATTCTGGGGTTGTGGTTTTTAGTCAGCGACGGAAACCTCTACCAGAGCGCCTATTACGGGAAGTTGTTTGGTTCTCACCCCCTCTGGTTAGCTGCCGGCAGTGAGGTAAGGCAGGAGTTTGTCGCCAGCTATCCTGGGCTTGATCAGGTAGATATTTTTGTTGAAAATCTGAATCCTGCCGTCGCTGCTGAACTTACTTTTCAACTGCGCGAGTCTTGTCAGGCTCAAAGTAATTTGAGAAGGCAAGTGGCCCTCCGGCCGCAAGGCGAAATTGACGGACAAACTTTCTACACCTTCTCTTTTGACCCTCTCGAAGAGTCCACTGCTCAAAAATATTGTTTTATTCTCAGCGCAAATACTAAAAGCGATGAACAAGTAATCGGCGTTCTGGCCGGCGAGGGAAATGTTTACCCCGACGGGCAAGCTTTTTATCAGGTATCGTTATTCGGAAAAAAGCCGGATAAGTCTTCAGCCCTCCAACCATCTCCAGCCAGTAATATCAGAGTTTATTTACCAATTATTCGGGCTGAGCCGTCGCATGAAGAAAACCTTGATGTAGCATTTCAACTCCATTATCACGGATCGCGCTTTAAGACAAGCCAGATTTTTTTTGAACGCCTGACTGAATACAAATCCTACGGCTGGGCTAACCCGGAATTATATGGTCTGTTTTTTATCGTTTACCTTTTCTGCGTAATTGTTTTTATCAGATTTGTTGTAAAATTAGAAAAATAATCCCCCACTTCTATCTAATAAATTGCCATAAACTATGATTTATCACAAATTATTTTCAAATAGTTTCTAATTTTACTCCACTTTTATTTTCGAAAGTATTTTATGCAGGTGAATATAATCCAAACTTTGGAAATAGCAGACCCGTTTACTGCTAATAGAAAAGTTGTATTAACTTCGTGGTGTTTTTGATAAAATGGGGTGATAATACAAAAAATAGGAATACTGGTATCAGTATCCCTATTCTTGATAAAAAACTACTGTTTTACAATACTTCTGCGTGCGGACTGCGTCGCAAAAACGCACCGCCGCCCTGTTGACCGTGCCATTCAGTCCCAACCACAATGGTTTGGCCGCGCAGCAACGTGCGCACAGGCCAGCCTTTGACCTGCATCCCCTCATACACATTATAATCCGTATTCATGTGATGGGTTTCAGCAGAAATAGTGTGTTCTTTCTGCGGGTCCCACAACACAATATCAGCATCCGAGCCGACGGCAATGGTGCCCTTACGGGGATAGAGGCCAAAAATCTTGGCTGGATTGGTCGCCGTGATCTCCACAAAGCGGTTGGCGTTGAAACGGCCCCCATTCACCCCGTGATGCCACATCACCGGCATTCGATCTTCGATGCCGGGCATGCCGTTGGGAATTTTAGCAAAGTTGCCCAGCCCCAACTCTTTGCCGGGGATACGTCCTTTGACTCCCCCTTCATACCAAAAAACGGCGTGATCTGTTGAGACAGCTTGCAGGGTATTATCGGCCAGCGCCTTCCACAGAATTTCGGCGTCTTTAGGCTGGCGCACCGGCGGCGAGCACACAAACTTGGCTCCTTCATAGCCGGGGCGAGCCAAATCTTCTTCAAAAACAAACATATATTGGGTGCAGGTTTCACCCATCACCGGCAGCCCTTTCGCCCGACCCAACTGGAGCTGTTCAATCGCCTCCTGGCAGGTCATGTGGACCACATACAGCGGCGAGCCGGCGATCCCGGCCAGAGCGACAGCTCGGCCTGTAGCTTCGCCTTCGGCCAGGGCCGGGTGAGCCACAGCGTGGTATTTGGGATCAGTTTTGCCTTCGGCCAGCAGCTTTGGAACCAATTCGGCAATCACATCGCCGTTTTCGGCGTGGACCATAATCAGCATTCCGTTTTCGGCGGCTTTGAGCATGGCCCGGAACAGGGTGGTGTCATCCACCTGAAACAAACCTTTGTAGGCCATAAACAGTTTCAAACTCGTCACTCCTTCACCCACCAGCGCAGGAATTTCTTCCATTACCTCCGGTCGCAAATCGGTAATAGCGACGTGGAAACCGTAATCAATGCAGGCTTTGCCTTCAGCTTTATGATGCCACTCGCCTAGACCCTGCCGGAGCGATCCCCCAATAGGTTGAATGGCAAAGTCAATGTGCGTGGTGGTCCCACCGAAGGCTGCCGCCCGGTGGCCGGTAAAGAAATCATCCGAGCATGTCGTGCCGCCGAAGGGGAGGTCCAGGTGGGTATGCACATCAATGCCGCCGGGCAGCAAGAGCAACCCCTCGGCGTCAATCACTTCGTAACCTTCTCCCGGCAAATTTTGGCCGATAAGGGTCACTTTTTCCCCTTCAACAAGCACATCTGCTTTGAACGTGTCCCCGGCGGTAACAACCGTTCCATTTTTGATTAAAGTCGTCATAATTAATCCTCCTTTACAGAAAGGTAATCAGTAATCAGTGACCAGTAATCAGTCTTCAACTAAAACTGATAACTGACTACCGATAACTGATGACTGGTTTAGTCAATCGGTTTTATCCGTTTTTATTAATATAGGGAATAACATACTTTCCGTATGCTTCAATCGTTTCTTCTTCGTCGCCGCTCATCAAATAGATATTGAATTGAGTCACCCCGGCTATTTCTTGCAGTTCGCGCAGCCGGCGGATGTGTTCTTCGGGCGGGCCGATGATGCAGAAGCGATCAATTACCTCATCCGAAACAAAATCCATATACTCGGAGTCTTTATCGGCGTGTTTGCGATAATCGTAGCCTTTGCGATCTTGAATGTAAGCCGTCAATTCGGCGGGCAGGGTGCCGTCATCGTAGCGGGCCACCAAATCGGCCACGTGATTGCCAACCATCGCTGGAAACCAGCGGGTTTGCTCCCGGCCCTTCTCAATATCATCCGACACCCACACCGGCGCGGCTGCCATAACCTGGATTTTTGCCGGATCACGGCCGGCCTCTCTGGCCCCTTGATGAACCTGCTCGATGCACCATTTTATCAGATGAGGGTCGGCAAACTGCATGATAATGCCGTCGGCGTAGCTGCCGGCGGATTGAAGCACTTTGGGACCGTAACCGGCCACCCACAGCGGCAGGTCACTGCTTCTAATCCATTCCAGCTTGGTGGGTACACCCTGGTAATCAATCGCCCGCCCCTCGACCAACTCTCTGATTTGCAGAGTCGCTTCTTTCAGTTCGCCAATGGTAGTGGGTTTTTGGCCCAGCATCCGGCGCGAACTGTCGCCCCGGCCAATACCCAGCACCATCCGATTGCCGGAAATTTCGTTCAAACAGCCCAACAGACTGGCGGTCACGGTCACATCGCGCACGGCTGGATTGGTCACACAGGTGCCAAACCGCATCCGCTGAGTGTGCCAGGCTAGCAGCGACAGCATCGGATAACAATCTTTCCACAGCACGTGCGAGTCAAAAATCCAGCAGTAGGTAAATCCCCAGCGTTCGGCTTTCTGGGTAACGTCAATACTGCGTTGGGCCGACATGCTGCCTTTCAGGGTATAGGCGAAATCCATAGGTTGTTCTCCTTAGAAATGGCTTTGCCGGAGTCCAAAAGCATTGCTTTTGGACTCCATTTTTATCATCGGTGGTGTGCCGTCATGCCTGTGACGACTCCTGTGGTTAAAACGTGAAACGTGAAACGTAAAAACGCCGTTTTACACCTTACATTTTACGTTTTAACATCCCTGTAGATTTCTCGACCTTCGGTCTCGAAATGACATAGGGAGCAACGTTTAAATCAAGCAAGAAGAGGGTGTTCCAGCTCGCCGGTGAGTGGAACACCCTCTGATGACTACGTGTCCCGCTACCACTCTGTTCCCATGCTCTGCGTGGGAACCAGAGTGTGAGGCGGCGGATTTATTCGCCGCCGGGGGTTACTTCAACCTCAAGGGCGGTCCAGCTTTCGCCGGTCACATCGCCGCTGAGATATTTGTGGGCCGCTTCGGCCAAATCGGTGCGATAAGCGCCGTCGCTGGGAGCTTCCTTGATCACGCCGCCTTCAACCGAAATGGTGGCAGTCTGTTCCCACAGGGCCGGGTCCATAATCCCGATGCCGTTGGGGGAGGGCCAGATCAGCTTGTTGATTTCGTTCAACTGCCAGGTCATGTGGCCTTGCCCCAGAGTCGGACCGTTATCGAGCACAATCTGGACGCACTCATCAAAGCTGTCGCGGCAGAACTGCCAGCCCTTGAAAGCGGCTGCCAGGAACTGGGTGGCGATTTGCTCATTGCCTTCTTCGGCCAGCCACTCGCCATCCACAAACACGTGGTCTTGCAGCATGGCGGTGCCGACATCATTGAAATTGATAACGACCAGGTCTTCAGGCTGGTAAAGTTCGCCGGTTTCTTCGTTGGTGGCTTCCAAAACCTGGGCGTACTCGTTGTAGGTCATGGCCTGAGCCGCATCCAATTCGCGGTTGAGCAAGGCCAGCATGTCGAAGCTTTGCTGGATGATTTCGACATCTTCGGGGTTGTTGGGGTCAATTCCCTCACCGCGCATGGCGGCAAACAGTTCGTGCTCATTGCCAAAGCCCCAGGTGCCGACTTTTTTGCCCTTCATATCGGCCACGGTGGCGACCGGAGCGTCAGCCCAGGAAACTTCCAGGGTACCACTGCGCTGGAACACCTGGGCAATGTTGACCAGGTCAGCGCCTTCTTCGCGCGAGGCGAGGACCTTGGGCACCCAGGCGATACCAAATTGAGCCTGACCGGAGGCGACCACTTGCTGCGGCACAATATCTACCGCGCCTTCGAGAATGGTAACATCCAGGCAGAACTCTTCAAAGAAGCCCTGCGCTTTGGCGGCATAGTAGCCGGCAAACTGCGATTGGGCCACCCACTGTAGTTGCAGGTTAACCGGAGTTAACTCGGTACACTCAGGCGGAGCCATGGCTTCCATCGCTTCGCCTTCGGCGGCCTCACCTTCAGCCGGAGCAGCCGCTTCCCCGCCGCCGGGGAGCCAGAAGGGTTGGGGCGGCCAGGCACCGTCGACCACTTCGGCTTCGGTCAACTGGAACACGGCAATCGCTTCGCCGGTGGCGCAGTCGCCAAACTCATCGCAACTCAGTTTGCCGGTCAAGCCGTCGAAATCCTTGATGCCGTACATCGCATCCCGTAAGGCTTGCCGTGGGATGTGCAAAGTGCCATCATCTTCCATCACCGCGACTTGTTCGATGGCCTGGAAGATCATATTGGCCCCGTCGTAGGCGTGAGCGTGGAAACCGCTGACCGGGTTTTCGCCATACTTTTCTACATACTTGGCTACAAAGTCATCGTAGGGCTGACCTTGCACAAACGGGCCGGACAGGTACATGCCAATGGCACACTCGCCAGCGGCTTCGGGGAAGGTGTCAATGGTCAAGCCATCGGCCCCCATCATCACGGTGTCGGCCAGGTCGGCCACATCGCACTTCTGAGCGGCGATGAAGTCGCCTTCGGGTTCAAAGATGGGGAAGTAGATGATTTCGGGCTTGTCTGCGCCAATCTTGGTCAGGACGCCTTTCATATCGGTGTCGCCGACATTGATGGCTTCCTGGCTGGTGATGGTCCCGCCGAGTTCGGTGAAGACTTCGGCAAAGACGGCCTGGAGGGACTCGGCATAGGGGCTGCCATCGTGGATGGTGGCGGCGGTTTTGAGACCGAGTTCATTGAAGGCAAACTCGGCGGCAATGCGACCCTGGAACAGGTCGTTGTGGGCGGTGCGGAAGTAGCCCGGATGATGGTCAGGATGCTCAGGATTGGTCAGGTCGGGGTTGGTGTTGGAGGGGGAAATCATGACCATGCCGGCTTCGGCGATGAGGGGCATGGCGGCGCGGGCTTCGCTGGAGCAGGTGGTGCCGACGATGCCGACGACGGTCGGGTCGGAGGCAATCTTGGTGCCGGCGGTTTGACCGCCTTCAGCGGAGCACAGCGAGTCTTCGCCGGTCAGTTCGATGGGATGACCGAGGAGTTCGCCGCCCTTGTCGTCAATGGCGATTTCGACGCCGCGGTTGTTGTCAGTGCCCAGCGGCGCGGTGCCACCCGATACCGTCGCAATCCAGGCCATGTGGATCGGATCGCCAGCGGGGATGTCAACACAGCCGATGGCATCGGTACAGCCTTCGGCGGCGGGAGCTTCGGCGGCGGCTTCTTCGGTGGCGGCCGGGGCTTCGGCGGCCGGTTCTTCGGTGGCGGCGGGGGCTTCGGCCGCCGGTTCTTCCTCGGCCGGTTTCTCGGCTTCAGGCGTCGCTGCGCCTGTACAGCCAACCACCAGAGCCAGGGTTACCAGCAAAGTGAGTAACCAAATCAATCGTTTGCTCATTTTTAAATCTCCTCCTACTAAGATTAAAATAAACTTTACCTGAAATTTCCAATAGATTTTGGATTTTGACTTATTGCTGAGGTTACCACCCCCTTTCAATAGCCTACCTTGCTAACAAACTCAGTTTGGGAGCAAGGTAATCGTGATTCAGTTAACTTCTAAAAGAAACGTGCCAGGGCATGGCCAGCCGTTCGGCGGCAAGGATGACCAGGTAAAGGGCAATACCGAGGATGCAGGCGACAATAATGGCGGCCCAGGCGGAGGAAAACCGAAACAAGGCTGCTTCCTGGGTGATAAAAACGCCCAGAGCAATGCGGGGACCGCCAAAATATTCGCCCACAACCGCACCGATCATACTCAACGCGGCGGCTACTTTAAAGCCGTTAAAGAGGTAGGGTAGGGAGTTGGGGATACGGAGCTTAAACAGAATCTCGAAATCACTGGCCGCGTAAGAACGCATCAGTTCCAGCGAGCGAGCGTCAACGGAGACGAGGCCGCGCACGGTGTTGATCATCATGGGGAAAAAGATCATAATCGCGACGATCGCCATTTTGGAGAAAGGATTGTCCAGCCCAAACCAATTGTTCATGATCGGGGCAAAAGCGATAATAGGGGTAGAGTTGGCGGCAATAGCAAACGGCATAAAAGCTTCGCGTGTCACCGTCCAGCGAGATGTAGCCAGTGCCATCATGATACCCAGCGTGCAGCCAATCGCAAAACCGCCCAGGGCTTCGCGCAGGGTAAAGAAGGCCGCCTGAAGGATGGGGTCGAGATTGGCTCCTTTGACGGCAACGATTTGGCGGCCAAACAGCGAAAAGTCGGCAAATTTGCCGGAGGCCAGCAGCGGCTCCAGTTTTTCGCGCGATGCGTTGGCTGGAAGAAACACCAAAACTGGTCGGTGGCGGAAGGTCCAGCCGCATCGGCCGGCCCAAAGACAAAAATTTGGGCAAAGTTAGCCACGAATAACCGAGGGCCGGGGGAGAAGAAACTTTTCGATATTAAAGCTGGCTACCCATACTTCCCATAAAACCAGGATAACGATCAGAACCAGTACCGGGGCCAGGTATTTTTGCGCGCGTTCATTCATGCCGTTTGCTTTCGCTTTTGCGTAGGGCTTCGCGTACTTCGGTTTCCAACTCAAAAAAGCGGACATTTTCACGGGTGTCGGTGTTGCGCGGGTGGGGCAGGTTAATTTTAATATCGTTGGTAATGCCGGCCCGGCGGCGACATGACAATCACACGGGTGGAGAGAAAAACAGCTTCGGTGATGCTGTGGGTCACAAAAATTACGGTGGTTTGCGTCTTTTGCCAAATGCTGAGGAGTTCCAGGTTGAGCCGCTCACGGGTCATTTCGTCCAAAGCGCCAAACGGCTCATCCATCAGCAGAATGGAAGGCTCAAAGGCCAGGGCACGGGCAATGGCGACCCGCTGCTGCATGCCGCCGGAGAGCTGCCAGGGAAAATGTTTGGCAAAATCGCTCAACTCAACCAAGGCCAGCATCTCGCGGGTGCGCGTCTCTTTTTTCTCCCTGGGATATTTCATCAACTCCAGGGGGAGCTGGACATTTTTAGCCACCGTCCGCCAATCGTACAGCGTGGCCGCTTGAAAAACCATGCCGTAATCGCGATCCAGCCGGGCCTGATGAGCGCTTTTGTTGTTTATCAACACCTGGCCGGAGGTGATGCCGGTCAAATCGCCAATCACCCGCAGCAAGGTTGACTTGCCGCAGCCCGATGGCCCAATCAACGAGATAAACTCATTGGGCTGAATGACCAGGTTCACATCTTTTAAAGCATGCACCTGGTTCGCGGTGCCTTCGCCAAAAGTCTTATTAAGGTTCTGAATCGAGACAACCTGATTTTGCATGTTGTATAGGAAGTAGGAAGTAAGGAGTAAGGAGTAGGGAAGCCAGGAAACCTGCTACTCTCTACTATTAATTATATTTCTCCTAAATAGGCCTGACGGACCATTTGGTTGTGACGCAAACTCTCGGCGTCATCGGCCAGCACAATCTCGCCGGTTTGAAGCACGTAACCCCGGTGAGCAATAGAGAGAGCCACATTCGCATTTTGTTCAACCAACAGAATAGTGGTTCCCTCGCGATTAATCTCGCTGATCTTATCGAAGATACTTTCGACCAGAATGGGAGCCAAACCCATTGAAGGCTCATCCATTAACAACAGCCGCGGCCGCGACATCAGGGCGCGGGCGGTGGCCAGCATTTGCTGCTCGCCCCCGCTGAGGGTGCCGGCTACCTGCTGGCGGCGCTCTTTTAGCCGGGGGAAGAGGGTGAAAAAGTGTTCCATATCCTGGGTAATGCTGCGCCGATCTTTGCGATAGTACGCGCCCATATCCAGATTTTCAGAGACGGTGAGGCTGGAAAAAATGCCCCGGCCTTCGGGAACCAGGGCCAGGCCTTTGCTCACCAGTTCGTGCGATTTATAGTTGCGTAAATCTTCCCCATCAAAGTGAATAGAACCCTGGCGCGGCTGGAGCAGCCCGCAAACGGTCTTGAGGGTGGTACTCTTGCCGGCTCCGTTCCCGCCGATCAAGCTCACAATTTCACCCTGTTCAACTTTCAGGGAGATGCCTTTAAGGGCGTGGATATTGCCGTAGTAGGTGTGAACGTCATTGACTTCGAGAAGAGGCATCGTATTTGCTCCGCAATAATTGTAAATTGCCACCAGGGGGCTTTGGCTCTGAATTGTCAATTGTGAATGGTTAATGGGGTTAAAGGAAAATTAACCATTAATAATTTACTATTCACAATTCACAATTTGTTCTGGTCAGGCGGCTTGTTCTAAATTTGCCACCACCCCGCGCCCTAAATAGGCTTCAATCACGCGGGTATTGCGCTGAATTTCAACTGGAAGGCCCTCGGCAATTTTTACCCCGTAGTCAAGCACGGTCACGGTTTCCGAAATGCCCATCACCACTTTCATATCGTGCTCAATCAGGAGAATGGTAATGCCCAGTTCATCCCGTAGGTGTTGGATGAAAAGGGTCATTTCCGCCGTTTCCTGCGGATTCATGCCGGCGGTTGGCTCGTCGAGCAGCAGCACTTTGGGTTTGCTGGCTAGAGCGCGGGCAATTTCCAGCCGGCGCTGGTCGCCGTAGGATAAATTCTTGGCCAGCAGGTCGCCTTTGCCGATCAGACCGACAAAGCGCAGCAAGCGTCTGGCCTCTTCCAGGGCCTGGTTTTCTTCTTGCCTGACGTTGGGGAAGCGAAAAATGGCCCCGAACAGGTTGGTTTTTAAGTGGCTGTGCAGGCCGACCAGAACATTTTCAATAGCCGGCATATTGGCGAACAGGCGGATGTTTTGGTAGGTGCGGGCAATGCCCTTGTGGGTAATCATGTCGGGCGACTTGTTGAGAAGCGATTCACCACTCAGAAGAATATCGCCTTCTTCCGGTTTATAAAAACCGGTGATACAGTTGAAAAGGGTTGTTTTTCCCGCGCCGTTGGGACCAATCACACTGTGAATGGCCCGCTCTTTGACGTCAAGATCAAGGTCGCCAATAGCAACCAGACCCCCAAATCGTTTAACCAGTTTTTGAACTTTGAGCATTGACATTATTGACCACTCGCTGCGGCTGAAGTTGCGCCGGTTAAATCAACTGCATTTTCAGGGATGGGTACATCTTCCTGGGCATGAAGTTCGCGCTGGCGGGTTTTTTCGGGCCACAAGCCTTCGGGCCGGTACAGCATCATGGCCACCAGAACGGCCCCGTAAACCATCAGGCGAAACTCATCAAACTCGCGCAGCAGTTCGGGCAGACCGACCAGGGCCAGCGCCCCGACGACCACGCCCGGAATACTGCCCATCCCGCCGACAATAATCAAAGCCAGCACATTGATCGAAATTAATAAGTTGAAGCTGTGCGGATAAATGGTCGCCAATTTGCTGGCAAAAATGGCCCCACTCAAGCCGGAAAAAGCCGCCCCTACGCCAAAGGCCATCAATTTGGTGGTAACTAAATTTATGCCCATCGCCTGAGCCACATCCTCATCTTCGCGCATGGCCATCCAGGCCCGGCCTGGACGGGAGTCTTTTAGGCGCAGAGCCACAAAAGCGCCGATCAAACAGGCCACCAGAATGAGATAATAAAGTTTTTGGGCATCGTCTATTACGATGTTGCCAACACTGGCTCTGGTTACCTGCACAATTCCCTGAGAACCGCCGATGTGCGGCTTGAGCATATCCGACAGGGCCAGGATGCGGATAATCTCGCCAAAGCCCAGGGTGACAATGGCCAGGTAGTCGCCCCGGATGTGGAGCACCGGCACCCCCAGAATAACCCCGGCCAGTACCGAAGCCAGCACGGCCACAGGCAGCGCTTCCCAGAAAGTCCACTGGGCCGAAGTGGTCAGTTCGCCGCCGGTGGTGGTTAAAACACCCATCACATACGCGCCAATGGCAAAGAAGGCCACATAGCCCAAGTCGAGCAGACCGGCAAACCCGACCACAATATTCAGACCCAAACCCATCAGGATGTACAGGCCCACGGTCGTGGCGACTTCGCTCAGGAAGGGTCCGAGTAGATTGGGCAGGTAAAGCATCACCAGCGCGACGACGAATAAGGCACCATAACGGACCATATTCTGGCGGGGGGCTGCCAGCCCGTGATAGCGGGCTTGGACGGTAGGCTTCCAGCCGGCCCACAAAAAGTTACCGCCGGTCACAACTACAAAAATTGCTACCGCGCCGATAACCGACAATCCTTTTTGGTTTCTTGCCCCAAAGATCCAGCTAATTGCTTTGGCTACGTCCGGCCACGGGGTTAGGGTGAGGCGGATCAGGTCTTGCAGCAAGCCTACCAGGATCACCCAGATTAGTCCGGCGATAATGGCGCTCCGAATCCGGGCCGGCAAGGTATACAGGAGTCCGGCAATCAAGCCAACTCCCGCGCCGCCACCTACCAAATAAAGAATACCCAGCGCGGTTGTTTTTTGATTAAAGGTAAGAATTTTGAAAAGGGCCGGTGAGGCATTGACCAGCACAGGCCGCATATTAATCCCTTTGCTGAGCAGGACCAGGCCGGCTACAAGAGCGCCTACTAACAGCCCGGCGATAATTCCACTGGCCAGATTGATCCGCCAGTCGCGGCTGCCCGTTCGTTTGGCGGCAAAATAGCCTATGGTAAAGGCCAGTATCAGCAGCAGAATCTGGCCCAGCGAAATGACACCGGCAATAATGTCACGTTTGCTAAAGGCTTCAACCATCCCGACCAGGCATATCAGGACAGCCGTGGCTCCGCCAATCAAGCCGATTTGAATGATATTTGTCCAGTTGACTTGTGATTTTTCGGTCATAGGGGTATACCTCAGGCTTTAGCCTTGCCCAATCGCTCGCCCAGGATACCCTGCGGACGAAAGATTAAGATCAGCACTAACATACTAAAGGCGATCACATCTTTTAGCTGATAAGGGGCGGGAATACCCAGGCCATCCAGAAACAGGCTTGGCCCAACCGATTCAAAGATGCCCAGAAACAGGCCGCCCAACATCGCGCCGGGGACATTGCCAATCCCACCCAGCACCGCCGCCGTGAACGCTTTGATGCCGGGGATAAAGCCCATAAAAAAGCTCACCTGCCGGAACATCAGGGCATACAGCACTCCGGCTGCGCCGGCCAGCGCCGCGCCCAGAACAAAGGTTTGCACAATAATGGAGTCGACATTGATGCCCATTAAAGCGGCCACATCTTTATTTTCCGAAACCGCCCGCATGGCTTTGCCGGTTTTGGTGCGTTGCACAAAGGTGTAAAGGCCAAACATCAGCAGCGCCGCCGCGACAATAACGATGACCTGAATGCGCTGAATGGTAAAATCGCCCCCCAAATTCCAGACGCCATCCAGGGCTTTGACTTCGGGGTAGGCTTTGAATTGAGAGCCGTACAAACCCCGAAAGGTGTATTGCAAGAAAAATGAAGCGCCGATGGCGGTAATCAGCGGTACCAAACGGGGGGCGCGGCGGAGCGGGCGGTAGGCAATGCGCTCTAACAGCACCGCTATCAGCACCGAAGTGGCCATTGCCACGGCGAAAACGGCCAGCAGTCCCAACACCGGATTGGTACTGAACACTTTGGCCCGGTTCATGGCATCGGCCACAAAATAGCCGGTAAATGCGCCACTCATATAAACTTCGCCGTGAGCGAAATTAATCATCCGCAGCACCCCATAGACCATGGTATAACCCAGCGCAATCAGCGCGTAAATGCTGCCCTGAGCCAGCCCAAAAATGACAAAATCAAACCATTGACGACTGGTATAATGGCCGGAGCGCAGGGTAGCGATTGAACCAATAATGATTATGGCTACGATGAAAGCGCCCACCAACGCCAGGGCCACATTAACGAAGTTTAAGTTATCGAGGATGCGTCGGGGCATATTTAGCCTCCCTTTGTATTATGAAAATATAAGCCTGCCCAGTGGGGCTGTAGTCAGCCTATTGGGAGCGGGCACATCGAAATCCATCAAGATCGTTGCGGCCAGGGAAAGCCCAGAAACGATTAGCAGCTCGGACAGCGCGGGCATCAACCCCCCAGGCTCCTCCGCGCAGCACACGGGTGGTGCCGGCAGTGGGTCCGGGTGGATTCTCTGCCGGTGCATTGGTATAATAGGTCCGGCTGTACCGGTCTTCCACCCATTCCCAGGTATTGCCGGCCATATCCAGTACACCATAGGGGCTGGCCCCGGCCCGGTACTGGCCAACTTCGCTTGTGTCGCCGAGTTGGCGATTAAAATTCAGCAAATCAGGTGTGGGAGGTGTGTTTCCCCAGGGATAGAGCCGGCCATCGTCGCCGCGGGCGGCTTTCTCCCACTGGGCTTCGGTGGGCAGCCGCCGGCCCGCCCAGGTACAATACGCTTGCGCTTGAAACCAGGTTACACCTACAACGGGATGGTTAGCATGCTGGTCCGAACCGTACCGCGCCGAGTGTTCCGGCTTGGTACAACCGCCGGCTTCAACACAGCGCCGGTACATTGCATTCGTCACTTCAGTCTGGTCAATCCAGTAGGCTTCAAGATAAACACGGTGTTGTGGTTTTTCGTCATCATCAGCTTCTCTGTCGGTCTCGCTGCTGCCCATAAGAAATTTACCCGCTGGAACAAAAACCATTGTCATCTTGTCAATTTCTTCAGGCAGCGCTGTCTCCAGGGTGGGAGTCGGAAGAAGGGGAGTTGGGGTGGGTGGAAGAGGCGTAGTTGATAAAGTTTGACAGGCCGGCAGCGAAATTAATAGCCAGAGGATGATGGGAAGAACTATTCTACAACGCATCTATCCAAATATACTTGATTCCCCTTCAAGCTAAAGTGGAATTTTAAGGCTTTTGCTAACCTTAAAAGGTAGCCCCGTTCAGGTTGTCCGCAATAATAACCAAAAAGGACCATTTTAGCAAGTTTTACTATATCTCGGCAGGGCGATGATGGATAAAGACTTTTTCCAGAATGATAACGATAAAGAAAAACACCATCCCGGCCAGAGAAGCAATCAGAATGCTGGCCCACAATTTTTCGGGGCCGGTTGCATAATATTGATTAAAGTTAAGGATGGCCCGGCCCAGTCCATTGGCTATGCCGGAAGGCAGTTCGCCGATGATTGCGCCGACAACACTGGCCGTAGCCGACACTTTGAGCGCGGTGAATATATAAGGTAGGGCTGCCGGCACCCGCAGTTTCCATAGAACCTGCCAGGGCGTGGCTGCATACGAACGCATCAATTCTACTGCCGTTGGCTGGGGTGAAAGCAGCCCACGCAGGGTATTAATGGTAACGGGGAAAAAGGTCAAATAAGCCGCAATAATAGCGACTGAAAACCAATTACCGCCGAGCCAAATCACCACCATCGGGGCAATCGCCAGGAGGGGCACGGTTTGTGAAGCAACGACATAAGGCAATAACCCTCGCTCCAGCAGGCGGGAGTGGGCAAAGATAACGCCTAAAGTGAACCCTAACAATCCTCCTAACAGAAAACCAATCACTGCCTCCTGCAAGGTAAAGAGCGAAGCGCGGGCGAGAATTGTCAGCAGAATTTCATTACCGCCGCGCCGGGGTGGTTTAAACAGGGTGCCGATGATTTCGCTCAGGGGAGGCATCGAGCGATCATCGGCGCTGATGGGCATGGCAATTTTGCACAGGCCGAAATTTTGGCACAACGCCCCTGGCACTCGTTCGCTGCCTACTTTTACCTCGGCTGTGCCGCGCAGATACTTTCCGCCGGGGGCAGCCAGAAGTTTATAGCCTTGCCACGCGAGCGCCAGCAGCAGCACGACCAAAAAAAGTAGAGAATCGGGCGGGTCCAATCGGGTAGTTTAAAGGTTGAGGTAGCGCTGCCCCCTTTGGCAACTTCAACTTGAGTTGCGATGATCAGCCTCTATTCATGGCATCGGTTTAGAAAAGTGGCGACATTTTAGCACAACCCGTTTCTGGGCGCAATCACTACCGCAATTTAAACCGGGTTTAAGGCTTGCACGTCAGGTTTTAGCTTTAATTCGTTAATTAGGGCGGATAATTCAGCATCGGTCAACAACCGGCCTTTGCCGGCATAGGCGATCAGGGCTGCTTCCAAAACATTGGTTCCGAAGGAACGTCCCTCAATCCTGGGCGTACTGGTGACAACATAGGACACGCCCCGTGATTGCATCAATTCAAGGTCGCGGGGGGTCGTGGTATTGGTGATGATGACTTTGCCGTTCATATCCAGCGGCATGTAACGGCGGATGTATTGAAAATCGCCGGCAACGATCGGCCCAAAGCGAAACCACTTTTCATGTCTGGGCACATTTTTTTCCTGATTTTGGCCGGTTGGATAAAGCATGCTGATCGGCATCAGCCCGATTACCGGCATCAGCATAGCTGCCAGCCGGCGCAACCGAGCCAGCCCGTAAACAGGGAAGGGGAGACCCAACCCAAATATTAAATCGCAAAATACCAGCTCAAATCCCGCTCGATGCAGCGATTCGGCCATACTGTAGCGATCAGCCGCCACAGGCATCATGGCTTTGCGCGGGACAATCGGCTGGCGGAAGCAAGGCTCAACCAGTTGGAAAATGTTTTGCTCCAGGGTAAATTTCAAACCCCGTCCATCCGTGTACGGGGTTTGCTTTACGTCTTTGACCAGGTTCAACCCGGAGCGGAGTGGATAACTCTTGTTGACCACCCGAACGTAAAGTTCAACCCCACCCACCCCAAAAGCTGCAACTTTACCGTCCATTTCAGCAAAAAGCGCCTTGGCTTTTTTTTCATCCCCATCGCAGCCGATTCGTTCCAGAATGATCGTTTCGTGGCCTAATTGAAACTCAACTTTTTTGTCACGACTGGAACTGCCCAAACTGACACTCACGACACGTTTCACAACCTTTGCCTCTTTGCAAAAATGGGTCAAAAATAAAAATAATGTTCAGAAAATAAATTGCAATCCCTAAAATATTGATATATTACGGCAAAAGTGGGTTGAAAATTCGGATAGTTTTAGCTAAAAAAT
>JAAUSP010000728.1 GCA_012032575.1 Anaerolineales bacterium | reverse complement strand
GTCCGGCCGGCTGGTAATCTGGCTGCCGCTGCCCAGGGCGGTCCAGGCGGACCAGTTGACCGCATCATTGGAGCTGCGAGTTTCAAAAGCAATGGTTGCTACCGGCAGGTTGATCCCCCTGCCACAGCAAGTTATCCCAGTTGGTGCTGCCGTTGGTGATCCACCGGGCACGAGGTAAACTGACCGCTGCTGGGATAACGCGCCAGGCGAAGCCAATCGGCAGCAAAATCGTAATTTGGATTCAGACTGGCAAACCACAAGTATAAAGGGATTGCGGTTAAAGGTGTGGTCAGGGTGTGGCTAGTCTGAAGTACCCCATCAACATAGTAATCTACCCGATTAGAGTTAACCACCAAACGAATGTCATGAAACTGCGACCAGGTAAAACCACTGATCAGAGTCCGCTGCCGCCCACTCAGATTTGGATAGAAACCCGGCTGAAAATCATTAGCATAAACCAAATTGTCTTGATCAGTAATGAACAGGGCATTGGCATCATTTGATCTCACGACCGCCACATCCAGGGCATCACCCAGCCCTACATCTACAAAGCCATTAATACCGGCCTGTTGGTTGGGACTAATAAAACGCACCCGACCTTCTACCGCCACCGGCAAACTGGCCGCAGTGATCGGGGTAGTTGAGCTAATCGAACTGGCGTTGACAATCAAAACCCCATTTTCAATTCGTGGGGGAGTACCAAAGCCACCATTACCAATGCCAATCACCCAACGCGAGGTGTTGACCGAAGTTCCGTCAAAATAATCCTCAACCAGCGCAGCCAGACGCACTTCGCCCCCGGAGACATTGGCTACACTGCTTCCGCTCAAAACCGAACAAACTGCTAAAAATCCTGCACAGTTGAGTGAACCCAGGAACCACCCGTTTGAGCCATTGCCGGCCTGGCCTGACCGACATAGGGAATCGGCAAGCCAACTAACACCAGGCAAAGCAGGCTTATAGTAATGAGATTATTTAGTCGGTACTGCCCTGACGCTTTCTTTTCGGTCTTTTTGAGTCTCACCAGTCTCACCTTTCCTGAGAAACTTGGAGACCCTAAAGGTTATTTAAGACCTTTAGGGTCTGATCTTCACTACCTCATCCAGTCGGTGTAGCTGTATCAGTGGGCGTCGGTTCTGGTGTATTGGTTGCCGTTGGCTCCGGTGTATTGGTTGGAGTCGGAGTATCGGTAGGTGTTGGTTCCGGTGTATTGGTTGCCGTTGGCGGTACAGGCGTGCTGGTCGGCGTATCAGTCGCGACGGGTTCGGGTGTATTGGTTGGTGTAGCGATTGCCGGCGGCACGCTTGTCGGAGTAGAAGTAGCAGTTGCTGTCGGCGCAGCCACAGGCCCAAAGTTTAAGGTCACATTGTCCAGCTGAGGCGAAGCGGTCGAGTCGCTGGTAGCCAGGGTAACGCGATATTGCAGATACCGGCCATCCGGGCTGGTTACGGCTCCCCCACTGCCATTAAGCGGCGTGGACCAGGCCGACCAGTTGGTTCCATCTACTGAAGTGCGCGTTTCAAATTGCAGGCTTGTCCCGCCCGGAATTTGCGCCGCTGCGGTCAGCGAACCCCAATCAACCTCACTCCCGGCATCCATGACACAGCCGGTAAAGCTGCCACTCGTTGGGTAATCGGCCACCCGCGCCCAGTCAATCTGGATGCGCGGCCCAATATTCAGGGTGAAGAGCCATACCCATGTCGGCAACATAGTCTGGCTGGCATCAGTTCTAATCAGGCACCGTCCACATAGAACTCAGTTTGGTTCTGGCGGGCAACAATTCGATAGTCGTGGAACTGGTTTACATCGAACTGGCTGAAGTTGGTCCGGGTGATGACGCTGCCATCACGAGTATTGGTTTGAAGCACCCGGCTGCTGTTGGTCAGGAAAAGGCGGGTAGTATCCGCCGGCGGCTGCGAGCCATTACCGCCAAAGCCGATGTCGCCAAATCCGGTATCAGGATCGCCCAGCCGTGCCCGTGACTCAAATACCCGAACATTGCCGCTGAAATTCTGCGCCGAGCGTAACCCACCTCCATCAAACGTGACCAGGCCATTGGCTACAACCGGCTGCACTGTGTAACCGCCATTAGGTTGGGCTATCGTCCAAAGCTGACTGTTAACCGTTGTTCCATTAAAGTAATCCTCCAGAGCTGCCGCCAGGCGAATTTCACCATCAACCATATTGGTCAAGCTGACTCCGCTGAGCGGTCCACAGCTTCCAAAATCGGTCAGACTGGTATGGGTCAGGCTGCTGCCACCTGTTGGTGTCGCCGTCGCCGGCAACGGCGTGTTCGTCGCTGTCGGCGGCAATGGTGTCGCCGTCGCTGTCGCCGTGTTCGTCGCTGTCGGCGGCAATAGTGTCGCCGTCGGCGGTAGCGGTGTATTGGTCGGCGTTGGTGGCAGCGGTGTGTTCGTCGCTGTCGGTCCAACAGGGGTATTGGTCGCCGTCGGCGGAACCGGGGTAGCGGTTGCCGGCAGCGGCGTGTTCGTCGCCGTCGGTGGTAACGCGGTGTTGGTCGGCGTCGGCGTCGGACCGGCCACAAAGTTGACCTGTATTTCGTCCAGCCGGGCCGTCTGGTTGCTTACACTGCTGCTGTAGTTGAACCGATACTGCAAGTATCGGCCTGCCGGACTGCCAATCGCACCCCCATTGCTCACGCCACTCCAACTGCTCCAACTGCTCCCATCACTCGAACTCCGCACTTCCGCCTGTAACCCTGTCCCACTCGGTGCATTGCTCAACCAGTTCACATTCGTCCAACTCACACTTTGCCCTGCATCCAAGGTACACGAACTGAATTCGCCACTCGCCGGATAGTCCGCCACCCGGAGCCATTCCGCTGCCAGCGTGTTGCTCCCCGTCCCGGTCCAGTTTGTCAAATGGACATTCATCGCCGCACTGATTGTCCGGTTCTGCGTCGCAACTAACACCCCATCTACCCAATACTCGATGCTGTTTGTCCCCCACACTATCCGATAGTCGTGGAACACAAACGGATCAATCCCCGTCAACTCGGTGATCTGCTCGCTCCCCCCACTGCTCGACCAGCCATACACCCGGTTCGCATTCAAATCCGTCCGCGTCCCGATCACGATCCACGTCCCCGCAAAGTTGCTGTACCCGGCCAACTCCTGGTTCGCTGCCGTGAACCGCAATCGCCCTTCGAACGTCCGCTGCGTGTATGTATTCACACTCCGTATCCGCGCCGGGCTGCCGCTCACCACTTGCACCATCCCGTTGCTCACACTGATGCTGCCCCCCGCGTTCACCCACCGGCTCGTGTCCAGACTGCTCCCCTCAAAGTAATCTTCCAACCCGGCCCGCAGCCGGACCTCCCCGCCAAATTCGTTCGCTACAAATATGTTCGTCCCAATCCCACAACTGTTGAACTCACTCAAACTCGTCTGATAGAAACTGCTGCTCGCCGGCGGCGTGTTCGTCGCCGTCGCCGTTGGTCCCGGCAACGGCGTGTTCGTCGCTGTTGGCGGCAATGGTGTGTTCGTCGCTGTCGGCGGCAATGGTGTCGCCGTCGCTGTCGCCGTATTGGTCGCCGTTGGTGGCAGCGGGGTGTTCGTCGGCGTCGGGTTGATCTGGACGTTATAGCTGGCTGTCACCGCTTCCAACAAGGGCGTCAAGCCGGTATCGCTGCTGGTCAAATCGGCCTGATACTGTAAGTAACGGCCTTGCGGGCTGGTAATATCGGCCCAATGAGCCTGGTCTGGT
>JAAUSP010000727.1 GCA_012032575.1 Anaerolineales bacterium | reverse complement strand
AGCGTAAATTGCTAGACAGCGTGCGACTGGGTGAGGCTAAAACGGCCACCATCTTGCTGAATGACATGCTGGACCATCTGATGTATCAATTCAGAGAGAGGCCCGATATTAGCCGCAATCGTCTATCGGAATTGATGGCCTTGATAGCCCGCACCGTTATTGGGGCCGGGGCGGTAGAAACCGACGTACTTAACCTGTCACACGAGCAGATTGTCATCCTGTTAGCCACCGAAGACGTGGCCGATATGCGCGCCTGGGCTTTGAGCAGTTTAGCAGAATTGATTGCCACCCTTCCTGAGCTTGCCCCCCTCGCAAAGGATGTGGTGCAGCAGGCGCTCGATTATATTCAACAACACCATCATAACCCCGATATTAGCCTTAATGATGTCGCCGGAGCAGTCAATCTTAGCCCCTCTCACCTGGCTCATCTTCTCAAAGAAAGGGTGGGGGTGAGCTACAAACAGTATCTGACCCAACTGCGGATTGAAGCAGCCAAAAAGCTGCTGCGGACCACCAATCTAACCATTAACACCGTGGCCGAAACCGTTGGTTACCAGAATGTTACTAATTTTTATCGCCTGTTTCAACGCGAAACCAGCATGACTCCCGCTTCATACCGCCATTCGGCCTGACCGTTTGGCTAGCCGTCGTACATCGCAATCCCAAGGGGGGTGACAAAGAGAGGATGATGGGGGACCACTGCCGGCGTTCCGGTCATTTCGGTCACAACCTCGGCCATACCGGGCATACCGCTGGTGCCGCCTACCAGATAGATGGTTTCGACGGGGTAAGATTTGATGTGCCGGGCCACAATACTACCCACTTTTTGCATCACCGGGCGGACCAGTTGATAGACCATTCGCTGCCGGCCCGGATCTTTTTTAATTTCCTCGGCTTCCTCAAAAGAAACGTTTAAGGCCCCAGCCACCACCAGCGAAAATTGGGTGCCGCCAGTGGCCTCGTCGGCGGTGTAAATTACCTGGCCGTCTTTAACCACCGCCACGCCGGTGGTGCCGCCGCCCACATCAACCACCGCCCCATTCTTTATTTGAAGCAGGGCATTGGCGGCAGTTGGCTCATCCACAAAGTGGCTGCATTCCAGGCCCGCGCCGATGAGGACGTTTTTCGTTGCCTTAACCTCGGCCATGGGTACGCCTGGCGGGTAAGAGGTAGCCGCCGATTCCAGCGTAAAGCCCAACTGGCTTTCCACTTCGGCCTTCATCCGGCTGACCAGTTTCATCGCCCCGATAAAATCAACCACCAGCCCGTCGCGGACAATCTGGGCAAACTGGTAGCGCCCGGCCAGGGGCCGATAATCCTGATCCAAAACTACCAGCACCGTGTAAGCCGTGCCCAGATCAACCCCCACGTGTACCGGGCCGCGATAGCCATTTTTGGCGGTTGGTCCATTTAAAACATGGTTGGCTTCATCTAAAATTGCAGCGGCGGCTGGATTCATAGGGGTCTTTCTTGAGTCCACAGATGACCACAGATGGTCACAGATTCTCTTATTTCTTATTTAGTTTAACCCGGATAGCTTTAGCGTATCGAGGGCAATCATTTTTTCTTCGTCGGTGGGCACCACCAGCACCGAAGTGGTAGCGGTCGGTTGGCTGATGACCATTTCCTGGCCTACCGCTGCGGCGTTTTTGTCTTTGTCCAGGGCGATCCCCAAAAATTCCAGCCCCGCGCAGACCATGTTGCGCATAACCGCGCTGTTTTCGCCAATGCCGGCGGTAAAGACCAGGGCATTAATCCCGCCCATGGCCGCGGCATACGCGCCGATATATTTTTTAGTCATATAAGCAAAAATTTCCAGGGCCAGTTGGCAGCGTGAATGGCCGGTCTGCGCCTGCTCTATCACCAGCCGCATATCGTTGCTCACGCCCGACACGCCCAGCAAGCCACTCTCTTTGTAGTAGATGCGTTCAATCTCGTCCAGGCTTAAGCCCAACTGGCGGCTTAGATAAAAGGTCAGGCCGGGGTCAATATCGCCGGAGCGCGTCCCCATCATCACCCCCGCAAAAGTGGCAAACCCGATACTGGTGTCAACCGATTGGCCGGCCTGCACCGCTGCTATGGTGACTCCATTGCCCATGTGGCAGATGACCGTCTTCAACTCGCTGATGGGCCGCTGCAAAACCTCGGCGGTGCGCTGGCTGACATAGCGGCAGGAGGTGCCGTGAAAACCGTATTTACGGATTTTATGTTTGGTGTAGAAATCGTAGGGCAGGGCATAAACATAGGCTTTGGGCGGCATCGTTTGGTGGAAGGAGGTGTCAAACACAGCTACGTGGGGTACATTGGGCAGCAGCAGCCGGCCTTCGCGGATGCCGATCAGATTGGGCGGGTTGTGCAGCGGGGCCAGGGGGATACATTCTTCCAGCTTCTCGATTACAGCGGGGGTAATTAAGGTGGATTCGATAAAAATATCGGCCCCGTGTACCGCGCGATGGCCTACCGCCTGGATTTCGTTGATATTGGCCATGGCCCGTGTTTGGGGTGAAGCAGGTATTGAATGGCAATTTCAAAAGCGGCGTGATGGTTGGGGATGGCAGCTCGTGCCGCACTTTTTGCCCGCGCACCTGGTGCTCTACGTAGGAGCCGTCTTCGCCAATCCGGCTGACAATCCCCTTGGCTACCACCTGCTGCACGTCGGTGGTGTAAAGCTGATATTTAATCGTTGAACTGCCGCAGTTAATCGTTAGAATCATAATACCCCTACAATTTAGCTAAAACCTGGGCCACAAGCTGCCGGATGACCTGCTCATTCTCTGGCACAGCCGCTGCGTCACTGCTCAAAACAATTTTGATGGCTCGCTCCTGGGCCGCGTTTTTGAAAATATTGTAGGCGGTCATAATCTCGTCAAGGTGGAAATGGTGCGAAATGAGCTGGGTGGGGTCGAGTTTGCCGGCCTTGATCATCTTCATCAGCGCCGGGATGGTGTTGGTGTTAACCACCCCCATGCGAATGGTGATGTTGCGGGTCCACAGCTCTTGCTTATTGACTTCCACCCCTTTGCTAAAAATTCCAATATCGGCGATGCGCCCGCCCGGCCCGATGATTTGCTGGGTCAAAGCGCAGGTAGCCGGCTGACCGACCACATCAATGGCCACGTTGACTCCCCGTCCGGCGGTTAGTTTCATGATTTTTTCATAAGCCTGGTTATCGTGATTGTTGATGGTTATGGTTGCGCCCAGTTTACGGGCGATTTCCAGGCGGTTTTCATCCAAATCCACTACAATAATCTCAGCCGGCGAATAAAATTGAGCGGCCATCACCGTAGCCAATCCCACCGGCCCGGCCCCAATGATAGCCACCGTATCGCCCAGGCTGACTTCGCCTTTTTGCACGCCCACTTCCAGCCCGGTTGGAATAATATCAGCCAGCATCAGCGCAGCTTCTTCATTAACACCAGCGGGCAGGTGATGCAAGCTGGAATCGGCCAGCGGGATGCGGGCATACTCGGCTTGCACCCCGTCAATGGTGTTGCCGATGATCCAGCCGCCTCGTTCGCAACTGGAGAACAAGCCTTTCCGGCAGGGCACGCAGCGCCCGCAGGAACTGGTGCAGGGAATCAAAACGTGATCGCCCACCTTGAAGTCGGTCACGCCCGATCCGGCGGCGGTAATATCAGCCGGTGGCTTCGTCGCCCGATGATCCGGCCCGGCGTAACGCTGGGCACGCCGCCCTTGAGAATGGTCAAATCGGTGCCGCACAGGGTTGTTTTGCTGATCTTAA
>JAAUSP010000726.1 GCA_012032575.1 Anaerolineales bacterium | reverse complement strand
CGCCCTGGGAAAAAGCAGCGCGGGCGCTTCCTCGGCGGCGTGGGCTTCATCGCCGTGAGTAATTCTGGTCGCCTCAAAAGCCAAAACCTGCTTGGCCTGGCGCAGTTCGGCCCCTTCCAGGGCGGCCAGCCGCTTGATTTCGTCCAGCGGCAACAGGGTAAAGATTTTGAGCAGTTTCTCCACGTCGCGGTCGTCGCAGTTGATCCAGTACTGGTAATAATCGTAGGGAGCGAGTTTATCGGGATCAAGCCAGACGGCTCCGGCAGCGGTTTTGCCCATTTTGGCTCCACTGGCGGTGGTCAGCAGTTGATAGGTCATGGCCTCAACAGCCGCGCCTTCCACCCGGCGGATCAGGTCTACCCCGGCTAACAAGTTGCTCCACTGGTCGTCGCCGCCCATCTGCATGGTGCAGCCGTAGCGGCGGTAAAGCTCCAGAAAATCGTAGGCTTGCAGCAGTTGGTAGTTGAACTCGATAAAACTCAAACCGCGTTCATAGCGTATTTTGTAAGCTTCGGCGGCCAGCATGCGATTGACACTGAAGTGGCGGCCAATCTCGCGCAAAAAGGGAATATACTTGAGATCAAGCAGCCAGTGGGCGTTGTTTTCGGGGATGGCCCGGCCTTCGTCAAAATGCAGATAATGGTTGAGCTGAGCGTGAATCTTGTGGGCATTGGCCTCGATGACCTCTTCCGTCAACATCTGGCGCATTTCGCTTTTGCCGCTGGGGTCGCCCACCATCGTCGTACCCCCGCCGACCAGGCCAATGGGCCGGTGACCGGCCTGCTGCAAGTGCATCATGGCCATCACCGGCACCAGGTGACCGGCGTGCATACTGTCGGCGGTGCCGTCGAAGCCGACATAAAAGGTAATTTGTCCTCCGGCCAGTATCTTGCGGACGGCGGCTTCATCCGTCACCTGGGCGATAAAGCCTCGTTCCTGGAGAATATCAAAGGCGTTGTTGCTTGTCATTGTAACAGGATTATTCCTTCACTGTGTTTAGGTTGAAGCATTATACATCTGTAACGGCTTAACAACAATCCAAACCGCTGACGGCCTATGGCAAACAGTGGTCAGCCGTTCACCATCCGGTTGGATAAGTTTGAGATAGGTTTATTTTATGGTGGAAAGTAGAGTATAACTTTATGTGGGGTCTGGCTTATACTGCTTAAGCCAGGTGAAGCCAGGTCAAAACGTTCAAAATAGCGTTATTGGCTATTGAGTGACGGCATAATCTCCTCAACCCCAATTTCAAACCCGGCCATCACCGGCGAGGCGGCCACTTCACCCCGGCCCCATTGGCCCAACAAAGCATAGCTTTGGTCGCGCAACACATAAATTTCAATCGTCTGCAACTCCGGATCAATCAGCCAACATTCCCGGACGCCGGTTTCCTCGTACAAGGGCAGTTTGGCCCGCCGGTCGCGCCACCAACTGTTGGGCGAGAGGATTTCCACTACCAGATCGGGTGCGCCTTCGATGCCCCGTTTGCTGATGATGTTTAGTCGGGTGGCGGCGATAAAGACCAAATCCGGCTCAACCGGTGTTTCCTGGCCGGGCAAGTAGACATCAATCGGAGCGTTATAGAGTTCGCCAAGTTGATTTTGTTTGACAAAGTTAAGCATGTGCCATAATAATTCACGGGAAATAAATTGATGGCCGGTGTTGGGGGCGGGGGTCATATAAAGCACTCCTTTGATAACTTCATATTGCCAACTATCTTCGGGCAGGCGCAGCCAATCTTCGTAAGTCCACTGGCCCTGCGGGGGAGGCCAGGTTAGCTCGCCCACCTGCCGCTCCATCTCAACCGTAATTTGCCTGGTTACTTCGGCCATTTTTTCCTCTTTCGTTGTCGGGGAATAACAAAACTTGCTTGGTTGTTATTTTACCACAAAGCAAGTTTGCGCAAAGCAAGCTTTGTGTCTCCTTTTAGCCCCGCTCTGGAATCCGCAGTTCCATGCCCACCCGGAGCAGGCTGGGGCTGGACAGCTTGTCGCGGTTGGCTTCAAAAATGAGAGGCCAAAGAGCGGCGTTGCCGTACAGTCGCAGGGCGATTTTGCTCAGGGTGTCGCCGGGCTGAACCATGTATGTATCCTGGATATCGTCGGCGGGCGGGAGTTCGGGCGAGTCGGTGGGCGGCTCTTCCTGGGGGGGAGTTGGAACAATAGTGGTCAAAAAGCGCTGGCTGCGCAGGGCCAGCTCATCCAGAATGGCCTGCGTTGCCTGGGGGGTAGCACCGTTAACCCGTTCGACCAGCAGCGCGCCGGCCCCGCGCATGTCGTCCAGCCGGGCCTCGGGGATGCGCTCCGGCGGGGCGATGACGGTCACATAAGCCCAGCGACCGCCGGTTTCTTCGACGGTAAAGGTTAAATCGGGCGAAAAGCGGCGGATATATTTGAGCGCGGCAGGCAGGTAATTTTCAAAATCGGCCAGCAGCAGCACGTGCTCGCCGAGCTTGGGGCTGGGGCCATCGCCGGATGGGGGGGTGACAATCTCTTTGCCCATGGCTACCAGGTATTGCAGGCCGGGCCGAAGCTCCAGCTCGACACTCTGGCCGGGGGCAAAGGTCTGCTGTTTGGTCCGCTGGGTGGCGGTGAAAACGCGGTACACGTCGGTTTCGCGGGCGCGATTCCAGGTGGGGATGAGGTCCCAGGGGTCAACGGACAGATGGCCTGCTCCCTGCGCGTCAATCAGCAACCCCTGCGAGTCCAGCTTGATAAAGCAGTGGGCCAACCCGCCTTCGGCCTGCCAGCGCAGCGCTTCATCCTGGTAGTTGTAGCCGCCCAGGGTGATCCGCTGCGGCGCGTCGAAACGATAAGCAAAGCTGTTTTCCAGGTCGCGCTTGGCCGTAAAGGTAGCTCGCTGCTCCACCGGCGGCCAATCCTGGCTAAAGCGCAGGATCAAATCGCGGATGGGTTTGGGCTGATCACCGGCGCTGAAAACGCCAAAATTGGCTTCACGGGGGTTTTCGGGGGCCTGGACATCGTTGAGCATCCACTTGTAGCCGCCGGCAAATTGATTGGCCCGCAAATAGGCATAGGTGGCGGCTTCGTACAGACCGGTTAAAGCGGAATGAACCGGCTGGCTCTGTTTCGGGTCGGAACTGGATTGATTGCTCCAGCCGAATTCGCCAAAGATAAGGGGGTGCCTGGGGAAAGCCCGGCGCAGCCCTTCCAGGTGCGCGGCATTGGTATTAAAGCCGGTCAGGGTGATGGCTTCATAATTGTGGTATTCCTGAAAATCCAGCAGCCGGTTGGCCGGCAGGCTGGCAAATTGCAGCCAGTTCCAGCCGACGGTTAGCAGGTGGGTGCTGCCGGCAGCCCGAATGGGGTCAATCCGGGCGCGCAGCCAGGCTTCGACGGTTTTATCAAGCACCTCGATGAAGTTGTGCCAGGGGGCGGCTTCGCCGGAGAGCATAAAATCCACAATGGTGCCCTTGCCCTTGCGGACAAAGGCATTGGCGGCGGCATCATATTCCAAAAAGAGGCGCAGGGCATTGATGTAATAAAAAGCTTTGTCGGCGTCGAGGTGGGCCGGAATCTGGCGGCGGCGCTGCAAATCGGCGGCCTCGGTCCGGCTGACCCGCACGCCGTACTGGTCAACCAGTTGGCTGGTGTGAACCGGCGGGCGGTACTGGGCCGGGTAAACCGCGCCGACCAGGTTGTAAAAGACCGGTTCATTTTCCAGATCAAGGGCGGCAATTGTCGGCACCTCTTTGTAGCGGGCGGCGATTTTGGCATCCAGTTGGCC
>JAAUSP010000725.1 GCA_012032575.1 Anaerolineales bacterium | reverse complement strand
CGCCCGCATCTGCCCGAAGCCGGCCCGGCGTAGGAACTCGCTGAAATTAACAACAAACCCCACCTTGCTTGGTAAAGGTGGGGTTTTTGTTTTGCGGCCAATTCACAAATAGAACGCAGATGACGCAGATTTGACTGATTTTCGCTGATTCTTTATAAATTTCTCTGCGCAAATCTGCGTTTATCGGCGTTTATCTGCGTTCTACCCTCAAGAGGAAGCTTCCCTCAATTCCTTTTTCTTCGCCAGCGCTTCATTCAACTCTTTGCGGCCAAAAACGGCGGGCCTGGCCGGAGATGAGTCCATAGCGGCTTCGCTTTCGCCGCCGCCTTCGCCGGTGCGGACAGCCGGGGCGGAAATTAGCCGCCGGGTCTCGCTGCTCTGACAGGCCGGGCAGATAATCTCTGCCGGCATGCGGCTGAGGGACCGAATGAGTTTATCAAATCGTTCGCCGCAGGTGGTACATTCGTATTCGTAGATGGGCATGGTTGGATCCTTAGAAAATTGAGATTAGAGATTGGAGATTGAATGAATCTCCAATCTCTAATCTCTTGCCCGGATATCCTCGAAATTGTAAAAAATCAGCTTGCCGTGCTCCCGCGCCAGTTCGACCATTTCATCGGCCCCTTTGGACGGCCCGCCGATCCGCAGGCAGGCGTCGCAGTGGGCCACCAGTTGCCGGGCGACCGGGTGAAAAATTTCGTTGAAGATGTCCTCACCTCATCTTTAGGAATTTTTACTCCGCGCCCAGCTTCAACCAGCCGATCATCTGGCGCAGCGCTTCGTAGGCTTCCAGCCGGGCCGCGTCGCTGCCGTTGGCTTCGGCTTTTTCAAGATGCTGCTCCATCTGGCGCAGCACAATTGGCGTCATCAGGAGCAGCGCTTCGGACCCGGAGACAGCGTACTTGACCAGAATATAGCGCACCAGCGCCGGAACAGGGACGCCGGTCGAGCGGCTCAGGTTTTCCAGGGTGGGCAGCGGGTCTATTTGACTGTACTGGGCAATTTCGGCTTTAAAGTTGGCGTGGAGATCATTTTCGTCCCAGGTGTCCTGGTAGGGGGACAGGTCCATATTACACCCGCAGCCGCGTCCCCTGCGGGTCGTACAGAACATCCGCCCCTACCTCGGCCCCGACTCGCTCCCCGAACAGCTCCACTTCCAGCCGTGTTCCTTGCGCCGCCAGCTCCAGCGGCAGATAAGCCAGGCCGATATTGTGGTCAACGGTGTAGCCATACCCGCCGCTGCGAATACGCCCGACCAGGCGATTTTGAGCAAAAACGGGTTCGCCGCCGTAGAGGAGGCCCGGGTCCCCGCCGACGGCCAGGGTGCAAAGTTTCTGGCTCAACCCGGACGCTTTGATTTTCAGCAGGGCCTCCCGGCCCATGAAGTCGTCTTTGTCAAAGCGGACACAAAAGCCCAGGCCCGCTTCAAGCGGATTATCGGTCGGGGTGATGTCGGCGCTCCAGTAGCGATAGCCCTTCTCCAGCCGCAGCGAGTCCAGCACTTTGTAGCCGCAGAGTTGCAAGCCAAAATCATGGCCCGCCTGAACAAGCCGGTCCCACACCCGCCCGGCCTGCTCCGGGGCAACGTATAATTCCCAGCCCAACTCGCCTGCGTAACTGATCCGTCCAGCCCAGACCTGAACGCCGCCAATTTCGAGGGCGCGAGCGGTCATATAGGGGAAAGAACTATTTGAAATATTCGCGGGCGTTACCCGTTGCAGCACCATTCGTGCGCGTGGTCCCCACAGGCCGATACAGGCCCATTCGTCGGTTACATCCCGTACTGTGACCGAGCCGTCGGCGGGCAGGTGCATGGTCAGCCAGCCCAGGTCGCCGGCCACAAAGTTGCTGCCGGTGATCAGCCGGAAATGCTCGTCACCCAGGCGGGTAATGGTCAGGTCGCTTTCGATGCCGCCGGCCGGGTTGAGCAGTTGGGTATAAATCAGGCTGCCGCTGGGCCGGTCCACATTGTTGCCGGCCAGGCGCTGCAACAAAGCCAATGCCCCGCGGCCGCTCACTTCGATTTTGCCAAACGACGTCAGATCAAATATTCCGGCCAACTCCCGAACTGCCCGATGTTCCAGGCCCACCTCTTCAAAAAAGGGCGGCTTGCCCCAGCCCCATTTTTTCTGCTCGGCGCCCGCCCGCCGGCCGGTCCGACCCCGCTCAAAATAGTTGACCCGCTCCCAGCCGTTCTTTTCGCCAAACACTCCGCCATGTTTGAGCAGCCAGCTATCCAGCGGACTACGGCGGCGGCAGCGCGTCCATTCGTTTTCGTCATGCGGATAGCGCAGCTCGTAATAATATTTGTACGACTCGCGGGCGCGTTCGGCGGCGTAGCTCCGATCCTCGTAAATGGGGCCAAAGCGGCGCACGTTCAACTCGCTGACGTTACTGCCTGGCTCGCCGTTGACAATCCATTGGGCCACCATATCGCCCAACGCTCCGCCTGCGCCAAAGCCGGTGTGCGACAGGCCGCAGGCCACAAAAAAGCCGGGCCGGCCCGGTACAGGTCCAACCAGCGGGCGACCATCGGGGGTGACGCCATCTGGCCCGTTGACCAGGTGCATCAACTCGGCCTGGGCCAGCAGCGGAATCCGCCGCACCGCGCCCGCCATAATCGGGTCGAACAAAGCCCAATCGGACGGAAGCAGCTTTTGGGTAAAATCCCAGGGCACGCCGTCCACGGCCCATGCCTGCGGCTGCGCCTCAAACCCGCCGATGAGAAAACCGCGCACTTCTTCGCGCAGGTAAAACAGGTGATAGGGGTCGCGCAGCACCGGGGTGTCGGGCGGCAGTTCGTGGCCGGGGATAGGTTTGACCGTCAGGTGCTGGTGGACCAGCGGGGTAATGGGCAAATTGACCCCCGCCATCGCCCCCACCTGCCGGCCCCACATCCCGGCGGCATTGACTACAACTTCGGTGGTGATCGAACCCTGGTCGGTGTGGACCTGGCGCACTTCACCAGCCGGGCCGAACTCGAAGCCGGTCACGCGGACGCCGGTCTGCACGGTTACGCCCATCTGCTTGGCATGGCGGGCCAGTTCCAGGGTGACGCCGCTGGGGTCGAGGTGTCCATCCCCGCGAATATGGAGCGCGCCGTACAGGTCGGCGTCGGACATGTACGGAAAAATACGCAGAGCCTCGGCAGGCGAGATCATTTCGGCCGCCATGCCCAGCGCTTTGGCTTGCCCGATTTGGCGCTGTAAAAATTTGAAGTGGTCGGGGCTGGAGGCCAGGCGCAAACTGCCTACCTCGTGCCAGCCGACCGCAGAACCGGTTTCGGTCTGCAATTGACGGTACAAGTTGACGCTGTAAATGCGCATACGCATCAACGTGGGCGAGGTGTGGAACTGCGTCACCAGCCCGGCGGCGTGCCAGGTTGAGCCGCTGGTCAGGTCGCCCTTGTCCAGCAGCAGCACGTCGGTCCAGCCCATTTTGGCCAGATGATAAGCAATGCTACACCCGGTAATCCCCCCGCCAACAATCACAACTCTCGCTTGACTTTGCATCCAGAATTCTCCCTTACCCCTTTGTAAATAGAAAATGAAGATAGAACGGGCCTGGATTTTTAAATCGGCCACTTGATGGATAATGGTGATACGTGATGCGTGTTGCGTAAAAAGTCACGCATCACGCATCACGTATCAGCCGTCAGATCGTATCTTTATGGCCGAAACGAAAATCATCGTCCATTGGATTCCGGCCCGTGAGTATTTCGATGGAGCGGGCCGCCAGTTCCACCCGCGCCTGGGCGTCAAA
>JAAUSP010000724.1 GCA_012032575.1 Anaerolineales bacterium | reverse complement strand
CATCTCGGTTTATGAACGAACCATCGAATTTGACCGGGAACTTGATGAAAAAGAAATCTGGGGAATTGTCGAGCAATTAGCCCCTCGTTCGCCCGGGAGAAGTGAGATAACTTTTCAGGTGTTTAAGAAAACTCGTTATAAGTTTTCAACTTATTAGGAAGGTGCTTGTGTGCGAATTTTTTGTATAGCAAAAAGATTTGGCTTTGTACAACAATATTTAACGGATAATTTATGGTTCAGTATTTCGAGTATTACAAAATGGTGGAGAGATTCTGTGAATCTTACAATTTACAGACTCAGCGAGTCTGGTGAAAATAAAATAGTTTTTGTAAAAAATCACTTAAAAATATTTAAGGTTTTATGAATTGTTTAAGATTTTATTTTCCAACGAAAGAATTGGTTCTTTCTGTTTTCCCGAGTAGAGCTTGTTATCTTTTTGGGCCAAACGAACATAGACCACATCTCATAAAAAATTATTTTTATGCTTTTTCCGGATTGTCTTTCTTTTCTGTAAAGATTTATAAACTTTTATGAAAATTGGAGAAATAGCCAATTCTCTTTGTTTTGAATTTTTCAAACACAATAAAAAAGACCCTTTTCCATGGTATAACAATCCTGATTGTTGTTTCTTTTCGAATAATTTCGTTCATTTTGAATTAAAAGGTTGTTTTGTAATGAAATTATTTCCTCTAAAATTTGTGAAAGCCTATAAAATCTTATGAAAATCCTACCAATCCAAACGCAAATCTTTAACCTTCAAACAATCGTTAAACAAATTGACGAGCAAATTCATTATTTCTCCAACCACGAAATTGACCTCGAGCGTGCCGAAGATGCGGAACACGAGCGAGGGCTTATTTTGGACGAGATTGAGGATTGCTATGACGCCCTCTTTCTGTTAGATTCTGTCGCAAGGAGTTAAAAATGCCTCTATCAATTGTTGGAATCCAAGAAACCATTTATCAAATTCGGGACAACCTCTTGAAGGTCCCGGAACTTCCCGTTGATGTTGTCAAGGGAAGCGACGATGAATTCTCAATTGTTTGTTGCATTTACCGACCAAAGGAGTTGGTCTTTTCTTTTAATTTTTATGAACCAAAATTGAAAATGCAATTTAAAAGAGATGATAAAGTAATTAAGGAAAACATTATTCCTCTCGATAAGATGTTTGATGTAAAACAACTCGAAATTATAGGGAAAATGGCGCAAGAGTGGTGCTTGAAAGATAGCAATACTCTTCTTTGCAAAGAGGTTTAAAGGTGGATAAACGAAGATTTTTTTTAGGAAATGTTCCCGAAGGTGAAGACCCTATCTCGATGGAGGGCATCGATTATTTCGAAAATTGCGAGCAGGCTTGCAAGGATTTTATTAGGCTTATTCGCAAGAAATTGGGAAGGGAACCGGAAGGTTCCAAGTTGAAACTTTCTCGAGATTTCGATGACGACTCCGGACAAGAAACAATTCAGGTTGTTTATGTTTATGATGAGGAAGACGATTCTTGTCTTGACTTCTTGGAAGTATTGGAACATAATCCTCCCAAGACTTGGGATGATGATTCGAAAGAGGATTAAATAAAATGAACCCTTACTTTGAAAAAGAAGAAGAGCAAAAAGCCCTTATCTATAACAACGCCGATTATCATCGCTTCTTCTTGGAAGCGAGAAAGCTTGACTTTCGAGTCTCCCAAAGACATGATGGACGTCCGATGATTAAGACGGATAAATGGGTTGTCTGGTCAATGCTGAATTATTTTTCTGTTCCTGTTCACTATTTTCGGGGAAAGAATAAGACAGATTTCTTTATTTATCCAAAGAAGTCATGAAAAAGATTATCACAAAGAAACGAAACCCTTTTGCTCTTCCGGCAAAAATGAGAAAAGTTAAAAAATTCAAATCAAAAAAGGATTACAAGAGAATTAAAAAAGTTGAAATTGATTAACTTTTTGTTCTAAAAAATGTTTATGGATTCACAACAACTGCTCGTCCAAGTGATGAAATCTCCGGCTTTATTTTATGAGATGTTTTTAACAAAATCTCCGAAAGTTAAACAGGAAATTCAAGACGACATCTTGAAAGCGAAGCTTCGTTATGATAGAGTTTCCGAACAGAAATTTCAGGAAGAATTAAAAAACTATACCTCAAAAGAAACTATGATTTTGACGCTTTTTATTAAAAGTGGTTATGTTCCTCTTTTTGTAAGCGCCGAAAATCTTTCCAAATCATTTATCGTTCAAGCTTGAAAGGATAGTCTATGAACCTCTATAAGGTTGTTTGCACTGGTCATGTTAATAAACTCTCCTATTGCGTCATCGCCCAAACAGAGTTTAAAGCAAGAATGATGGCGCTTAATGAAACCGCACAAAGGTTTAAGGTTGAGAAGTCAATTATTAAAGGGTCAGAGGAACTAAAAAAGAATGTTAAAACAAATGTTCCTTGCTGTTTTTTGATTGAGCAAGGCGAAAGGATGTTATGATTTATACGGATTACTTGGGATGTTTAAACATTAAATTTGTGTGGTCTTATTCCTATTTCCAAGGATTTTGTGTTTCTCGGGATTGTTTTATCATAAATGGTCTTGGTTTTTTTTTGAAAAACCAATTTATTCTGATTCTATCAAACTCTTTAAACTTTTATGAATTTCCTCACAGCCGCTACCAAAGCTAAACAAGAAAACCGATGGTTCCGCTTGACCTCATGGGCACCATTTTGCTATGCTCTTGGTTGGAATGGTGAGGAGTTGGTCATAGCAACCAATAACGATTGGAAGTTTATTTCGCTGACCTTTCAAGATTTGTGCGGGGTTTGGGAAGTTATCGAACCATTTGATTGCGAAACGCAAGGAAGCTCCATCTTGATGGAGGATTTATGATTACTTTGTAATATTTGCCGATTAAAGAATTTTGGCTTTATTTATTTTTTCATTTCGTATAGAGGGTTATGATGAAATTATGGATACGATGCCGAAAAAATTAATCAAACTCTTTAAACTTTTATGATTTACTTTAATTTAAGCTTTGTTAATCTAAAAACATTTACATTTTTTGGCGTGTCTGTCTTTGAGTTTACAAGCTATGGGTTAGGTATTTTGGATTTTAATACCAAAAGTTATCCATTTGGAGAACGGCTTCAGGAAAACTGTTTTTTAACACCAATCCCATTAAATTTTATCAAATTCTTCAAACTGGTTAAATAAGCTATGTCTTTTGTCTTGACTCTATCAATCCCCCTTCTATTCCCACACAAAATGTTCGAAATTCGTTGGAACAAGATGTTTGGACTTTCCATTCGACAGGTGTTATAAAAGAGCCATGCTTAATCGTGAAACCCGCGTTAAAAGAATTAAGAAAAATGCTTTTTCTTTTGATTATTCCGCTTGCGCTCTATCTTTTAATGATGATAAAAATGTAAACTTTGTCTATCGAAGCCTTTCCAATTTTGGCGGGAAAGAGTTCTTCGTGGTCGGTTCTCCCAATTGGCTGAAAGGAGCAACCAACGGGCTTCAGGATTTTATCAAAGTTCATCATTTCGATGATTTTTCTTCATTCTTTAAGTTCATTAAGGAAGAAACAGATTATGTTCCTATTGCGATTGAACAGAGCGAAAGAGCGGAGAACATTTATTCTTTTGAGTTCCCGCGGAAACCTCTTTTCATCTTCGGGAATGAATCGTATGGACTTAATGATGAGGTTCTGCTAAATTGTTCCAAGGTGGTTGAGATTCCCCTTATGGGAATCATCCTTGCGCAAATGTCGGATTTGTTCGGGAATTG
>JAAUSP010000723.1 GCA_012032575.1 Anaerolineales bacterium | reverse complement strand
GTCGTTGTCACCATTGCTGTGACCGGGTTCCAGACCGGGCGGAGTTGGGTAATTGCACTTCGACTGTGACAATAATGGTGATTTCATCAATGATGGGGGTGGGCGACGCCGCCGGGGTTGCGGTGGGTGTGCCCGATGCTGCCGGGGTAACAGTGCCCGTTGTGACCGGAGTGGCGGTGGTGGTGCTGCTGTCGTCGTCGTCGTCATCGCTTATGGGCGTGGGCGTACCCGATGCTGCCGGGGTGACGGTTCCGGTTGTGGCCGGGGTAGCGGTGGTGTTTCCGCTGCCATCATCGTCGTCATCTGCTATAGGGGTGGGCGTACCCGATACCGGTGGTGTGGTTGAAACCGTTACAGCCGGAGTCGGGGTGGCCTTGGGCGTGCTGGCTAACCGCACCGAGACGAAAACGCCTACAATGACCATCGCGGCTGCACTCACCGTGACTACCACTGAAATAATGATGGTGATAATTTTGCTGCTAATCATCAGAGCCTCCTTGAAATCAAAAAGTGAATAATGTTTTGTGCTTATATATACAAGCCGTTTCACAGAGTACTACAGGGATTTTGGGCAATCGCTGAATTTTAAGGTTAAGGCAGGGTTAATTACTCAGCCATGTCATTTCGACCGAAGGGAGAAATCTCCGAGGCCGATGCAGCGCGACAGGGATTTCTCGGCCTACGGCCTCGAAATGACATGAGGGCTGAGTAGTTACAGGGCAGGAGAAAGGGGCAGAATTCAGGAGGGATTCAACACGTTGCGGTAAATTTTAAGGAAATTTTGGGTGGTGACAGCCAGGCTGTACGCCGTCTCGGCCCTCTGGCGCGCCTGACCGCGTAACTTCTGATAGCGAGTCTCATCGCTGAAAACCTCAATCACCTGAGCCGCCAACGCCTCAGCCGAACCCTGCGGCGGCAAACAGGCAACCTCTGGAACCACACCCACAGGCGTCCCCAGTACGGGCACACCACAGGCCATCGCTTCGAGCACGGCCATGCCCTGCGACTCGTGCCGGGAGGTTTGCAGGTAGAGGTGGGACTGCTGATAAAGGCGAGGCATAGCGGGATAAGCCACATGCTGCTGCCAGATAAGGTTGGCCTGCAAATCGAGCTGGTCGGCCAGAGCGACCAAATCATTTTGCAAGGGACCGCTTCCGGCCAGATTCAACTTGATTTGAGGGATTTCTTTCTTTACCTGGGCCAGGATTTCCAGCAGCAATCGGTGATTTTTGACCGGGAGGAGAGAAGCGGCCTGGATAAGATTGAAATGGTGAATGGTGAATGGTGAATGGTGAATGGTGAATGGTAAAGGAATTAGGCTTGCAGGCTGAAATAGCTCTGTATCCACCCCCAGAGGAGCGAGCCGCAATTTTGATTCGGGGATGGCGTGGGCGCGGCACAAATTGAGCTGGTAGGTTGAGCCGGCAGTGACCAGCGCCGCCCCTTTTAGGGCGAAAGCAGTGGTCAAGCGCCGGATCAGAAAGCGCTGCGCCCCGTAATTAATATCCGGCAGGTTGGTCAGCTCGCCTCCGCCCAAACTGACTACTACCGGCCGCCCGAGTCTTGAACCGGCCAGCGCCGCCGAAAAGCCGGCCTCGTCGGCCCAGAAGGCGTGCAGCAAATCAAAAGGGGTTTTCTGATGCTGGCGGATAATCGCCTGCGCCGTTTGCAGCCAGATTTTGGCCGAAGTCAGGCCAAATTTCTGACCTCCGCCGATAGCATGATGGGTCAAATTACTGAATGGGTACAGTCCTCGTGGCGGATAACGCTGGCTGAAAACATGAAGCTCGTGCTGCCCGGCCAGGGCGCGGGCCAAATTGAGCAGCGCAGGGATAGCCCAATCGTTCTCATTGAGGCTGAAACCTGGGGTAACGAGGGCGATTCTCACGGACCTGCTACTTTGTTACCTTGAATAAAGTGTACGGCGCGAAAAGGCCAATCTCGGTTAACGTGGTATTTTTCTTGAGCCATTGATAATTAATTTCGGGCGTTTTTCCCC
This sequence comes from Anaerolineales bacterium, assembly GCA_012032575.1. Next base: position 1,777 of record JAAUSP010000723.1, on the reverse strand, counting down.
GCCATTGGGTTTGAATACTGTTCAGATCGAGCAGCAAATAGAGCGGGCCGGGCGATTCGGTTAGGGTTTGGAGTGAAGCCTCATCCCGATAAAAAAATTCCAGGGTGTTGAGCCGGGTGTAATGCTGCACGGTCAGGGTCAGGCCGAAGGTGATCAGGGTGGCCTCTTCGGGGAGCGTTTGCTCCACCTGGGTGGCGATGGTTTTGCTTTGATTTTGCACGGTCAGAAAGCTGTCGAGCATCGGGTAGGCCCAGAGTAGCATGCCCAGTAAAGAGAGAACAATGGTTGCGCCAAAAATAGTCTCAAGCCATATCGGTTTGTGCGCCGGTGAAGCTTCCGTCTCAAGTAAGGCCGCAGGGATTCTTCGGCTGCGCCTCAGAATGACATGTTGGTAGAGGTCACTCAGGCCATAGCCGGTCAAAACCACCAGCGGCACATACAGGGTCAGGCCAAAACGGAAATTCTGGTAAGGAATCCCGGCCAAAAAAAGATAGACCGGCACGGCCCAGCCCAATAACAAAATCAGCGCCGCCCACTGCCGGGTTTGGCCCAACCGCCAGATAGCCCACAGCGCGGCAATTCCCAAGATTGGAAAAATATAAGCCGGATGGCCCGCCGGTTGGGCATAAAAGATAAAGTTGGGTAACTGATAGAGAAAATGACCGTCAATATTCTCAAATTCGCGCTGGAAGAAATTGGCCGGACTCCAGCCCAATAACCAGCTATGGGCCAATCCCTCCGGCTTGTTGAGGCTGAGCCACAGTTGCGGGGCTAGAATCAACGCTCCACTGAAAACGGCCCCCAATGGCTGCCAATACAAATTCTTGATCTGACCAGCTTGCCAGTAATTGAAAATTACAAAAAAAATCAGGGCCGGTGCTATCAGTACATATAACCAGCGGGAAATAATCGCCAATCCCAGGGCAGTTCCGGCTGAGAGAAAGAAAACGAGGGAGGGGGAAGGTTCTTCCCTGCCCCCCTGCCCCCCTGCCCCCCTGCCTGATATTCACCGCTCGAACCACCAGCCACGCCGCCAGGGTGGTCCAAAACAGGGCCGGCATATCAGCCATAATAACAATTGAAGATAAAATTGTCTGCCCGGCGACAGCCACAATGAGACCTGCCAGCAGATCGGCACGGTTGCTTCGTATAACCAGTTGGTTATTATTTCTAAAAATAAATCACGGCTCAAAAAAAATACCAGGGGCGACAGTGCCGCTCCGCAAAGCAGCGCCGGCAGTTGACCGGCCCAGGCTGTCTGACCGAGGATAAACATCCAAATAGCGATGAGCAGGGGGTAACCGTTGGGCCAGAAAAAATCGGTGGGGGGTGGCTGACCGTAGGGCAGGGTTTGGGTAATGGCGACAGCCTGCTGCCAATAGGCATAAGCATCCTGCCCATACAGGCCATCAAACTGCCAAAAAAAGACAGCCGCCAGACGAATAAATAGAGCTATGAGGAACAGGATAAGCCACGGTTTCATTAATAAATAGCACTTGCACAGATGAGACCTGATTGACTGACTAATTTAACCTTGTGGCTCAAAATTACCGCCGAGAGCGCAGAGTCCGCCGAGGGATTTATAAAAAATCTCTCCGTTTTCGGCGTCTTCAGCGGTGAAATATTAAATCTGTCAGTCAATCAGCAAATGAGGCGTTGTGTCTAAATACTAACCACAGATTTCACGGATTACACAGAAAAATGGGAAAAAAATTTGTGAAATCTGTGTAATCTGTGGTTGAAATATTCATCTTACGCATTACGTTTTTTATAAGCC
>JAAUSP010000049.1 GCA_012032575.1 Anaerolineales bacterium | reverse complement strand
ACCGACTTCTTTTGTCGTATTCGAGGTTACATCTCCACCTTACGCAAACAAGGTTACGAGATATTACCCGCCCTGCTTTCTTTGTGGTCGGATACTCCCTTTTTACCTGTACCTGCTGAATAAATACTAAAAATCAAAAGAACTTCAAGCATGAGATTTTGTGAGACTCACCAAAGTTTGGCATAATGCGAGCCGTATAATTATGACATCTCAGGCCCGTGGCCTCAAATTTTGCCCGCTGGATTAAAATGCAACCACCTTTTGGCTCGACCCTTAATTTAACCATCGCTCCGGCGCGTTCCTGGCTGAGCCTGGGTCCGGGTTGGGCCATGCTGGCCGGACTGCTGGCCGCCGGCACGGTCGAGGTCAAGCTGACCACTCTGGTTCAAATCCTGCTCTTGTGGCTGCTGGTTGATCCCATTCTGGGAGCATTATGGGACTTGTCGGTCCAGCAAGGGATTTGGCGGCGGATGCTTCCGGCGCAGTTACCGTCTCCCAGCCAACAAGGTTTCTATTTACCTTACGCCCAACCGGGTTCGGTGGCCGGAAGCTGGGTACTGCGGGTGCGTCGGTATGCCGCCTGGTGGGACAGGAATTTTTTGGCCGGATACCGGGCGACACCTGGTTGCCTTTGGCCTGGTCGCCGGCCTGGCCTTGCTGATCAGCCTCTCCTTCAACGGGACGCTCTGGTGGCTGACCCTGCTGGCCCTGGGTTTGATTATCCTGGCCGGGCAAACTCAGCCCGATCTGGCCGCACCGGAAGGCGGGCGGTTGCAGTCCATTGTCCAGTTGTTGCTGCCCTGGGTCATGGGCGTCATCATCTGGTCAAAGCTTGGCCCGCTGACTTTAGCCCTGGGAGTTTGTTACTGGGTGACTTACCTGGGCGGACTGCGCATGGCCGGTCGGCATCACCGGGCCGAAATTCTTTTCTTTTTGGGCCAAATCGCAGCCATTATGCTGCTGCTGGCGCTGCGCTGGCTGCCGGGAGCGGCCCTGGTGGGGGCGCTACTGGTCGGTCAGTTTGTGGTCAAAACCAAATTCAGCCAACCCGCCGATTTTTTAGCCAAAGCCCAACCGCATCTGATTTTAAGTTTACTCGTCGCCGGCTGGTCGCTGGGGCAGGCGGCAGGGTAGCAGGTAGCAAAGTAGCAAGTAGCAGGATTTTGCTACCTTGCTACCTTGTCCTCCATCATCGAATATGCTTTTCTGGATTATTATTACCCTCGTCATCCTGCTTCTCGTCGGCTTGATTCTCTACTGGCAGCTTATTGTGGCCGAAGGGGCTTATCTGGGTGCGCCGCTGGTCGCCCTGCTGTATGATTGGACGGCTGAGCGTTACAACAACATCAAAGAGTTTGAACCGGAAGCGGAGGACTTCTGGGTTGGAGGGCCGCTGGTTCAACGGCTGCACCGCCACCCCGGGGCGCTAATCCTCGATGTTGCCACTGGAACCGGGCGCATTCCGCTCAATTTGCTGCGCCAGCCCGCTTTTCGAGGCCGCATTATTGGCCTGGATCGGGCCTCGAAAATGTTAGCCGTAGCCCGCCGCGACCTGGCTCCACAGGCAGATCGCGTTAGCCTGATTCAAGCCGACGCTATGGCTTTGCCCTTTGCCAGCAACAGTTTTCCCACCGTCATTTGCATGGAAGCCCTGGAATTTCTGCCCAATCCCAGGGCCGGCCTGGCCGAGTTAATCCGGGTTTTGCAGCCCGCCACTCCCCAAAGGCCAGAGGCCGGCTGGCTGCTAACCACCCAGCGCATCGGTTGGGAAGCCCGTTTTATGCCGGGTAAAACCTGGAATCAGGCTCAACTGCTGCGGACTTTAAACAGTTTCCCCTTGCAGCACATTGAAATCCAAATCTGGCAAGATATTTATAACCTGGTCTGGGCGCAAAAGGTAAAAATTCCTTAAGCGAACAGCCCGCCAACGGTTGCCAGCGCCCCATAAATCAGAATAAAAGTAATGACAAAGCCAATAAAGCCAAACATAAATTTTTTACTGCCGGACGATTTCCTTGCCCGCGCCGCGCCAAATTCTACACCCCCCACGGCCAGCAACGCCGGAATGACATGGCTGCCGGTAAACCCCATCCCCACATTCCATTTTTGTAACAGAACATAAAGAATGAGGCCCAACACCACTTGAATGTAGATCGCAATCCGAGAATACAAAAGCAGATTTGTATCAAGTCCGGTCCATTTTTGGTTGCCCAGCCAACCCACCAACATCTTAATGACCGTAATCACAAGCAAAGCCAGCACAATCCAACGCCAACCTGAGTGAGCTTGCAGCAAAAAGTTATCCATAATATGCCTCTAAATAGGTATAGGTTTACCTGCCGATTGTAGCATAGCCGGGCATTGGGGACAAGATTAATACCCTGACGGAGAGAAGGGGTTTGAAACAACCAAACCAAAATCAGCGTTCCAAAGTTCACTTTGGAAGCCTGAAAAGAGAAGAATGGGCAAGAAAGATTGTTAGTTACCGTTAATCTACAGTCCAGGAATAGTGACGTTGAACCGTTCTGACCAGAGTATCCAGAAGATAGCCTATCAAACCGACCATAAGAACGGCGGCCATGAGTTGATCGTACCGGAAGCGGTCACGAGTATCCAGAATAAAATAACCCAACCCCGATGAAACTCCCAACATTTCATCGGGCACCAACATTACCCAAGCCAGTCCAATAGCCAGGCGCAACCCAGTCAAAATATCGGGGATAATGGCCGGGATTACCACTTTACGTAACACCTGGCTTTCACTGGCCCCCAAATTACGAGCCACCTTAATCCAGATTGGGTTAACCTTACTAACCCCGTGAGCCGTATTGATGATAAACGGCCACACAGCAGCAATAGCGATCAAAAAATAAATAGGCCGGTCGCCTACCCCAAAAATGATGATCGTAATGGGCATCCAGGCCAGAGGTGAAGTCATCCGCAAAAACTGAAATACTATTCCGCTGGCCGCTTCAGCCAGACGGTAGTAACCAATGATCAACCCGATAGGAATACCCAGGCTAGCCGCCAAAATCAAACCGACCAACACTCGCCGCAAACTATCCTGGAGGTGAGGCCATAGGACACCACTACCGGCAAGTTCCGCTAAAGCCTGGACAGCATTAGCGGGAGAAAAAGCTGGCCCAAATTGAGGCCCCAGTAAATGCAGGCTGATAGCAAGCTGCCATAACAAAATAGTGACACCTACCCCACTCAACCCCCACCATAGTTGAGAGATCCGTCGGGGGCGACCGTTCTCAGGCTGTATCTGGCTCTTTTGATTGAGCACAGTAACAGGTAAAACATGTTGTTTCATCAAAAACAACATGCTTTCTTTCTCTTCAAGATGAGCCATGCCTGCTCCTTGTTTGCCTTTAGACCTCAATCATAGCCTGACGGTCATAAGGAGAGTTAGGGTCAATTCCGTCAAACTGCTTTAGTCCCCCCAGAGTTTCAATGGCGTTGGTTACCATGCCATATTCCATCAAATCCTCAACCACTAAATCGGGAGATAAGCTAGCCAGGAAAGCAGAATCGCCTTTAATTAAGGTTTCCTTGAGTAATTCGACCATTCGCCGGGTATCAGACCGAAACTGGAACGGTTGAAAACCAATGCGGGAGATTTCCCATTCTGGATGGCGGATGGCTCCGGTTCCTGCTGAACCATAAGTTTCCAGATCATATTTCAACATGGCTCGCAGTAGAATCTTTTCCGGTAAAGGTAAGTACCCTCCGCCATCCTTGGACAGAATATGGGCCGCTTCTTCTTTGTGATCGTGCGTCCACAGTTCAGCTTTGGTTAGTGCATTTATGACCTTCTGCGCCCACACCCGATTTTTGACGACACTCTCCTCATGCAGTACAGCTACACAGCAAGGATGGTTTTTCCAAATATCGCCGGTAAAGCGGATGATTTTGCCCCCAGCCAGGAGTTCACCGGCAGCATTAAAGGGTTCAGCTACAATGTAACCATCTATAGCCCCAGTGCCCAGAGCAGTGGGCATGTCAGGCGGCTTCATGACCAGCAAGTTAACTTGATTGGGAGCCAGGGGTAAATTCGCATCCTGAATAACTGCCTCCAAGCCCATTGTACGGATTGCCAATTGTAAAACCACGTTGTGCATTGAGTACCAGTAGGGGACCGCAATTTGCCGTCCCCCCAGATCAGCCAGGCTGTTAATGCCACCCTCACTGTGAACGGTAATGGCTGAATTGTTAAGGTGATTCCAGGCAACAACTTTCACCGGATATTTAAGGTTATAGCGCATAAAAATGCTGATGGGCAGCAGCAAATGAACCAAGTTGAAGGTGCGGGCCATAAACGCCTCTGAAAGTTCGGACCAGCCGCGAATGAGGATAGGAGGCTCAGAAGTTAGGCCTTCTTCGGTGAAATAGCCATTATGGTGAGCTATGAGCAAGGGCGTGGCATCGGTAATGGGGATGTAACCAATTTTAACTGGAATGGCAGATGAGTCTGCCTCAGTGTTGCAGGCAGTTAAGGCACCTCCTAACAAAGCACCCCCGGCCATTTGAAGCAGCCGTCGGCGGGAAAAACGTGGAGTTGAAACGGTTTCCTCTTGGGCTAGTTGGTTCAAAGAATGAGAAGACATTAGTTACCTCAATTTTTGCTTAAAAAAGCATTCGTCAAAGCCATGTTTGATTGGCTAAATAAGGGTAATCGGTGATCCGGTTACTGTTCACGACGCTCTAGCCGAACTATCTTTTTGGGTTTGCCATCTTCTTTGAGGCTATAGTGAGCTATTAATCCTGGCTCAGTGTAAGGTACCAAAGGGTTGATATTGTTCAGTCCTGCTGCCTCTAATACTTCCGGGTAGACAGCTACTCCCCACTTTTGAAAATCCCCACCTTTAACACGCCAGTAGGCTTTTCCATCACTAACGGTAGCGGTAATATTGTCAACCAAAAAAGTGGCTCTGGCTGGAGTTAGAGAACCAACAGGGGATACTTTTCCAGGGCTAACCGGCTTATAGCCTGCTTCTAACAATTCCCCCTCAAAGTTGGGCAGTGTCAGAAGTAGTTTACGCCGATCTTTTACTTCCGGTGTTTCAAATTCTACCTGGAAGCCGGTTGGGCTAATAACACTAATTCGAGCTTTCATATCTTAACTCCTGCTGGTTGTAACCCAAGGGGTTGGTTTGTAAGCCCAGAGCGGTATATACTTGGCGACGTATGGCAAATAGATCAGGATGGCTGCGGTCGCGGGGATGGGGCAATGGCACCTCTACTTGATACATAATTCGACCGGGCCGGGGGGTTAGAATAATCACCCGGTTGCCCAGGTATATAGCTTCATCAATATCATGGGTTACAAATACGGTGGTCAATCGAGTCTCTTGCCAGATACGAACTAATTCATCTTGAAGCGCCATACGGGTAAAGGCATCGAGGGCGTTAAAAGGTTCATCTAACAGCAGCACTTCCGGCTTATTCACCAGGGTGCGAGCGAGCGCCACACGCTGCGCCATTCCCCCCGAAAGTTGATGAGGCATAGTGTGTTGAAAACTTTCCAACCCTACCAAGTGTAAGACCTCTCTTACCTGGCCTGGCCAATCTTTGACACCCTGCATTTGTAAACCAAAGGCTACATTATGAGTTACATCCAGCCAGGGGAACAGCGAAAACTCTTGAAAAACTACGCCCCGCCGGCGACTGGGTCCGGTAACCGGTTCACCGTGAGCATAGATGTAGCCTGTAGTTGGCTGCTCTAATCCCGCGGCTAATTGCAGCAAGGTAGATTTGCCACAGCCGCTTTGGCCCAACAAACAGACTAATTCACCCGCAGCTATTTCCACGTTGATATCATGCAAAGCCTTAATATCGCCCTGCTTGGTGTAGTAGGTTTTGTATATATTTTCTAGTTTGAGTTCTATTTTACGTTTCATGCTTCCTGAGCGCGGCTTATCCTTGAAGCATTTTAGCACACCCGTACCTCAATTCCTATAAAGCCTTCGTAAACCTCTGGTAAAATCAACGTAAAGATACGCTATTTGGGCCTTTTCTTGCTTGATTAAGCCTGCGATTTCATTGACACTTACTTAAGACCATGTTACAATTTTTTTGTCTGGGTTAAACATAAAATCAAACCTTCTGGTTTAACCCGAAGAAGGAGAACTTTATGAACCTCCCACCTGCTGATAAGCTAGACACCATGGAAACCATCCAGACTTTTTTTGATGAAACGCCGCAGGGCATGTTTTTACTGGACCGGCGTGGGCGAGTCCATTTGAGTAATAGCAGCATTGAACAAAAAGCTGAACGCTCAAAAGGCGAAATGCACGGGCAGAGCTACGGTGAGGCGCTGGGGTGTATCCACATTCTTGACCATCGCGATGGTTGCGGTTATGGCTCTATTTGTGGTGATTGCTTTTTGCATAAGGGCATCAAACAAACCCTGAAAACACAACAGCCAACTCTTGAAATAGAAGGTATCTTGGCTCTGGGCCGTAAAGATAGAGGGGTTATTCGTCCTACACTGAAAGCTGATGTGGTCCCCCTAACTCATCAAAAGCGGTTGTATTTGGTGGTCTCCATTGTGGAAACAAGTGAAGGATAGGGGCAGGCAGCGCCTATCCTGGCAATATTTGGCGGCTACAGCCAAACGCGCAAGCACCGTTAACTTCACGTAACTGAAAGGAATGCAGCATGGCCGAAAAAAATGAGCGGCTACACCATCTGATAAGCTTTGTCCGGCATTTGGCGGAGGGGGATACTAAATTTGAAGTCGAGTTACCCATCGAAATACCTGGCCTGGATAATAAGGAAGTGGCGCAGTTAAACGAAGCGATGTTTGTTCTGCGCGACCGGCTACGCAATCTTTCAGCCACAGTGGATCAGGTGGCAGCAGGCGATTTGAGCGTACGGATAGCTCCTGTCTCCGAAAAGGATTATCTGGGCAAAACTCTATCGCAAGCGTTGGGCAATTTGCGGCGCACGTTTGCCCAGGTAATCGCCGGGGCAGAAGCGCTTGGTACTGCCGAAACCCAACTCACTCAAACGGCTAACAATACCGGCCGGGCCGTGCAAGAAACCGTGTCGGCTTTTGGCAGTGTCACCTCGCATACATTTGACCAATTCTCGGCTATCAAACAGGCGAATGAAGGGCTGGAGCAATTAACAGAAGTGGACTCTGCCCCGTCGCCAGAAATTATTCAGAACATCCGGCAGGGCATTGAGACTATTTCGACGACCAGCCAGGAAAATGCCAAAATAACGGTCGGTATTCGCCTGACCACCAATAAGCTGCTGGAACAGGTTGACCGGATTGTGGTCACATCGCGCAGCTTGAAGGGGATGACGGTAGGCTTGCAGAATACGATGGCGCCCTATATTTTGGCTACCGCCGAGGAACAGGAGGAGGCACTGAAAATTGCCTACCTGCCTATTACGGACCATTTGGTGCTGCCGCTGACTTATTTGCAGCAGGTGCAGTTGACCGGTGGATTGCCCCTGGAAATTCTGCGGCGCGGTTCGTGGCCGGAAATTGTGGACGCGCTGGAAGATGAAGCCGATGGCGCTTTAATTCTGGCCCCTCTGGCCATCAAGTTACGCAACGAGAGTTTACCCATCAAGATTATTATGGCCACCCACCGCAACGGCAGCGGGCTGGTTTTAAAGAAAGAATTCGATGATTTGGAGGAACTGGCCGGGCGCACAGTCGGCATTCCCCATCTTCATTCCATCCATAACGTGCTGCTTTACAAGGTGCTGGAAGAGGCCAATATTGGCTATGGATCGGTCGAGGTGCGGCAGGACCCGCCGCCCTTAATGCCCTACTTCTTGCAGCGCGGCTCTTTGGATGGCTTTATTAGCGCCGAGCCGTTCCCCGAAGTAGCCCTCGATCTGGGAGCAGGGCGAATGGCTTTTCTGTCAAAAGAGATAGCCCCCAATCATATGTGCTGCGTTTTGGTGATGCGCGAAGAAACCCTGGAAAATCGCCGGAAAAGGTGCTACGACTGGTTAAATGCTTTGCCCAAACCGGAAAATTGATCAAACAGAATCCGGCAGCAGCGGCCCGTGACGTCGCTCCCTTTTATGGCGTGGTACCGGCAGTTATGGAACGAGTCCTGACGACTCCTGCCGACCGCATCACCTACGACGATCTGGAATTGCATAAGCAAGAGTTTATCGAATTGGGCCAGGATATGATGAAGATGGGGTTGCTGACCGAATTACCCGATGTGGATGATTTGCTGGACGAGAGCTTTTATCGGCGGGCGATGGCCGAGGATGCTTAAGAAAGTCAAAACAAGGCTGGTTGAGGGCTGCTAAAGCTTTTTTCGTGCTTTAGCAGCCAGGCCTTGCGCCATAAGCCCCCGCCATAGCCGGTCAACTGCCCGTTACTACCCACAACCCGGTGGCAGGGAACAACAATCACAATGGGGTTTTGACCGTTGGCCGCGCCGACGGCCCTGACGGCTTTTTCGTTGCCGATGCGCCGGGCAATATCAAGATACGAGGCCGTCTGGCCATAACGAACTGCCATTAACTGCTGCCAGACGGCCTGTTGAAACGCTGTCCCTTCCGGCTTGAGATTTAGCGAAAAGTCGCGCCGTTCCCCTTTGAAATATTCGTCCAATTGAGCCAGGCAAGCCGCAACTGCCGCCGGTAGATCAGACTGATCTAGCGGTTGGTCTACCTTTTCCCCTTCGACAAAATTGATGGCTCTGATACTATCCGCCGTGCCAATAATCTCCAGCAGGCCGATTTCGGATGGGTAATGAACTTTGTATTCTCTCAGCATCGTCCTTTATCCTTGAACAAAAAGCCATAACTCACTAAAGGGTATGAAGGGTTAGCTGCGGCATAGGAAAGTGTTTGGTATTGGTAGTCACCAGAGTTAGGTTATAGTGCAAGGCCGTCGCTGCAATCTGGGCATCGGGCAACGAAAGTTGAACCCCTTGACGAGCATATTGATAGATTAATCGCCCGGCCTGATCGGCAATAACTTCATTGACCAGTATACTGGCAAGTGACTCAAGTAAAGTCATCGTCCGTTCTTCTTCGTGGGGACGCATCCCCGCCAGGATTTCAGTACGGGTGACAACCGAAATATAAGATTGTTCTTGAGTCTGGTTGAGCGTATCTAAAAAGTTAAGCGCCTGGGGGACGCCTCGCAGCGCCAGAATGATGATATTCGTATCGAGCAAGTAATTAGCCACTTTGCTCCGCCTCATTCACAATTTCATCCCAAGATCGCGGCAGGGCTGTTTCTCTTAGTTGACGCACATAACGATTGACATCTTCAACCGTCATCAAATCAGGGTGATCTTCATCAGACCAGGCCGGTTCTTGTCGCAAATCCTCCAATACTTTCTTAAGCCGAACTTGTTTGAGTAATTTTTCGGTTGCCTCAACAATAAATTCATTTCGTTCCTGTCGAGGTACATAAGTACGAAGTTCTTCCAACAGCGTCACAGGAAAAGTAACATTGACACGTTTCGAGGTTTCCGGCATAATCCTTACCTTTGCTCAAAAGATGTAAATATTATACATCAATCAAAAACATCTTTCAAAGGTGTAATAGATCTGGCATTTAATGTCTCTATTCGCCATTAACCTACTCGCTGCCCTCTGACACCTCAAAAACATGAACCTGATGCGTCAAAATATCAGTAATATACAGCTGGCTGGTTAAAGCATCAAAATAAATACCCAGCGGCCCAGCCAGGTTGACGGGGTCAATCATCTGCCACTGGTCGAGCAGTGAGCCATCCGGCCCGTAGCGGTAGAGGGAACGGCTTTGTGACTCGGTCATAAATATGGAACCGTCGGGGCCAAAGGTCAAGTGGGGGCCGTTGAAACCGTAGCTGTCAGGGATGGCCCATTGCAGCAGCGGATTGCCGGCGGCGTCCACCCGCTGGAGGCGGCTGTTCTCTGCTTCGACTACAAAATAGGTCCCCTGGGCGTCGCGCAGCACATCGGTCGGCTCGTTGAATTGGCCTGGGCCAGTCCCCAATGCCCCGATACTCCCGGCAGGTATCCCGCCGGCGTTAAAGAGGGCCAGCCGGGAACTGCCGGTATCGGCGACGGCCACGCTGTCGTCATCAAACACGGTCAGGCCGCGGGGGTGGAACAGGAACGCAGTCGGGCCGCCGAAACGGTTGAGCAGGTTTCCGGCGCTGTCGTAGCGATAAACCCATTGCAGGGCCGAGTCCAGCACCAGAATTTCATCCCGGCTGTTGACGGCAACGGCCAGCGGCTCCTCAAAGGGAAATGGATCGCCGGTGAGGATTTTGAGTGGCACTCCCTGGGCGGTAAGCAGTTGCACCCGCCGGTTGGCCGTATCAGCGATGACCAGACTGCCATCGCGCAGGGCAGCCACATCACGCGGCTCAAAGAATTGACCCGGCTCACTGCCGGGGCCGCCCAGCGAGTCGACCCATTTCAGGCTCAACGGTTTCACCTCGTTCTCGGCCACCGACGGATTGGTTCGAGGCGGATACCGTCCCAGCGGCGGCCACAGGTTTTCGCTGGGGATTGGCTCAAGGAGGCCGGCGGGCGTGGTCCAGGTGAGATGGATACGGGTGCGGTCGGTATTGTCTTTGAAACGCACTCTGAGATCGTGCAGGCCCGCCTCCAGTGTGACCGCGGCCTCTGTATTTTCGTTGGGGGCCGACGTTGTCACCAACAAATTTCCATCCAGATAGAGCTGAGCCTCCGGCACGGCCCGCAACCCCAGCCGATAGAGGCCGCTTTGAGGCACATCCAGCGAGCCGGTCCACTCGACGGTGTAAGGCCGTGGCAGCGGGGTAAAGTGGAAATACATATCCAGAAATGGATCAACCCGCTGTAAAACCGGCTGGCCTTCCCAGCGGTCGTTGGGGTAGAAGGTTGCCAACAGGCCGTGGTTGGTAATGGGCGGAGCATAGAGCGCCCACTGCGGAATTAAGGCTTCGCCTTTGCCGGGTTGCTGCCAGTAAAGCGCCACCTGGCCCGGCCCGCCTTCGGCCCGCACCCGAATCGAGTGGTTGCCCTGCGCCAGCGGCAGGCCCGTGAGCTGCTCGCCTTCCCCATCAAAAATAATATTTCCATCCAATTCCAGCAGGCCGGCACCAGGGGTGATAAGGCGCAAGCTGTACGGGCCATAGCGTTGGGCGTAGAGAGTCCCGCTCCACTCGGCGACAAAATCGAACGACTCAGCTCCATCGGAAGGCGGCAGGTCAGCCGGCCAGGTCAGGTTGACGCTCAAGGCCCGTTCACTGTGGATGGGGGGGGCTTCGGAAAGCATATCGCTGGAAATATCCGCTGAAGGCTTAAAGTAGCGTAGCTGCAAGCCCTGGATCGAGGCCAGATTGAGGGGCTGCAGCTCGGCCAGGTAGACGATGGGGGTCACATCTTCGGTGGGGCTGGAGGCGGCTTCAAAATTGGCGTTGGGATAAATTCGCTCGGCTTCTTCAAAAATCCAGTGGTCGTCGGGGTGAACAAAGAGGACGACCGGGCGGTCGGCCACCTCGCGGATGGGCAGGGCATCGGGCAGGGTTAAAACGCGCTGATCTTTAACCTCAGGGGCCAGAAAGCGCAGCGTGGGATGGCTGACGAAAAAAGGCGACAAATAGTAGACTGTATCCGGCCCCAATTGAGCCATTTTGCGGCCCACCAGCGTTTCGGGGGCCGAGAAAGCATTCCACGAGGCAAAATCCCGGGCCTGACGGATAAAGTAGGTATAGGCATTAAAAACCAGGATCAAACTCAGCAAGGCGGCGGCCGGGATCAGCAGCCAGAGGCGAGGCAGCGGCTTGAGGGCCTTCTCGGCCTCCTGACCCAATGCGACCAGGGCAAGGCCGGCAAAATAGACCACAGCCGGCAGCACCGCAATCGAGCGCAGTGATTGAGGCGCTTCAAAATCAACACTAAAAATGCCGCCGGCCAGGGCCAAAGGAAAGAGTAACAAAAAAAACAGGTTGGCCGGGTGGCGGGGCCGGGCCAAAGCCAGGCCCAAACCCAGAACCGCCAAAACAGCCATCGCCGGGTCGAGCATCGGCTCGCCGGGCAGATTATGACGGCCATTGTTGTCACCCTGGTAATTGAACATCAGCAGATGTTTTTCGGTGCTGTCCCAGATGGCCCGGATAATATCGGGCTGGTCACGGCGGGTAAAGATCGAAATCTGGTTGGTGCGATAGAAGAACGCATCAGATTCGGACAGGGCAAATTTTACAATCGGCATCACCACCAACCAGGCAGCGACGACGATAAAAACCAGCCGCCCCAGGTGGCCCCCCCAGTTCCGGCGATGCAGGGTGGCGGCCCACCAATCCCGCCAGCCTGAATGAGTCAACCCCAGCAGGCAGGTCAGAATGACAAACAGGAACAGCGCCACCAGATAAAGCCGGAAGGCGGTGTAAAAGAGCAGCCCTCCGCCTATGGTTAAGCCGGCCCACAAAGCATCGCGCAGATGCCCCCGCCGTAACAGGCGGGTTAAAAAATAGAGGCTGAGAAATTCAAAAAAGGGCGCGTCAACACCGGTCATGGCGATCCGGCTAAAATTGACATGCCAGCGGGCCACAGCCAGCAGAAAAGCCAAAATCAGGCCAAAGCGCGGCCCGTACAGTTCGCGGCCAAAAAGATAAGCGGCAAGCACACCGCCCAGGCCAAACAAAACGCTGACCAGCCGGATAGAGTGGACCGAATCGCCCAACCAGTTGAGGGCAGTCGCATAGATCGTCAGGAATTGGCCGCTGACATTAATCGGCGGATAGAAGACGGGGCGATAAGCCGGCTCCTGCAAAATATGGCGGGCTTCCAACCCGGCCTCGGCTTCGTCGTACCAGATGCCGAAGGGCTGGCTGGTAAAGTTGTACAGGCGCATGAACATAGCCAGGCCCAGCACCAGGACCAGGGCCAGGGCAACGGTTCGATTGGGTAACAGCCGGTGGATTTTTTGCGACCAGGGCAAACCCCGGGTCAGCAGCAAGCCGCCGCCCAGCAGCAACCCCAGGCTGCTCAGATACAACCACCACGCCTGGGGGTAACTTTCGACATTGGCAAAAAAATCAAAGGCAACAATGGACAGGCCCAGCGCTAAAACCAGCAGCCAGACCCCCACATTGCGCCGCCAGCCGGCCCGCAGGTTGAGGCTATAAGGCAGAGGCAGCGCGAGGATGGTTAAATCGGCGGTATGGCCGGCCACCGCGCGAACAAAAAGCACCGCAGCCAGCGCATAAAAAAGCAGTCCCTCCCACAGCGAGCCACGGCTAAAAAGGAATTGGCCCAGTGCGCCAACCCCTACCCCGGCCACAGCCAGAGCCAGCCGATTCAGGGTTCGGCGGGGGCGCAAACGACTGTTTTCAATAGGTTGGTTAATTGGAGGCTGGGTTGAATGAGAGTCAATTGACGTGACAGACATACCCCTTATTATACTAAGAAGTTAGACCACCCGCCAATAGACCCCAATTTTACGTGCCATTTAAGGCTCTTTTTTGCGGAGTAAATCGGTACCCATAATCAGGGCCAATGAAAATAGCCCCAGAACAATGGCCGCGCTGTACGCGCCGACATACTGCCGCTCGTCGAGGGCGCGGAAGATGAAGAGGGTGGTTGTTTCGGTGCTGCCCTGCAAGCCGCCGCCAATCACCAGCACGGCCCCGAACTCACCGAGGGCGCGGGCAAAGGTGAGGGTAACGCCATAAATAAAGCCCCAACGCAAGGCCGGCAGCGTTATATACCAGAAGGTCTGCCAGCCGTTGGCCCCCAGGGTAGCGGCGGCTTGTTCCTGCTTGACGCCGAAGGCTTCCAGCACCGGGATAAGTTCGCGGATCATAAAAGGCAGACTGACGAATAGGGTCGCCAGGATGATGCCCGGCAGGGCAAAGGCAATTTTGATGTCCAGGGCCGTGAGCACGGGAGCCAGAAAGCCATTGCGGCCAAAGAGCAACAGCAGCATATATCCGGCCACCACCGGCGAAACCGCAAACGGCATATCAATCAGGCCGTTGAGCAGATTGCGGCCCGGAAAATCGTGCCGGACCATCACCCAGGCCACGACTGTGCCAAAAATGGCGTGAACCGTAACCACGATCAGGCTAACCAACAGCGTCCGCCAGAAACTGGCCAGCACATCCGGCTGGCTGAGGGCGGCGAAGATGGCCCCGACACCTTCCCTGAAAGCACCCGCCGTCAGGCTGACCAGTGGCGCGATGATCAGCAGGCCGGCATAGCCTATCACCAGGCCAATCAACAGGCGGCGCTGCCAGACGCCCCGTTGAATGGTGGGACGGGGCACTACCAGCGGAGCCGCTACAGCTTTTGTTGTCAAACTGTTCATACAAGTTCCTTTTGTCTGCTTAAACCTGTCAGGTTTGAGCGCTATCTTTTCCGCTTGCGCTGTTGGAGGTAGCTGACCAGTAGAATCAAACTGAAAGCAATCGCCAGCATCACCAGAGAGACAGCGCTGGCCCCCATCCGGTTTTCCGATTCGACCTCACCAAAAACATAGACGGCGGCGGTTTGCGAGTAAAACGGAATGTTGCCGGCGACGATAACAATCGAGCCGAATTCGCCGATGGCGCGGGCAAAACTTAAAAGCGCCCCCGCTGGTGAGCGGCAAAATCAGGGGCGGCAGCGTAACCCGGCGAAAGATGGTCCACGGTCCGGCCCCCACGGGTGGCGGCCGCGTATTCCTGCTGCTTATCCAGGCCCAACAGCACTGGCTGCACCGCCCGGACCACAAAAGGATAGGTGATAAAGAGCAGAGCCAGAATGATGCCGGGCGGGGCGAAGATAATATCTACCCCCCAGGTATCTTTGAGCCACGCCCCCACTGCTTGTTGCGGGCCGTAGAGTACCACCAGCATCACCCCGGTCACCAGGGTTGGAATAGCCAGCGGCAGGTCAATGATGGCGTTGAAGGATTTTTTACCTGGAAATTCATAGCGCACCAACACATAAGCCGTCAGTGTGCCCATGATGGTGTTGATAATAACCATCACCGCCGCCGTCCAGAGGGTCAACTGGAGGGCGTGCCAGGCCACCGGCGATGAAATTGCCTGCCAGAAGCCTAACAAACCTTTTTGAAACCCATCCCGAACAATCACCACTAACGGGATGACCAGCATGACCGTCAGGTAGGTTAGCGCGACGCCGCGCACCCCCCAGCGGCCCCAATTGAAGGTTGAAGGTTGAAGGTTGAAGGTTAAAGGGCCAAGTTTCCGGCTTCCACCTTCACCTTGCCGGCTTGATAGGACTGTCATTGAGGTAAACCTTGCACGCCAGAGATAACCTGATTGTAAACACCGGTATCGCCAAAGAAATCGGGGGTTGCTTTGCCCCAGCCGCCGAAATACTCAATGGTGAACAAATCTTCCACCGGCGGATACTGAGCCGCCGTAGACTTGGCTACATCAGAGTCAATTGAGCGCAGCCCATGCCTGGCAAAAATTTCCTGAGCCTCGCGGGTGAAGAGAAATTTGACAAAGGCTTCGGCGGCTTCGCGGCTGCCGTGTTTGTCAACATAGGTGTCCACAATCGCCACCGGGTTCTCGATCAAAATGGTCGAGCGGGGGATCACCATTTCATAATCCTGGCCGCCCTGCTGGCCTACGAGAATTTCATTTTCATAGGTGATAATCACCTGGCCAACGCCCTGCTCGTAGTTGGTAATGCTTTCACGGGCGCCCTTATCCATCACTTTGACGTTTTTTAGCACGGCCAACAGAAAAGCCTGCGCGGCAGCCTCGTCATCCTTGGACACGCCTTCAACGAAGCCGCGTTTGGCTGCGCCGTACAGGGCCAGAATATTCCACATCGCGCCGCCGCTGGTCTTGGGGTTGGGGGTCAGCACTTCAACGCCCGGTTTGGCCAGGTCGGCCCAATCTTTGATGCCCAGCGGATTGCCCTTACGCACCCCAAAAACGACGATAGAGGTACTGACCATGCCTTTTGTGCCCACGCTGCGCCAATCATGGGTGATGAGGCCGGCCTTTTCCAGACGGGTAATATCCGCTTCCAGCGACAGGGCCGTCACATCCGCCTCAAACCCCTCGGCGATGGCCCGCGACTGCGCCCCCGACCCCTGATAAGATTCTTCAAAGGTCACTTCCTGGCCGGTTTTTTCCTGCCACTGCGCTTTGAACAGGGGAATAATTTCGCCGTAGGCTTCACGGGGAGTCGTATAGGCTCCCAGAATCAGATTAACCGACTTGCTGCCGGCCGCCGCGCTGTCGCCGGACTGATTTTCGGGGGCAGCCGCGTTATTAGCCGAACCGCCGCAGGCCACCAATACTCCGGCAACGATGAATAAAATCAAAACTGCTGCAAATTTTTTAAGCATTATCGTCTCCTGAAGAATTGAGATTGGAGATTGGAGATTGGGGATTGAATTCAATCTCCAATCTCCAATCTCCTATTTTGTGGTTGCCTTACACACCCGACCTGACAATCAGAACCGGGCGATTGATTACATTAAGAATTTGGCCGACAATCCCGTTGAGCGGCACCCGGCCGTCGCGTTGGGGCAAAGGCGCGCCCATGACCAGTAAATCATAGCCACCGCCGGTCACTTCGCTGGTAATTTCATCCCGCACGGGACCGGTGCGAATGGTGGTGCGGGCCGGAACCCCCAATAACTCCAACGTCCGAACCCCGCCGGCCAAAAAGCGCTCGGCCCGGCTGCGGGCCAGGGGTTGACCATCTTCCTCCTGAGGCAGCACCGACAACAGGGTTGCCTCTGCGCCCACGTGGCGCACCAGCCTCCCGGCAAACAGAACGTCATCTTTGCCCGGCTCACCACTGGTGACACAAATGAGGGCGCGGGTGGGAGTGGGCTGGGGCTGCGAGACCAGTAGCAGGTGATGCTCGCCGGATTGCAGAATCTGTTCAGCCAGTTCCACGCTTTCCTGGCGTTGAAAACCCAACACAACCAGATCATAGGGGCGGCGCTCCACTTCCGTGGCGACCGCCTCGGCCAGCAAATCGGGGGTGGCGCGTGTTTCCAGAGCAGCCAGACCGCTGCCGAGTCGCTCTCTGGCTTCGCGCAGGTGACGCTCCATCAACTCGGGCTTTTGGCCGTAGCCCAAGAGTGTAATCCGGGCGTGGGCCAGGCGAGCAATCTGTCCCCCCAATGATAAAGCTCCCTCGGACAGAGGCGAACCATCGGTGACAATCAGGAAGCTGAGGCCAGGGTGGGCCAAAGCATGAATGCGCCGGACCCCCACCCAAACGGTATCGCCGGGGCGCAGGGGCAGGCGGCTAACCTGATCCTGAGATCGGCTGGCTTCCACCAGCACCGAGCCGCTGCCAAATGAAACCGGCGGTGAGATAGGCCGCACTCCCGGAATGGGCGGCAGCCGCAGCCGCAGCCGTTCAAACGAGCCGGCAAAGGTGCTTTCTTCCACCTCACCCCGACCAAGCTGCGGACATTCCAGGGCTTCGGGCGAAGCAGCCAGGGCTACATCTTCGGGACGGAACAATACCTGGACCCGGTGAGTCGGGGTATCACTCACCCGCTTCACCTCCTGATCCAGCGGAAAGTGAACCGGCCCGACCTTGACCCCATCGGCATTGCCCTGACCGACCAACAGGTTAGCCGTGCCCAAAAAGGTGGCCACAAATTCGGTTTGGGGATGCTGGTACAGTTCTTCCGGCGCGCCCACTTCCAACAGCCGGCCAAAACTCATCACCCCCAGCCGGTCGGCCAATTCAAACGCTTCTTCCTGATCGTGCGTGACCAGAATGGTGGTGATGCCCAACTCTTTTTGGATCAGGCGGAGATTGCGGCGCAATTCGGTCCGAATTTTGGCGTCGAGCGCGCCCAGCGGTTCGTCAAGCAGCAGCACTTCCGGCTGATGGGCCAGGGCGCGGGCCAGGGCGACCCGCTGCTGCTGGCCGCCGGAAATCTGGTGCGGCATGCGGCTACCCAGCCCGGCCAAACCGACCAGCTCCAGCAGTTCATCCCGCCGCCGCTGCCGTTCAACGGCGAGAGTTTTGCGGATGCGCATGCCAAATTCAATGTTGTCAGCCACCGACATATGCTGGAAAAGGGCGTAATTTTGAAACACAAAACCAACCCGCCGTTCCTGGGGCGACAGGCAGGTCACATCGCGCCCATGCAGGAGAATACGGCCCTGATCCACCTCAGCCAACCCGGCGATCATGTTCAAAATGGTGCTTTTGCCGCTGCCGCTAGACCCAAGCAGGACAAAAAATTCACCATCGGCGATTTCAAGAGAAACATTGTAGACCACAGGATGGCCTTCATAGCGTTTGGTTAGCTGTTCAAGGATAATGGACATCGTTACCTTTCGAGAATGAACAATCTTATGACTCCAGCATAGCCAATCCGCATGACAAAGCCCGTGATAAAGTTGTGACAAAGCTGTGACAAAAAAAGACCTCCGAGGTATCAACCCGGAGGTCTGCATTACATAGTTCACATGTCATCCATTCGACAAGCCCTTCGACAAGCTCAGGAAGTTCTCAGGACAGGTTTCGAGGCCAGAGGCCGACGCGAAGCATCCCTACCGCACTGCATCGGCCTCGGAGATTTCTCCCCGCTTGGCGGGTCGAAATGACATGGCTGAGTAGTTACGCTGCCAGTATCAAATCGAGGATTTCCCTGAGCCGGATTCTGTGGGGACGATCAACCCATACCCCAAACCGGCGACGGTTTCGATATAAACAGGCCGGGTTGGGTCCGGCTCGATTTTGCTGCGCAGGCGGCGCACCAATTGGCGCAACATATCCCGGTCGCCGCCCTCCGCGCCCCAAATATGGCTAATCAGGGTTTCGATGGTCATCACCTGGCCGGCGTTGATCATCAAATAATCCAGCAGCCGGCTTTCCAACGGGGTCAGGCTGATAAGTTCGCCCTGGCCCAAACGCACCTCGCGGCGGCTGGGGTCGAGGGTTAGCTCACCCACCTGGCGAACAGCCGGAGCCGGCGTTTTACCGGCGCGGCGCAGCACGGCCTGGGCGCGGGCGACCAACTGGCGCGGGCTGAAAGGTTTGACGATATAATCGTCCGCTCCCATACCCAGGCCGCGTACTACATCATCTTCTTCCCCGCGCACCGTCAGCAGGATAATCGGGATGTCGGACTCCTCGCGGATGCGCCGGCAAACGGCAAAACCATCGAGCTTGGGCATATTCAAATCGAGGATAATCAAATCGGGCTGTTCCTCGGCCCAGCGCCGCAGCGCCATTTCGCCCTCGTGGGCCTGAATGACCTCAAAGCCCTCCCGCCGCAGCGAAAAGGCGACCAAATCGGCCAGGACGCGATCATCATCAACCACTAATGCTTTCATGTTTGTTCACCACCGGCAGAGTAAACCAAAAAATAGTGCCGCCGCCGGGCCGGTCATCCGCGCCCACCTGCCCGCCCTGCGCCTCCACAATTGCCTTGACCACCGACAGGCCCAACCCTGTTCCCGCCTGAGCATGGCTCTGATTGTGCGCGGCCCGATCATACATAAAACGGCGAAACAAATCAGTCCGAAACTCCGCCGGAATGCCCGGCCCACAGTCGGCCACTGTCACCCGCACCAAATGCTCGGTTACGGCGACGGTCAGGGTAATCTCGGTGGCGTCGGGGCTGTACTTGCTGGCATTGAACAGCAGATTGATCAAAACCTGAGCGGTTCGGCGCGGGTCAGCCTGAACCTCCGGCAGCGAGTCGGGCAGGGTCAGGGTCAAATGCTGGCTGCGCCGGATCAACAAGGGCTGCAATGTTTGGGCAACCTCGGTCACAATGTCGGGCAGGTGGGTAGGCCGGGGGGAAACGCGAAAACGCCCGGCCTCGATACTGGCGCTTTCCAGCAGGTTATCCACCACCGTTTGCAGACCCAACACTCCCAGGTGCAGCGACGACAGCAATTCCTGCAATTCCCCCGCGCTGAGGTCAGGTGCCTGATCCAGCAGCAGTTCCACCGAAGCGGCCAGGGCCGAGAGCGGAGTCCGAAACTCATGGGCAATGTTTGCCAAAAAATGGCCTACCAGCCGGTGCATCAACTCTTCTTCGCTGACATCGCGGAAAACCAGGGCAACTTGCGTCGGAGAGCCTTCTGGAGCCAGTTTGGCCCCGGTAATGGCCAGGGTGGCCTGGCGCTCATCTGCCAGAACCAGATTGACTTTTGTTTTACTGTCCCGTGTCGGCAAAAGCTGGCTGAACTGTTCGCCGGTATGAGCCGGCCGAAAAACCTCGTCGCAGGGTCGCCCCATCACTTGCTCCCGCGACCAGCCGGTAATTTGCTCTGCGCCGTGACTGAAAAAGGTAATCCGTCCGTGGGTGTCGAGGGTTACAATCCCCTCGATAATTGACTCCAATAGATTGCTGCTCCAGGCTTTTTCGCGGCGCAGGTCGTTCAAGGTCAGTTGCAAATCAAGCCGGGCCGCCTCCAAGGCCCAGCCCACCAGGGCCACTTCCTGAACGGGAGCATCGGTGGGCACGGGGCTGGTTAAATCGCCCCGGCTCAGACGGGTGGCGGCTTTGGTCAGGCGGGCCAGGGGTTGGCTGATCCGCCGGGCCAGAAACGCGCCCAGAATCGAGCCGACCAGCGCCACACCCCCAATCCCGGCCAGCAGCGTTCCCACCAACCGTTCCTGGATCGCCACAATATCGGCGACCGGCAGCGCCACCTCTGCCACCAGCCCCGGTTCGCCCAGGGTGAGCGGCCCGCGCAAGGGTAATAAATCACCGACGAGTATGCGGGCGGCATAATAAGGCTGGCCTGAGACGATGAAGTTCGTCTGGCCGATGTCTTCATCCTGATCGAGGCGGGGCAGCGCCGTGCTGCCTGGGTAACGGATTTCACCAGACAAACTTGTCGCCACCGGACGTCGCCGCCAGCAGCGTATGCTCCAGCCCGGTCTGGGCATGAATTTCTTCGACAAAGGCATCGCCCAGGGTAACGCCGACAATTACCCGGCCCAGCCCGGCCCGGTCGTCATTGATCGGCTGAGCCGCCACCAGCCAGACTCCCGGCAGGGGCTGGCCCGGCACCACATAAAAACCGTCGGGGTCATTGGCCCCGCACATATTCGGCGGAAATTCCCGGCCCACTTGACCCACCATATTCCCATCAGGGCGGCAGACCAGAATGAGATCGAGGTTGGCTCCGCTTTGCAGGGTGCTCAAATAAGGCAGCAACTCAGCCTGATTGCCTTGCAGCACCAACTCGCGCAGGCTGGGCCGCTGGGCGGTCAGCACCGCCAGCCCTCTGACCTCGTTTTGCCGGGCGGCATAGAGCGCTCGTGCGGCCCGGCTGCCCTGGTCAACCTGCGCCCAGGCCTGGCGCTCCAACTGGTCGCGCAGCAGCCAAATGGCCGGGAGTCCAATTGCTGCCGCCGAAAGCAGGACCAGCAGGATAAACGTCAGCAGCAATTGAAATCGCAAACTATTTAAGGCTAAACTCAACCGTTTTAACATAAGACGATTTACCTTACCCCAATAATATAACTGAAATTCTTCAAATTGGGCAATCGTGGTATAATCGAAGGCGCTTGCCCGGAGCCGGGAAGTCTCCGGGTCTTCAACCGTCAGAAAGCCAAAAATCTACCAAAAGGAGAAGAATTTTATGCAAATTCTGATCGCCGGCGGAACGGGAACAATTGGACGCAGGCTGGTGTATCATTTGCTACAATATGGGCATGTGGTCAAGGTTGTCAGCCGGCAGCCTTTCAGACCGGCCAACCTCCCTGCCAAAATTGTTTTTGCTGAGTGGGATGGCAAAAGCGCCCAGGGCTGGGGAAATCTGGTGGAGGGCGCCGACGCGGTAGTGAACCTGGCCGGGGCCGGTATTGCCGATGAAGCCTGGACCGAGGCCCGGAAAAAGGAAATCGAGGAGAGCCGGGTTAACGCCGGCAAGGCCGTGGTGGAAGCCATTAGCGCCGCCAGCGTCAAACCCAAGGTATTGATTCAGTCATCGGCGGTGGGCTATTATGGCGTTCAGAATAACGATCAGGTTCTCACCGAGGATACCCCCCCCGCCAACGATTTTCTGGGCCGGACCTGTCAGGCCTGGGAAGCTTCGACCGCGGCGGTTGAGGCGTTGGGCGTGCGCCGGGTGATTATCCGCACCGGGGTGGTGCTGGATATGCAGGGTGGGGCGCTGCCCAAAATGGTGCTGCCTTTTCGCTTTTTTGCCGGCGGGCCGATTGGCAATGGCCGGCAGTGGTTCCCCTGGATTCATTACTGTGATGAAGTCGAGGCCATTCGCTTCCTGATCCAGACCGAGGCCGCCAGCGGCCCTTTCAACCTGACTGCACCCAATCCTGTCCGCAGCAGTGAACTGGCCAAAGCCATTGGCAAGGTGATGAAGCGGCCTGCCTTTGCGCCTGCGCCCGCTTTTGCCTTCAAAACGATGTTTGGCGAGATGGCTACCGTGCTGCTGGACGGCCAGCAGGCCGTGCCCAAACGGTTGCAGGAGTTAGGCTATCAGTTCAAATTTTCGCAGGTGGAAGCGGCCCTGCGGGATGTGCTGGCGTAACACAAGAATTTACACAATTGAAGCGTTGTCTCTAAAAACTAACCACAGATTGCACAGATTACACGGAAAAATGATGAATTTTTTGGTGTAATCCGTGAAATCTGTGGTTAAAAATATTTTGAACTGCGTAATCCGTACAGGAAACCGCCGCCTTAGCTTTCGAGATTAATCATACTGGCCCAGGTACGGATGACCAGCCAGTCACGATAATCACCCACGGTGGCCTTGACCGACTGGATCATCATCTTTTCCCCAAAATTCAGCTTGTCGAGATTGATGTTGCCGTGAAACAGAATAACGTCTCTGGGATTAATAGCCTCGCGAACAGCGGCTAAATCGGCTGGAAAGGTCCAGCCGTTCATAATTTCGTTCGGGTCGCCCTCGCCGGTGGGTCCGCTTGAAAACAGCCAGACCGGCGCCCGACGAGTAAATCTTGATGGCTTCGCAAAAATTTGGCTGCCTCTTTGAGCCAGCCCCCGGCATACAAAGCGCTGCCAATGACAAACCCATCATATTCATCCAAACTACCGGCCTTTGCTATAGGTTTGACCTCGACTTCGTACTCGCGTTTGGTCAACTCTTTGCCGATCACTTCGGCAATTTCGGCGGTTGAGCCGTATTTGCTGGCATACGTTACTAATACTTTCATGAATATCCTCCTAAGAAAATAGTAGACGGTAGACGGTAGACGGTAGACAGGGAACGATCATGCGACCCTGCTACCTTGCGACCCTGCTACCTTTTCATCATCGGTGGCGTGCCACAGGTTCGTGAACACTCCTTCGAAAATAACTTGTGGGACTCAGGGGAACTCGTGGGGTAAGTTCCTATGAGTTCCTACGAGTTCCCCCACTTTTCATTCTTGGTGGCGTGCCCCCGCCCGTGAACACTCCTAAGAAAA
>JAAUSP010000722.1 GCA_012032575.1 Anaerolineales bacterium | reverse complement strand
GCAAAATCAAGACCAGCGTCGTTCCAATCCACATCACGCCCACCTCCACCGCATACCACGTCCACAGCCCGCGCGAGCGCAGCCAGCTTCGCCAGCGTTCCAGCAAGGGATAGGTCAGCAAATCAATCACCACCATCCCGCCGTAAAAACCGGCAACATAAATCGGCAGCAGCACCCAGCGGCCCAGCAGCGCGTCACCGCCGATGCACAGCCCAAACGACAGCAGCCACAGCCACGAGGGACCGTGATGCCAAACGGGAACTGAGGGGGTGGAGTTTACAGTTTTAGTAGACATGACCTGCCTTTCTGATACGTGATGCGTGATGCGTGATGATTTTACTCCGAAAGCTTTATGCTTCACGCATCACGTATTATGCGGACAAAATTTCTTGGATGATTAAACTTCGGAACTCTCTAAAAATTTACGCTATGCATCACCAAATTATACCCCATAACTACCCCGAAACAAACAGCTTTCATCTTCGCCGCCTAAACAGGCTCCGCCGAAACGGCAGCGACCGGTCCGAAGACCAGGGAGCGTAGGGAGCCATCGTCAGCCGGGCTAAGGCCAGCAGAACCGCGTCGTAGTTTACCCGCCAGCCGGTGAAATTGCGCCAGGCCTCGTCGCGGTCGGGCTTGAGCGGGACGCCCTGCTCGGCCAGCCGGTCATAAGCGGCGTCAAACTCATCGCGGCTGATGCTGATGGGGTCATCGGGTTGGGGGGTGCGATTGTAGGGGATGTCAAAAAAATCGGCAATCCGGCGCAGAGCGATATACCCGGCTCGCAGGCACAACTGCGCCTCCGGTTCGCGCGGCACATCAATGGTCGAATCAACCAGCGCCGCCGCGTCGAGCACCGTGCCGGCGGCAGTGACCCAGGAATGCTGCGGCTGAGGCGAGCGAAAAAAGACCAGCGCGGCCAGCGAGGTGTGGCTCTCGTCCAGCTCGACAAACCAATTTTCCCAGGCCGCCCACTGCGGGGTCAGGCGGTCCAGGCCGTGAATGCGCTGAAAACGGAGGATCATCTCCACTGCCGAAGGCGGCGTGCCGGCGCGCACCTCCAGCAAAGCCACGGCCGCCTCGCGCCGGGAGAAGGCCGAATACATCGTCGGCAGATAGGCAATTAAGAGCGCCACCAAAATCAGGCCAATGGTGGCCTCAGAAAATTCCAAAAAGCCGGTGGGCAAATCGGTGGCGGGCACAAAGCCCAGAGTAAAGAGAGCCGAGCCGCTGGCTAAAAAGGCCGCGCTCCAGGGTCGCACGCCGATGGCCCAGAACATGCCCATGTAGCCGATTAAAATCAAGGTTAGCCAAAACGGGATTAATAAAATCAGGCTAATGGGCGCGTAAAGGGCCATGATCTGGTCGCGTTCTTCGTAAGATCTGGCTTTTTTGGCCCGCAGATCAAAGAAGAAACGGATTGCCAGAAAAAGAAGCCGGGTTAGAAACTCTGATGCGGCGCGGGGTAGCACAAAGGTGCGGATAGCCGAGAGCAGAATATAAATAACCATCATCAAACCAGCCGTGAAAACCAACACTCTGAGCAGCATATCCATAAATTAGCACACCTGTAAAGGATAAAGGATGAAGGATGAAATTTCCTGCCTTCATCCTTTCACCAAGCGGGCGTAATATTAGCATAAGTTAGCCTGGCTAAAAAATGAACCGGATTTTGGCTAAATTTCGTGGTTACTTTAGTATAGAGACCATCCAAAAAAATTTGATACGGGTGATGCGTGATACGTGAGGCGTGATGATTTTTAGTAAAAACCTCACGCCTCACGCCTCATGTTTCGTGTTTCGCGTTTCAGGAGGGCAAAATGGAAGCAGAGTCGGGCCTCCGTCCGCTGGTGGGCATCATTATGGGCAGCATTTCCGATTTGGACACCATGCGCGGCGCGGCTGAGATATTGGACCAGTTTGAAATTTCCTATGACCTGCGGGTGGTTTCGGCCCATCGCACCCCCGATTTAATGGTCGAGTACGCCTCGACGGCGGCGGAGCGCGGCCTGGAAGTGATCATCGCCGGGGCAGGCGGCGCGGCCCACCTGCCGGGCATGACTGCGGCGATGACCACCCTGCCGGTCATTGGCGTGCCGGTGCAGAGCAAAGCGCTGCAAGGGCTGGACTCATTGCTCTCGATTGTCCAGATGCCGGCCGGCGTCCCGGTGGCGACCATGGCCATTAGCAACGCTAAAAATGCCGGCTTGATGGCCGCCAGAATTTTAAGCATCAAATATCCGGCCCTTGCCGCCAGATTAAAAGCCTACGCCG
Organism: Anaerolineales bacterium; assembly: GCA_012032575.1. The sequence continues at coordinate 1,505 of JAAUSP010000722.1, read as the reverse complement.
AAACTGTGGCGAATGAGGTAAAATCGCTCAAGGTTGAAATTTAGCCTTTGTGAGCTGTTTGACCGCTGAGGACGCAAAGTCCGCCGAGATTTTTTATTAATCTCGCGGCGATCTCAGCGCTCTCTGCGGTTAATTGCACCAAACATTAGATTAGTTGGTCAATCAGGGATTGGAGGGCAGCGAATGAGTCTAATCTTGCCGGGGGGAACCATCGGCATGTTGGGCGGAGGCCAATTGGGGCGGATGTCCACCTTCAAGGCCAAGCAGTTGGGCTACAAAGTGGTCGTGCTCGATCCTGCGCCCGGCTGCCCCTGCGGTCAGGTGGCCGATAAGCAAATTGTGGCTAAATTCGATGACGAGTTGGCTCTGCGGCAGTTGGCCGACAAATGCGATGTCATCACCTACGAATTTGAAAATGTAGACAGCCGCGCCGTCGAATTACTGGAGCGCTTGGGCCGGAGGGTGTTTCCCGACAGTCAGGCCCTCAAGATCAGCCAAAACCGCTGGTCGGAAAAAGAGTTTCTGCGCCGGAGCGGCATAGACGTAGCCGATTTTTTCAAAGTAGCCGGCCTCGCCGATCTCGAAGCTGCCGCGCAGCAGATTGGCTTCCCCGGCTTGCTGAAGACCGCCACCGGCGGCTACGACGGTAAAGGCCAGGTGGTTTTGGACAGTAAGGAGGACGCCCACCGGGCTTTTGCTGCTCTGAACCACCCGGCTCTGATCTGGGAAAAAAAGGTCGCTTTTGTGAAAGAGCTAAGCGTTATCTGCGCCCGCAATCAGGCCGGCGAGATTGTCACTTACCCGGCCGTCGAAAATATTCACGTCGAGAATATCCTGGATATTTCGCTGGCCCCGGCGGAAGTGCCGGCCCCGGTGCAAACGGAGGCTCAACGTGTTGCCCGGACTATTGCCGAGAAACTAAATCTGGTGGGCGTCTGTGGGGTGGAGCTGTTTTTGCTGCCGGGTGAAACGATTCTGGTCAACGAAATTGCCCCACGCCCCCATAATTCCGGCCATTACACCCTCGACGCCTGCCTTTGCTCGCAATTTGAGCAGCACATCCGGGCCATTTGTGGCCTGCCGCTAGGGTCAACGGAGTTGAAGGGGTATGCGGTGATGGTCAATATTTTGGGGACCGGTCAGGGGAATCAGTTGGCCGGCGTGGGGCAGGTCTTGCAAAACAGGCAGGTGGCAGTGCATCTCTATGGTAAGCCCAGTGCTGCCGCCAAACGCAAAATGGGTCATTTAACCGTGCTTTCCTCCCACAGCCTGGCCCAAGCGCAGGCCTGGGCGCTCGAAGCCAGAGAAATACTGAAATGGGTCTGAATTTAGGGTTAAGCCTTCAAAAAGATTGTCAACTTTATTAAGAAATGATATAATGGGAGACGAAAGGTTTCACTACCTTCAGCCTTGAATTTGCCACTTGTTGACCTAACCAGTACCCGGTCTGCCGCAACAAAGTTTGACCCCTTATCCTAAGAAGTAGCAATACCAAACCTTATGTG
>JAAUSP010000721.1 GCA_012032575.1 Anaerolineales bacterium | reverse complement strand
ATTCGGAGCTAAAGCTGAACGGATGGCGAATGAGCGGGGTAACTCGCCATTCGCCATCCGAACGCTCTTTTTTTGGCATTCGTTGGTCACTGATGTACATTGATGTACATTGAAGGACACTAAACAGCATATGGAGACCAAACAAACGGTGACTCACCCAAACAGTTCAAATACTCAAAATCCTGCTTCATTCAGACCCGGTGAGCGGCAAAATCAGGCCAATTCTACGCCAAATGGCAAAGTAGAAGAATTGTTGACTTTAGCCGAAGTAGCCACCTATCTCAAGTTAAGCCGCCGCACTGCCTGGCGTTGGTGCAAACAAGGTGACTTGCCGGCGATTAAAGTAGGCCACCAGTGGCGAGTTGCTCGCAGTGATTTAGAAAACTTTGTTCATCGGCGTGGAAAGTTAGGGCTATGAACTGGAATAACTCTGATAATTTTTTACGAATCGGATTAATTGTGGCTGGCTTGCTAGTGGTTGTGGCGGCTGGCTTTTACGCTGCGGTAAATTTTGTGCCGCCGGTACCCCTTACCCCAGAGGTTGTTGTGCCGGTAGTCACTACGCCAGCCCCTACCACCACCCCTACCGCTACCGGCACAGCCACTCCCAGCCAACCCGGCCCAGACCCAGCCCAACCGCGACTTCGGCTGTACCCCTGGGCGGCATTGTGTATGCCCTGTCACCGGATATAAATTCGGTGGGTTGGGTACAGGACGGCGAAGACGGCAATCATTTTGGGGAAAGTTTCCTGTATACCGGCCTGCGTGATGGCTTGCTCTATCATGGGGGCATGCAGTTTGATTTATCATTCATTCCCAAAGGCTCGACCATCTTCATGGCTGAATTGGAGTTGACTGGTCTGGATGACCAAGGCTTAACCCCTGACAGTGTTTTTGCGGCCAGTTTACTGGCTGAAGAAGTCAATGCGGATTGGTCAAGGCATAATTACGAGATTATTCACAACACTCCGGTAGATGTCTCACTGGCACCTTTACTGGAGGCAGATGATTTAGGGATAGAACAAGTCAATATATTGATTTTTAATGCCGCCCAGCGCAGTATTGTTGAGGATCGGATCGAGTCGAAACTGTTATCCATCCGGCTTGACAGCCTGACCCCCGACCAGGCCAGTTCATTTGCCTGGGATAGTGGCTATGGCGAGCAAACCAAAGGGCATGGGCCGGTGCTGCGGTTGGGCGTGCTGCCCCCCCTGCCTACCGCTACGCCTACCGCCGATATAGCTCTGGCCGAAGCTGAATTAGAGTCCAGTTCAGGTGGCAATGGTGGAGAGGATGGAGAGGCCGAGGGCACGCCCGAAATTGTGGGTACACTGATCATGGTAACCAGCACCCCCACCCCTGAGAATCTTCAAACCGCCGCCGCCATCGCCGCTGTAGCCACATTTCAAGCCACTGCAACCGGAACTGCCACCCCCGTGCCGCTCAATTGGGTGACGCCCGATAGTGGTCACAGCTACCCCTACCCCCGGAAATGAGGCGACGGCCCTCTTTCAAAACGCCGAGGCTACCGCGGCTGTAATTGTCGCCGGCACCTCAACGCCAATTCCATTCAATCTGGTTACAGCTACGCCCCTGCCTACGGAAACGGCAACGCCTATTTTACACTGCTGGAAGGTGAGTTGCCGCCAGCAGAACCAATTCCAACAATTACAGTGACCCCATTATTTATACCCAATGAGTTGATTGGCAAAATTGCCTTTAAATCAGATCGTCCGGGGACAAAAGCTGATGATATTTACATAATCAACCCTGACGGTACGGGTTTGGCTTTGCTAGGCGGCGGAGAGGGAGAAGGAAACGCATGCTGGCCTTACTATGTGGCCGAGGAATCTGATTCTTATTCCGCCGATGGCCGGTTTCGGGTGTTTACCAAAGATGTCATTCGTTACAGGAACGTTGACGATCCTGTAACTGGAGAGACCACCGGCGTGATCAGAGATGATGCTCCGGGCATTTACTGGTACGACTCGCTTTATCAAACCGAGGAACAATTGACCCAATTTGGGGCCGGTATCGCTTATGGAGGCGCCTGGTCGCCGGTACGGGAACAGATTGCCTTTGTCTCCACCGAGAGCCAGAACGATGAGCTTTGGGTGGTCAATTACGACAGTTCGGGCTTGTTGCAAGTAACCCGCGATGAATACGCCTGGTCAGACAAGCACCCTTCCTGGTCGCCGGACGGCCAGCAGATTGTTTTTCATTCCAATCGGACCGGGCACAATCAAATTTTTGTTATGAACGCTGATGGCAGCAATCTTTATAGTTTAAGCCGGACCGGTTATAACGATTTTGAACCGGTCTGGATCAAATATCCGGGGGTTCCCCTATTTGATGCCGAAGCACCTGACGGTATAACGCATCGCGGCTCATTTGGTTTTTGTGGCCCAGATGCAAATTGTTCTGCTTTTAACAGCCAACCCGAGGCTCAAGCCTTCTTTCTCGAAGCTAACGGTGGTCAACTAACGCTTGACCCCCATGGTTTGGACTCGGATCACAATGGCAAAGCTTGCGAAAATTTGCCTGAAAGTGTATCAACTAATCCCTGATCTAAAAAGTCTAGCTCACTAGTCATAGCCAGAGAGGAAGCATGATTATTACAAGAACCCCCCTGAGAATTAGTTTTGCCGGCGGCGGCAGCGATTTGCCGGCATTTTACGAGCAAGAAATGGGCGCAGTGGTTAGCACCGCCATTGATAAGTACATTTATATCACCGTAAACCCTAAATTTGACCATAAAATTCGGGCCAGCTATTCTGTCACCGAGATTGTGGATACGGTGGATGAAGTCCAGCACGAACTTATCCGTGAAGGGCTGCATTTGTTGAACATCAAAGAAGGCATTGAAATCACCTCGATTTCCGATATTCCCTCGCAGGGAACCGGCCTTGGCTCTTCGAGCAGCTACACGGTGGGATTGTTGAACGCCCTCTATGCTTACAAAGGTCAAATGGCCGGGGCCGAGCGCTTGTCCCACGAAGCCTGTTACATCGAGATGAATCGCTGCCGTAAACCCATTGGTAAACAAGATCAATATATCGCCGCTTATGGCGGGCTGCAATATATTCGTTTCAATGCCGATGGCAGTGTTTATACCGACCCGGTTATCTGCTCGCCGAGCACCCGTAAACGGCTCCAATCCAGACTGTTATTACTTTACACCGGCCTGACCCGCAAAGCTGATGATATTTTGAGTGAGCAGACCCGTGAAACCCGAAATGACGAGAGCAAGCGAGAATCGCTGCGGCGGATGGTGGACCTGGCCGGGCAATTATGCGACGCCCTGAGTCGGGACGATATTAATGCTTTTGGTGAAATTTTACATTATGGCTGGTTGGAAAAACGCAAATTAGCCGCCAATATCAGCAATAATGCCATTGACGGCTGGTACGAGCGCGCGCGCACTGCCGGCGCGATTGGTGGTAAACTGCTGGGCGCAGGCGGCGGCGGCTTTTTATTACTCTATGCCGACCCGGCCGACCACGAAGATATTTGTCATGCTCTGCCAGAACTACGTCCCATTCCATTTAACTTCTGTCCCCAGGGTAGCAAAATTATTTATGTAGAAGAAAATGGCTATAAACCATAATAAAACTGGAGCAGCTTAAATGGATTTACTCAAGTATCTCAAACTTGGTTTAAAGTGGTGGTGGTTAGCTGTACTCTGTATAGTATTGGCTGCATTGAGCAGTTATATCTACAGCGAACGCCAGCCGCGCATCTACGCTTCGCGTACCACAATTATGGTTGGCAGCAATATTTT
>JAAUSP010000720.1 GCA_012032575.1 Anaerolineales bacterium | reverse complement strand
AGCAATATTTTTTGGCCACCAGATTGCTCCATGCCAAAAAAGTTAGAGGCCAGAGACAGGCCCATCACGGCCCAAACCAGGTTCCGGCCTGGAAGGTCATCGCGCCTGTGCCGGCAATGGCAATGGCGACGCCGAGCCATTGGAAGCGGTGCATGCGTTCGCCCAAAAACCATGCTCCCAACAAAACCGAATAAATGGTTTCGCTGCGGCTAAAAAACGCCACCAGGGTCGGATCGCCCCAAGCAATGCTGGTAAAAAACAAAAAGTTGGACAGTCCGTTTAAAAGACCTAACAACAAAAATAGGCCGGAAAGACTCGCGCAGGCCGGGCGGCAACTTCGGCCCCTGCTGCCACAGGTAAACGCTGATACCCCAGGCCGAAGCCACCGCAAACCAGACCGGCGTAAAGGCCAGCGGCGATAGCTCCTGCATGGCCTGTTTGCTGGCAATAAAGGTGACTGCGATGCAAGCCGATGACGCTAAAGCCAGAATGACCCCTTGCAAAGAGCGCGGCAGGTTGGAGGGGTGGCAGGTTGGAAGACTGGAAGACTGGAAGGGTGGAAGGCTGAAAGGTGAACTCAATTTCATAATCTTTCAATCTTCCAATCTTCCCTGCCTGTCCCAATCATTGCCGTAGGCTCAGACGGCGTGCTGTTCCACAAAATCGGCGGCGAAACCGGCCTTTTGCCAGGCGGTCAGCATCATCTGGCGGGCTTCAGCCCGGGTGTCGCTGTTTGTGACCGGATGCGTTTGCCACTCGATGTGCCAGTTGTCCTCAGCCGCTTGCATCAGGCGAAGGGTGCGATAGGCGCATGGATACACCGCCAGCGCGGGACAGGCCAGATGCAGCCGTTGGCCCAACATATCGGCTTTGGTTTGGTGATGATGGCCGGTCAGGACCAGTTTTACCTGGGGATACCGGTCGAGCAGGGCCAGCACCTCCGGGCCGTTGTCGCAGACAAAATTGCTCCAACGCGGATCGAAGTCAACGGGGGCCAGGGGATGAAACGGATGATGGACAGCCAGCACAATCAACTTAGCGGCATGAGCCAGCAGTTCCTGTTCAAGCCATTCCATCTGAGTCGAATCAATGATCCCGCCCCAATCGGCGTCACGAATGGAGTCCAGCCCGATCAACTGTACTTCCGGCTTGACCGTCACCGACCAGTAGCCGTTCTGCGCCGCCGGGTCAACGGGTCTGGCCTTAACCTGGGGATTGAACAGTCGGGCGAAATCGTGGCGGGTTAAGCCTTCATTCTGATCGGCGTTGCGACGGTCGTGATTGCCGGGGATGATGTAATAAGGCTTGTGGAGTGTCTGGATAACCTGCTGAAACATGGTCACATTAGGTGCTTCAGGCGTATTGAACAAATCGCCTGTCAGCAACACAAAGTCCAGGTCAGTCTGCTGGTTCAAGTCGGCTATAACGGTCGCCAAAAAACTGGCGGCCCGCCCCGATAAGATCTCCTCATAATCCCCGAACGAGGAGATATGAATATCACTGATTTGAGCAAAGTAGAGCGTTGTAATCATAGGTTATCAAACCAGAAACGTGAGGCGAAGAGGCGAAGACGTGAAGAGAGATTCTTCGCTTCACATTTCATCGTCCCTTCGCCTCATAGAATAGGTACCGTACAGCGTTGTCCCGGCTGAGGGACGCTAAAGCTGCGAGTCAGTAATTCTTTCCAGGCTTTGCCCAGGCGGCGCATGCCTTCTTCAATTTCGTCGGTGGACGGGGTGGCAAAGTTCAGCCGCAAGGCGTGGGTAAAGGAACCACTGGCGGAAAAAACCGAGCCAATGGCAAAAGCGACGTTGTAATTGATGCCGGCCAGGTAGAGGTCGGTGGCGGTGGGGCCGGAAGGCGGCATTTCCAGCCACAAATACATGCCGCCCGTGGGGCAGCGCCAGGTCGCCTCGGCGGGAAAATAGCGCTCCACAGCCGCGATCATCAAGTCTCGGCGCTCGCGGTAAACCCGGCGGGTGAGGCATTGATGTTCAGCAAAGTGGCCGCTTTGAAAGTAGGCGTGCAGGGCATGCTGGTTGAGCGGCGAGGTCAAAATGTCGGCGGTTTGTTTGGCGGCAATGACCCGTTCTTGCCAGGCTGCGGGAGCCGCCAGGTAGCCAATGCGCAGGCCAGGGGCCAGCGTTTTGGCATAACCGCCGGCGTGAAACACCAGATCAGCCGTATCCATGCTTTTCAGGCTGGGCAGCGGCTCGCCTTCAAAATAGAGGGTGTCGTAGCTGGCATCTTCCAAAACAGGCACGCCGTAACGGGTGGCGATTTCCATGAGCGCCCGCCGCCGAGGCAAGGAAAGAGTAGTACCGGTGGGATTATGAAAGCTCGGATTGGTATAAATCAACCGGGGCCGGTGGCGCAAAATAATTTGCTCCAGCCGATCTACCTGCATCCCCTGGGCATCCACCGGAATACCCAGCGGCGCCATCCGGCAAGCGGTTAAAATATCCAGAAAGCCCAGGTAGCACGGGTCTTCAACCACAACCAGGTTGTCGTCGCCGTGACGGGTCAACACGCTCAGGGTTATATCCAGAGCTTGTTGGCAGCCGGAAGTAATCAATATATCCTGACCGCTTACCGAAATGTGCTGCTGCTGCAATTGTTCGGCAATGGTATCGCGCAGGGGCAGATATCCGGCTGCTTCGTCGTACTGTAGCAGCGCGACCCCATCCCGGCGCAGGGCCTCGTTGAGGGCGCGGCGCAGTTCATGCACCGGCAGCATGTCGCTGGCCGGCGTTCCCCCGGCAAAAGAAATGACCCCCGGTTGGCGGGCCAGCCGCATCATCTCGGCGACCATCTGGTTGGCGTTCCAGGGCCGGCGCGGCGGGAAGGACCCGCGCCAGAGCGGTGTAACCGGCGGGGCGTTGTCGTCATCGGCGGCCACAAACGTGCCGCTGCCCAACCCGGCTGGTTACTAACCCTTCAGCCTCCAACTCGGCGTAGGCATTGACAATAGTGATCCGATTGACCCCCAACTTTTTGGCCAAATTCGACTGGCCGGCAGGCGGGTCTGCGGGGTCAATTCGCCGCTTTCAATTTGTTGGCGCAACTGCTCGGCCACTTGCAAATAGAGCGGCTGATCATTCTGGCGCGTCAATTGGATTGGCATTTTGCCCTCTCGACTTTTAGTCCAATTTTCAAAAATTGGACTGATTATACCACGCCAATTTTGGCACGGCTAGGGCCAATTAATCGCGTATTAAGGAGTCCACTTTATTATGAGGGTAGAATTTTAGATTCGGGCTAACAGCCCAAAATTCCTAAAGGCATTTCGTATCTTTTGTGGTATAATTAGACATGAGTTTATAGATTAATCGGCAAAAGGAATGCGCACGTGAACACTCAAGCCAGAATTCTATCCATAGAAGATGATCCCGAAATGAGTGGTTTGATTCAACTTATCTTCGAACGCAAAGGACATCGCGTTATCGGGGCAAGCCGGGGTGAACTGGGCCTGGAGTTGATTAAAAGCCTCAAACCTGATGTGCTGCTGCTGGATTTGATGCTGCCCGATGTTGACGGGTGGGACCTTTATCGCCAGATGAAAAATGACCGCGAACTGTCCAAACTGCCGATTATTATTGTTTCGGCCCGAAGCGAAGCCCAGGACGCAGCGGCGGGTTTGCGCGTTACCGATAATGACCGCTTTATTCAGAAACCGTTTGAAGTAAAAGAGCTGGTTGAAACCGTGTTGGCAATGCTGGAAAAGACGCCGGTTAGCTAAAGTATGCCGCTTAACTCAAAACACCCTCGCGCGCGAGGTGAGTGAC
>JAAUSP010000719.1 GCA_012032575.1 Anaerolineales bacterium | reverse complement strand
ATAAACCAGCATATCGAGCACCGCCGGTTCGTCGTCTACTACCAGAATACGGGGGGGCGGCATGATTTACCTCACAGGTTTTTCAAAAATAAACTGATGCGTGTTGCGTGTTGCGTGAAAAGTCACGTATCACGTATCACGCATCACGTATCACGTATCACCCAGACTAACTCTTGACCTCTTCATTATACCTCAAAATTGTGGCAGGATGGTGTCAAAAGCGGGTTAATTTTGCCGGATGATAATTGGAACTTTTTGAACTCAACCATCGTCTAAAACACGGCTAATTATGCCCAGGGTGTCGGCGGCGGCGGGGTTAGTCCCATTTCGCCCGGCGAGGTTGAAGTGAGCGTCCAGTTACAGGTAGCTTACGCCATTCAATAACACCTTTCAGGAGATTAGAGATTGGAGATTTTTAATCTCTAATCTCCAATCTCTGGACCTTCCCGTTATTTGCGGCGATTACTAAACGGTTCAATTGAACGTCGGTTATTGCGACAACGATAAAAGTGATTATAGTATAGTGCCGGAAGCAAGATGCTTCCGGCACTGTTTTTCCGGGTTAATTATAAATCTACGGATAAAAAGGCTTAAGCCTTTTTACTCCGAAATCTACTTTTAAGGAAGCAAACCCCATGCACGTTGCCCTGTTAGCCAACTTAAAAAAGAATGCGCCCACCTGGCCGGGCATGTCGCCCGACTATTGGGACGACCTGGACTCCGAGGAAACTATTGAAGCCATCAGCGCCGCTCTGGCTGCGGGCGGGCACCGCGTGACCTTTCTGGAAGGCGATGCCACCCTGTACGATACCCTGCGCCAAACCAGGCCCGATATTTGTTTCAATATCTGTGAGGGGCATTTTGGCGATGGCCGCGAGGCCCAGGTGCCGGCCCTGCTGGAGATGCTGCGGATTCCCTACACCGGCTCGCGGGTGATGACCCTGGCCCTGGCCCTGGACAAGCCCATGACCAAGCGGGTGCTGGCTTATCACGACTTGCCGACTCCGCCCTTTCAGACCCTCGAACGGGTGGATGAGCCGCTCGACCCTGATTTGAAGTTTCCCCTGTTCGTCAAGCCCAGCCGGGAAGGAACCGGCATGGGCGTCAGCGCTGAGTCTATTGTGCATACGGAGGAACAACTCCGCGCTCAGGTTCAGCGCACGTTTGAGCGCTACAACCAGCCGGCCCTGGTGGAACACTATATCGAAGGCCGCGAGGTGACAGTGGGGGTGGTGGGCAATCTGACCGGCCCGGTAGCCCGGCGCATGCCTGAGGACGAATACGCGCCGCGCATCTTACGCGGCCTGGATTTATTGCCGCCGCTGGAGGTCAACATGGCCGCCTACCCGGAGGAAGAAGCCGGCATTTACACCAGCCGGATCAAGGTGGAACTGGCCCACGATTTTCACTACCTTTGCCCGGCCCCGCTGACCGCAGCCCAGATTGAGGATTTGAACTGGTACACCGCCGCCACCTTCCGGGTGATTGGCTGCTGCGATGTGGCCCGCATAGACTTCCGGCTGGATGCCAGCAACAACGACCAGCCCTACATCCTGGAAGTCAACCCGCTGCCCGGCCTGAACCCCGGCTATTCCGACCTGTGCATCGAAGCGACCGCCTATGGCTGGAGCTACGAAGAACTGGTCAACCGGATTCTGGACGAAGCCATCAAGCGGCACGGACTGAAACGGTAGACAGTAGACGGTAGACGAGGGGTTTTTCCTGTCTACCGTCTACTTTTCAGTCAGGTCCACCGGCTCGCCGGCGTAATCGCCGATGACGCTGATAGCGCCGTTCTCGTTGCGCTCGTAGACCAGGTTGCCGCTGACGCCCGCCGGGCCGATAACCCTGACATCCAGGCTAAAACTGCCGTCGTCGTAGCTATACAGGCCCGTACCGGTCATGGCAAAGCCGGCCGAAAAGGCGCAGCCGGTCAGGGTGAACTCATCGCCCGGCTCGCCGGACTCAAAGGCCAGCGTGCCTCCACGCGGGCAGCCGACCGAGGTCGGCGTTTCGACATCCCAGTAGTAATATTCGGGCAGGTAATTGATTTCCGTATCGGCGGAGAGCAGCGCTTCCAGCGGATTTTCAAAAGCAGCGGCATCGGCCGGGGGCAGCGGAATGTAGGCGTCGGCCACCACTCCTTCACAGGTGGTTTCACGCTGGGCTGGCACTTTGTCTTCGACCAAAAAGGCGGTGACCAGGTCATCGGGGCAGGCGTCGCCCCGGCCATAGATCACGTGCGCCCCGCCCTCAGTGGTAATCAGGTAGCCGTCGGCCAGACGGCTGAAAACCCGCCGGCCGTTGTCCACCGGCGTGGCCGGGTCGGCGGTTGCGCCGAGCACCAGGGTGGGGATGCCTGTAGCTTCCAGGGGGGCGGGGCGGGCTTCGCTGCCGGTCTCCGGGGTGAGCGGCCAGTAGGCGCAGGGCAGGTCGCCATAAAAAATAGCGCTCAACCGGGGGATCGAGGTATCCACCGCATCACCGGCGCGGAGATAACTTTCGGCGCGCTCGGCCGGGGTGCCGCCCGGCAAGGCATAATCGTGACATTCAACCCCGTAGTAAAGCGCGTCGGAATAGGTGGGGTCGGCTATCGGCTCCAGGGTTTCGGGGTCGAGGCTGAGCGAATCGTACAGCAGCCGGGCCAGGGGGACCAGATCATCCTGGGCGGCAGCCGCCAGCGCCCGCTGTAATAACAGACGCGACGCTTCGGAGTAGAGATAGTTGGAAACCGCCACTTCCAGATCAGCCGGGCTGAACTCGCGCTCGGCGGTTCCCCCGGACGGTAACGGAAAGGTAAACGAAACCGGGCCAGCGGCCAGTTGGGCGGCCAGGTCATCGTAAACCGTCAGGGCCGCCTGCCCCATGTCGGCGGCACATTCCTCGTCGGCGCTGCAGGCGGCCAGGGTCATCACCAGGACATCATTAAACGCCTGAGTCTGTTCCTGATAATACTCGAAGCCGGTCAGGGTTAAATCCACCGTGCCATCCAAAATCAGGCCGGCCAGTTGGTCGGGGTGGGCGGCGGCGTAGGTTTGGGCGTATTGGGTGCCGTAGCTTTCGCCGTAGAGCCACAGCTTTTCAGCGCCGATGGCCTGGCGGAACAGTTCCAAATCTTCCACCGCCTGGCGCGTGCCCAGGTAAGGCAGCAAGCCGGTCGAGCCGATTTCGGCCACGCAGGTACCGGCAAAAGTTTGGGCAGCGGTGGCGGCGGCGGCTTCACCCTCCGGCGTTTTGGTTTCGGTCTCGGTTTCGTAATAGGTCGTCGCGGCCTCCGGGCATTGCAGCCCGCCCGACTCGCCCGCGCCGCGCTGGTCAAAGAAAACCAGATCAAACTGTTCCAGAATGGACGGGTCAAAGCCGCTCAGGTACGAGTCGGCATAACTCAGACCGGCGCTGCCCGGCCCGCCGGTGGCGGTGACGAACATGCCTTTGCGCTCACCGCTGGCCGGCAGCACCCCAAAGACCACGTCGAGAGTTTGGCGGTTGGCCGGGTCGAAATGGTCCAGCGGCACGGTCAGGCTGACGCAGGTAAAGGCGCTGTCGTTGGGGCAGGGCACGCCGCCGAGTTCTGCCAGGGCGGCCAGGATGGGGTTGGCGGGGAGGAGATTGGAGATTGGAGATGAGAGATTGGAGATTTTGGATTTCCGATTTTAGAGTTTCGACTTCGGTCTGCAGGCTCTGGACCACGCCGCGCAGGTTCTCGATTTCGGCGCTGAGCCGGTCCAGGTCAGTGTCCGGGCTGCCGCCGGGGGCCGGGGTGGGGGTGGGCGTGGCCGCCTCGGGCG
>JAAUSP010000718.1 GCA_012032575.1 Anaerolineales bacterium | reverse complement strand
GAGGCTTTGGGCCAGTTTAATGGATTTACCCTCGGCAATGATCAAATATTTGCTTTCGTGACGCTCACCGCCGGCAGTGGTTACGGCAAAGCCGCTCTCTGTCTGCTCGATGCCGCTAACTTCCTCCGCGTGAATCTGCGCTCCGAATTTCTGCACCTGAGCGTGGGCCGTTTTTTGAAAGTCGGTGCCGGTCATTTCCGGGATACCCAGGTAGTTGTACAGCATGGCCGCATGCATGGCCGTCTTATCTATCCCAAAAACAATTACTTGCTGCCCATTCTTGGCCAGAAACAGGGCCGCGCTCAATCCGGCGGGGCCGTCGCCGATGATAATAACGTCAGACATTGTTGATTATTTCCCTTTCCGTGTTATACCTTGTATTTTTCTCATTGACGAAATAAGTCGTCTGGTTTATAATAAAGCGGACTAAAGTCCGTATTTGTATCGGCTATTATAATAAGCTGAATTCTTTTGTCAAGAGTTTTCGATGGAGTTTAACCAATCCAATCTTATTCCGCTGGCGGCAAACGATCAAGCTTCGCCTCACAAACGGGCCAAACGCGCCGATGCCATTGCCAACCGCGAACTTATCCTGATGACGGCCCAACGCCTGTTTGCCGAGCGGGGTATTGCTCACGTTTGTATGGCGACCATTGCCGAGAGCGCCGGGGTCGGCAAAGGCACACTGTATCGCGGCTTTGCCCACAAAGGGGAACTCTGCCTGGCTTTGCTCGACGAAGACATGCGCCTTTTTCAGAATCAAACCCTGCGCATGCTGCGGGAAACGCACGATCAACCGGCCTTGAGCCGCCTCGACGTATTTCTAAACAGCCTGGTCTATTTTGTCGAGCGGCAAGCGCCGCTGTTGCGTGAAGTGCAATTGCATGGCCCGCTACAAGACGAAGCCGTGCCCGGCCACGACTCGCCGCACCGGTGGCTGCCCTGGCTGCGGACGACGGTGGGGCTGTTATTGCAGCAGGCCGAACAGACCCATGAGGCCGACGACCTGGATATTCCCTACCTGGTTGATGCTATTCTGGCCCCCCTCAGCGCCGATCTTTTTCTGTATCAGCGCGAGACGTGCGGCTTTGACCTGGAGCGCATCAGCCACGGACTGCGCCAATTGGTGCTGGCTGGATGTAAAAAACGCTAAACTTCCTTCGTTATCCCAGGTGGTAAAAAAAGCCAGCATCAGCATCAACGCCGTTGTTTGCAGGGCATAAATCGGCAGGCCCTGCACCAGCAAGGTATCGCCGGCAGTTAAAACCAGGCGGGGCAGGTCGTCCCGGATTATTTGTCCCTGGCGGTGAATGAAACGACACCATCACCTCGGCCAGGCTCACCGTTTTCTGCTGGAGATGTAGGCTGAACGGCCATCCCATTGATTTTGGCCGCAGCCCACACTTTGCGCTTGTCTTCCAGCGAATAGCCAATCAAATCAGCAGGGGAGCCGACCCGCAGCCGGTACAGCATCTAATCATTCGGTCATCAGTGGACCGTAATCAGACCAACTGATTACGGCTCACTGATGACGATAGTTTTCTACTTTTGGGCAAATCCCACTTGACGAATTATCGTCAATATGCTAAATTTGGCAGAGTAGGAAGCAGCACGTCCCGGGTTTCGGCTACGTTTCAGAAGCGCTCCTTAACATCGCCGAGAGCGTTTTTTGGCGGGTTTAGAACAGGGGGTTGTCCTGCCCTATGAAATTTGTAGGGAAGGAGGGAAGAATCAATGAGCGAGCGCATCACCGGCACTGTCAAGTGGTTCAACACCACCAAGGGCTATGGCTTCATCACTCGCGAAGGTGGGCCGGATGTCTTTGTGCACTATTCCGCGATTCAATCGGATGGTTTTCGCAACCTTGCCGAAGGCGACCGGGTCGAATTCTCGGTTGAACAAAGCTCCAAAGGTCCCCAGGCCAGCAATGTGATCAAAATCTAATTGAATATCTTGATTTTGCCCTAAAACCTCGCTCTGACTGAGAGCGGGGTTTTTTATGCCTCTCCCATTGAGGGCAACGCCTTTGCAAGGATATGGGGATTATGCTAACATCCGCTTCAGTTAGCACAATTAATCACCAGGCAACAAGGTGTATCACTCTCAAAATCAATAATTGTCGAAATAAAAATGATTATTTTGTTTTTAGGCGCTCTTTTCTCTTCAGGTATAATTTTTTTATTACTCCTGACCCATCTCATTCAACTCCGTTTAATTAAGCCTCATCACGCTACCCGACAATTTTCAGTCGCAGTGATTGTACCGTGTAAAGGTGATGGCGACCCCTATTTTGGCGAAAATTTACTCGGCATTATCTGTCAGGAATATACCGGCCCGGCCCAATTTATATTTTGTGTGGAAAGTCAGACAGACTCGGCTTTGCCGGTGTTGTACGTCCTCAAACAGCAGTATGCCCAGGTTGAAGTCTGCGTGGCCGGGCTGGCGACGACATCGGGCCAGAAAAATCTGAATATTATCAAGGGGATGGAACAGGCCGGTCCGGTGGACATTTTTCTGTTTGCCGACGCCGATATCCAACCCCACCGAACCTGGCTGCAAGAGATGATCGCTCCGTTTACCGAGCCGGACGTAGGGGCCGTGACCGGCTGTTTCCGCCGCGTGCCGGCTATGGCCGAATTTCGGCTGGGCAACTATCTGGCCGGTTTATTTGGCGCAGGGATTGTAACCGGCATGACCAGCGATGTCATTTCGGGCTTGTGGGGTGGCAGTCTGGCGATTCGCCGGGCGGTGATCGAACAGTTGGGGCTGCAAGAGCGGCTGGCAACCGAAATTGTGGATGACATTGCCATTATGCATGCCCTGCACCAGGCCCGGATGGAACGGCGTTTTGTGCCCAGTTGTACCCTCAAAAGTTACTGCGATATGTCTACCCCGGCCAGCATCGAATGGCTGGTGCGGCAGTTTCAATTTTCGCAGATTTACTTCAAAAAGTTGTACTTTTTCTACTATGTCTTCGGTCTGCCCTATGCCTTTTCTATCCTGGCCGCGCCGCTGGCCTTTACCTATGGTCTGGTCAACGGCAGTGAGTTGATTGTCAGCGCGACGATTAGCTTTTGGCTGTCGGTGATATTGGTGGGCCTGCTTTTGTACCGGGGCATTCCCGTCAATCCGGCCAGCGTATCGCCCCACGACATCCCCTATCAATTAATTCCCTGGCTGGCAGTGACGCCCCTGGCCTTTGTCGCCGGGGCGCTGGCGCTGCTCAAAACCCTGCTGCGGGTCAAGCACGGCATTCTGACCATGTACTGGCGCAACATCGAGTACAAAGTGGATGTAAAAACGGGGAAAGTGCTAGAGATAATTCGGTAAGGATGAAGGATGAGGGATGAAGGGTGAAAGGTAAAATTTAACCTTCCGCCTTCATCCTTCCGCCTTCATCCTTCCATCTATCAATATCCCATCAACCCACAGCAGCGGGTACAGACCGGCATAATGCCATCGCTGCTGATTGAGCTGCGAAATTTGCGGGCGGCTTCACTCTGCCAGATTTTGGCGACTGAGTCATTCTTGATATTGCCGATGATATAGTCGTGGTAATCGCGGCACAGGCTCACGTCGCCATTGCTGTCCACTTCCATGGTCATATAAATGCTGACACATTGGTCAAAGCCAAAGGTGGAAGTGTGGTCCTCATAATACTGCCGCACCTGGTCACGGCTTTTAAGGCGCGGATACATCAGCGGCGGGCAGCGGCCAATCTGGTTTGATAAGGCCCGCATTTCCTCAAACTTGTCAAAATAATGCCGTGATCGAAATTTTCCAGGTGC
>JAAUSP010000717.1 GCA_012032575.1 Anaerolineales bacterium | reverse complement strand
CATTGGCTGTAGCCGGAGTGGTCAATAATGGGGTTGCTGTAGGCATTGGGCCAAAGGTAAGTTGTCCCCAGGTTGTATTGAGAAATAGTGAAACAGCTATCACCACCCCAATGACTAACCCACCGGTCCAAAAAGGCAGGGGAACCATTTGAATAATGTTCTGAACGCTGCCGCTGAGGGCTAAATTGAGCGGCTTTAATTCTTCGTCTAACTCTTTTTTGAAATCTTGCCGACTAACGCCTGGTGGGTCAACTCAATCGCCCTTTGATGATCGGCAATCTGGTTGAGCAATTCTAGAGGGGACTGGCCCGCAAATTTGGCCTCCCGTTCTTGCAGGATATGGAGGTTTTGATGCAGCTTGACAAGTTGTTTCTTAAAACTCTGATCCATCATCAACCTTCTTTAAGGGCGATTAAGTCCATTATACCATATCTCGTAAGTTATGCTTAAATTTTAATGAAGGTGGGCGAAATTTTGCCTAAACTCCGTTTGTGAAAAATTTCTGCAATATAAAAGGTTATGATATAATAGGATTGGTTACAATCATTCCCAAAATAGAAACTCAGGAGGAATATATGGCTACCCTAAAAGAAATCGTTGAAGAAAATGTAGAACCTATTATAAAAGAGCTAAAGCAAAAATTATATGATTGGTTAAGTTAAATTCTGACTTTAACATAAAAAACGTTGATGACCTCAAGTTTACTATCAACATTAGCATGTCATTACCGGATGGGCATGGCGGCGATCCAGCAGATACGTGTCTCGATATCAGTACTGGTACTGGGCAGGATACACGTGTGAAGGAGTGTTCATAAGTAAATGGTGATTCTACTAACGGACGCAAACCATTATGACTCAACTCTGGGGTGGGCGCTTCAGCGAAGGTATGACCCCGCTGATGCACCAATTCAACGATAGTATCTACTTTGATGTCCGGCTGTGGGAAGCTGACCTGGACGGCAGCATGGCCTATGCCAGGGCGCTGGCTCGCGCCGGAGTCATCAGCGAGGAAGAGGCCGACGTGCTACAGGATGGTCTGGATCAGGTTCGGGCCGAATTTGCCAGGGGCACTTTGAACTCAAAGTCGGCGACGAAGACATCCACACCGCCGTCGAGCGCCGCCTGGGCGAGCTGGTCGGCGAGGTGGCCGGCAAACTGCACACGGGCCGCTCCCGCAACGATCAGCGGCCACCGACACCCGTCTCTGGCTCAAGCGGCAGATTGCCCAACTGCGGGCGCACGTGGTCGGTTTGCAGCAGGCTATCCTGGGCAAAGCCGACGAGTATTTCAACGTGATTATGCCCGGCTACACCCACTTGCAGCAGGCTCAGCCGGTCCGATTTTCCCACTGGCTGCTCAGTTTCGGCTGGATGCTCCAGCGCGACAAGGAGCGACTGGACGACCTGACCCGCCGGGCCGATGTCATGCCGCTGGGCAGCGGCGCGCTGGCCGGCAATCCGCTGGGCATTGACCGCCCCTTTCTGGCCGAGGCGTTGGGTTTTGCCGCCATCTCTGCCAACAGCATGGACGCCGTCGGCGACCGCGATTACCTGGTGGAGTTTCTGAGCTGGGCGGCCATCACCCAGATGCACCTCAGCCGCCTGGCCGAGGATTTGATTATTTACAGCAGCCGCGAATTTGGCTTTGTGACCATCGCCGACGCCTATTCGACTGGCTCCAGCCTGATGCCGCAAAAGAAAAATGCCGACTCACTGGAACTGATCCGGGGCAAAACCGGGCGGGTGGTCGGCCACCTGACCGGCCTGCTGACTACGCTCAAGGGCACGCCTTCGACCTACGACAAGGATATGCAGGAAGACAAGGAGCCGCTTTTCGATACGGTGGACACCCTGCTGATGTCCCTGCCCATCGCCGCCGGAGTGGTCAGCACCCTAACCGTGGACGCCTCCCGCATTTACGACTCGATGGACAGCGCCATGCTGGCGACCGAACTGGCCGATTATCTGGTCGGCAAAGGCATGCCGTTTCGTCAGGCCCACCATCTGGTCGGCGAAATTGTCCGCAAAGCCATCGAACTGGACCAGCCCCTTTTCTCCTTCCCCCTGACCGCCTACCAGCAGTTCAGCCCCCTCTTTGACCGCGATGTCCACACCTGGCTCACCTTCAACCGCGCCGCCGACCGCCGCACCAGCCGCGGGGGAACGGGTGAAGCCGCCGTGCGGGAGCAGTGGGAGGGACTGCGGAGTTTGGTGGGGGAAGATGCATAAAGGAACGACGCGACCAATAGAGATGGATGAAGTTAAACTCCTTCTTGAAAAGATTAGGTTAATAAACTCGAAGTATGAAAAAGAACTTCAGGCTATCCGGTTCGAATTTAATATTTTTTCTGTCTTGAACTTGGAGAGCGATGAAGTAAATTTACACTCAAGATTTCTATTTGAATTTCTAAACCCAAAAGGATCACATTTTCAAAGAGACTACTTCCTCGATATATTGTTAAAGCAAATAGGCATTTTAAAATTTGAGCTAAAAAATGTTTCTGTAAAAAGAGAATATCATAATATTGATATCTTAATAACTAATAGCCAGATGCAGGCGATAATTATTGAGAATAAAATATACGCCGGGGATCAACTCCAACAATTGGAAAGATACCACAGGATTATAGAAGACAAAGGATACAAAGACATTGAGATCGTTTATCTGACTCTGTATGGGGATGAGCCAAGTGACGAAAGCAGAGGCAAATTGAGTAGTAACGTTATCAAAACAATATCCTACAAAGATGACATAGTTGCCTGGTTAAATCATTCTCTTAAAGCAGAGACCTTGAAACCCGCAATAAGAGAAATTCTCATCCAATATCAGAGCTTGATAAAGAAGCTTACGGGTCAGTACTTTCCAGAGGAGTACATTATGGAAATTAAAGAACTATTGATTGACGAGAAAAATATTGAGGTGGCGGTAGTACTAAGTCAAGCCGTGGTTGAAGCGAAAATTGACATACAATTTGCTTTTTGGCAAGAATTGGAAAGAGGGTTAAAGGAAGCAGGTTATAAAATAATAGATTATCAGAAATATTCGAAAGATTTGGTCAGAAAATATTACACATCCAGAAGAAATAATAGATATTACGGAATAATGTTTGAATTGGTAAGCAATCTTGGGGACTCTAGCAAATTATTATTCTTTGTAGAACTTGGTAGCTATATTTATTATGGCTTTACAATACTTAAAGATAATAGAAGAAATATTGTTAAGCTTCCACAATATGATTATTTGGCTGAAATTGTAAAAGCCGTCAACGCCGATTTCAAAAGGGATGAGTGGTGGATTGGTAAAAAGGATCCTGCTCGAAAATATGATTTTGAAACATTCGATAGTCCAGATGTTTTTGCCCTGGCTAATCCGTCAAGACGAGCGGAATGTGCAAATGAATTAGTGGATGAAATAAAAAAGCTGGTGAATGATTTTAGTCACGAGTATGGTAATCGCGTTCCTCCAGGATAACGCAGTACAAGATGTTCACAATAATTTTTTGAGAGGGCGGCGGAGCCACCTCCGTCGCCTTTTGTTGTGGGGTCGGAGGGGGTATTCTCTAGCGCAAACCGGCCAGCCAATGAAAATCTTCGCGCAGCCGGGGGTAGAGTTGGACAAAGCGGGCGTAGATTTCACGGTATTGAGCCTGCCGTTCCAAATGGGGATCGGTGACAGGGCCGTAATGCACCGTTTGGCGGCAGGCGGCGGCCAAATCAGGGTACAGCCCCGCGCCCACGCCGGCCAGCAGCGCCGCGCCGAGGCTGGCTTGCTCGTTCAGCAGCGATTGCTGCA
>JAAUSP010000048.1 GCA_012032575.1 Anaerolineales bacterium | reverse complement strand
GACATAATAAGTACAGAAGAGGTTAAGGCAGCACTGGCAAGACATATCTCCTCTTCAAAAAGGAGGCGAAGAGGCGAGGAAGCGAGGAGGCGAAGAACTGCTTTACATCGCCTCCTCGCCTCACGAGTCCTCGCCTCATTTACTGTTACTATTCCCGCGCCGATTCGGCCAGGTCTGCGGCGCTGGGGCGAACCCCCAGGGTTACGCTGACGGTCTCCTGCTGCCCGTTGGAGCGGATCACTTGCAGTTCGGCGGTGTCGCCGGGGCGGGTTTCCTGGATGAGGTAGCTGATCAGGTCATCCATGCTTTTGATCGGCTGGCCGTTGATGGTGGTAATCACATCGCCGCCAAGCTGGTACTCCTGCCCGGCTACGGTCAACGTTTTGTCGCTGCCGACCAGTCCGGCTTTGTCAGCCGGGCCGTCCTGGGTGACATCAATCACCAGTGCGCCCTCGGTATCCTGGGGCAGTTTCATAAATTCAGCCACTTCCGGGGTGATGGTCCCGCCGCTGATGCCCAGCCAGGCATATTCGTAATCCTCGCCCTTGATCAGGGTGGGCACAACCTGCTTGGCGGTGTTGATCGGCACGGCAAAGCCGATGCCGCTGTTGCTGCCGCTGCGGCTCAAAATCTGGCTGTTAATGCCAATCACCGCCCCTTCTCGGTCCAGCAGCGGGCCGCCGGAGTTGCCGGGGTTGATCGAGGCATCGGTTTGGATGGCTTGGGGAATGGAGAAGAGGGCGTTGCCGCTACGGATGGTCCGGCCTACGGCGCTGACAATGCCGCTGGTCATGGTAAATTCCTGCCCAAAGGGGCTGCCAATGGCAATGGTAAGCTGGCCGACTTTGACCGCGTCGCTGTCGCCCAGCGTGACCGGCTGCAATTGGGAGGCCGGCAGATCTACCTTAATCACGGCCAAATCGGCATTGGGATCGCTCCCCAACAGTTCAGCTTTGGCCGTTTCGCCGTTGGCAAAGATGACCTCGATATCCGTGGCATCGGCAACCACGTGATGATTGGTCACAATATGCCCATCCGTATCCCAGACAAAGCCGGTTCCCAACCCCCGATCAAAAAACTCCTGGGGCGGTACCTGCTGTTGTTCTTCGGGCAGGGGCGTTTCAGGTTTACCAAAATCAAACGGGTTGAGCAGCCCGGTGGGCCGGTCAACTCTCTGGGTCACTCTGATGCTGACTACCGAAGGCAGCGTCGCGGCATAAATGTCGCTCAACGCATTTTCATAAGCTGTCAAAATGTCGGCTTGTTGGGCAGCGGGTTTGGCCTCAACCTGGGGCAAACTCGCCGCGGGAAGGCCGGGGGCGGCCTGAGCGTCGCTGCCAAAATAGGTGGAAAAAATGACCCCACCGGCAAACGATCCGAGCATCGCCACTAACAGGACAGCGGTGAAAGTAACAATTAAAAGTTTGAAAGGTAAAGCGGTTTTACTGGTCATTTCTCTAAACTCCTTGTTTTAATAGGGTTAATCCAACGTAACTACTCAGCCATTGTCATTTCGAGCAACGATAGGAGCGAGACGCGAAGCGTCCTAATCCGTGGATTGCAGAGACAACGGTCTCAAAGATTTCTCGGCTTTTAGCCTCGAAATGACATGAGGGCTGATTAGTAACGGTATAGCTTAATTTTAGGCACGGTATATTAGAAGAAATTTAAAGTGATGTTAGAGTTATATTAGAGAATTCTGTTTTATTTATTTTGACAAACGTTTGTATTCATGCTAAACTCGGCTCGACTGTTTCCCCCGATGCTGGCAGCTAACAAAATACCCTCGCTGCTATTTTGTCCGCTGTCAATGCAAACGTTTGTATTTTGTTCGGCTAATTCTGGGCTACAATTTTTTAGAAGAATATTAATGACCGTCTCGATCAAAGACATTGCCAAAGTCATGAATATTTCTTACAGCACCGTCTCGCGGGCGTTGAATAACAGTCCGCGGGTCAAGCTGGAGACGCGCGAGCTGATCCAGCGCAAGGCGGTTGAGATGGGCTATTTGCCCAGCGCCATTGCCCGCAGCCTGGTCACGCGCCATACCAATACCATCGGCATTGTTGTCACCAAAATCACCGATCTGTTTTTTGCCGAGGTCATTCAGGGGATCGAGGAAACGGCGGTCAATCGCGGCTATAGCGTCATCCTGACCAACTCCGACGGCAAGCCCGATTATGAACTGGCGGCCATTCAAACCCTGCGCGAACGGCGGGTGGATGGCATCATTTTGGTCGCCGCCTGTGCCAGCACCGAAGCCAAGCAGCGGCTGTTTGGTTCGCCCGAAATAGAAACACCCATTGTCATTATCAATAACGTCCACCAGCAGCATGTCGGCTATTCAATTGAAACCGACAACCTCGGCGGCGGCCGGGCGGCAACGCAGCACCTGCTGGATTTGGGGCATCGCCGGATTGCTTATATTGCCGGTCCCAGCAACGAATGGGACAGCGTCGAGCGGCAGCAGGGCTATGAACAGGCGCTACAAGGGGCAGGTATATCGCTTGATCCGATGTTAATTGGCCGGGGTACTAACTTTGCTCAGGGCGGCTTGACAGCTATGCAGCAGCTTTTGGCCCTGCCCGATCCGCCGACCGCTGTTTTTTGCTATAACGACGTGACCGCGCTGGGAGCCATACGAGCGGCATCCGCGACCGGCCGGCGGATTCCCCAGGATTTATCTATTATCGGCTTTGACGACATTGCCCTGGCGCCCTATTTCGAGCCGCCGCTGACCACCATCGCCCAGGCCAAGCGAGAAATGGGCGAGAAGGCCGTGCAAATGGTTTTGGACCTGCTGGCCGGCAAGCCTGTGGTTGAAAAGTGGGTGCTGCCGAGCGAATTGATTGTGCGGGAGTCGACCGGGGTGGTCGGTGGGGCCAAAATTTGAATCGGTCAAAACGTGTTGCGTGTTGCGTCTTGCGTAAGATAAACGGAAGACGCAACACGCAACACGAATCGAATACCTAACAAAAAGGGTAACTGCTCAGGCATGTCATTTCGACCGAAGGGAGAAATCGTTCGATACCTATGTAGCTCGGTAGGGATTTCTCGGCCTACGGCCTCGAAATGACATGAGGGCTGAACAGTCAGCAAAAAGGTAGGGATAATCTATGCCTGAAAAAACAATGCTGGCCGCTGTGTTTGAGGGCGAAGGCCGGCTCGATATCCGGGAAGTGCCGACGCCCAGCCTCAAAACGGCCCAGGATGTCCTGCTCAAAGTGGAAATCTGCGGCATTTGCGGCACCGATTTGCGCTTTCTGGCTGTGCCGCCGGTGATGCAGGCCAAAAAGGGTATCATTTTGGGCCATGAATACATCGGCCAGGTGGTCGAGGTGGGCAGCGACGTTCAACAGTTCCAGCCCGGCGACCGGGTGGCGGTCATCCCCGACATTCCCTGCGGCTACTGCCAGTTCTGCCTCGAAGCCCGGCCCAATCTATGCGAGAATATGTACGCCATCGGCGGCGATGTGGATGGCGGCTTTGCCCATTACGCTCTGGCTCCGGCCAAAGCTTTAGCCAGGATCAGCCCGGACCTGCCGGTCGAGGCCGGGGCTTTTGTGGAATTGCTTTCCTGCGTGCTGGGCGGGGTGCAAAAAGCGGCTCTGCTGCCGGGGGAAGATGTGGTCATTATCGGGGCGGGGCCGGCGGGACTGGTTTATTTGAAAGTGTTCAAGGCCGCCGGGGCAGGACAGGTGATGATGGTGGAGGTGTCGCCCTGGCGGAGTGAGTTCGCTTACCGGGCCGGGGCGGATTTGGTCATCAATCCCCGCGAAGCCAATCTGCGCGACGCGGTGCGGGCGGTAACGGGTCGAGGGGTGCATGTGGTGGTGGATGCGGTTGGCTCGGAATTGGGCGCGGCTGTTGCGGTGGCGCGCAAGGGGGGCCGGATCATTATGTTTGGTGAAAATCACAAGGCCGAGGCGGTGATTCGTCCCCACGAGATTCAGGGCCAGGAACTCCGTATTTTAGGTAGTTTTATCGGGATTCAGGTTTTTCCGCAGGCGATCAGACTATTGGAGAGCGGTGCGGTCAAGCTGGACGACCTGATTACTCACCGGCTCTCACTGGCCGAGCTACCCCAGGGCATTGCCGAACTGTCCGCCGGACGCGGGGCGAAGGGCGTTTGCTTGCCGTGGCAGTGATTTCGGTTATCAGTCATCACTTTACGAAGGAGGTGAGAACGTTCAAAAATAGTCGGTCATTCAACCATCAAATATTTAATTAATCACTAAGGAGGAAAAATGAACTTCAAACGATTGACTCTGGTGTTAGTTTTGGTGATGGGTTTGCTTTTGGCTTTTGCCAGCTATACTCTGGCTGCTTTGCCGGCAGACAATACCCAGGTCGGGGCTGTTGAACTTGTCCAGACTGATCCCACCGAGGAACCGACCGAAGAAGCAATGGCCGATGATCGAGCGCCGGTTAATATTTATGCTGTTTCGCACGGGGCCTGTGCCTGGGACTCCTATTGGTGTGTGGTTGAAAAAGGCAGTGACGACGCAGCCAAAGACCTGGGGGTTGACGTCACCCTGCTGACCACCGACAAATTTGACCTGGAAGCGACCGCCCAGAATATTGACCGGGCTGTGGCGGCCAATCCGGATGTTTTGATGGTCACGGTCACCGATGCCGTTTTGTTTGACGAACCCATTCGCCGGGCTATTGATGCCGGTATTCCGGTCATTGCCTACGACAGTGGGGATATCCGGCCCAAAGAAGAGAGCATTCCTTACCTCACCTACGTTGGCCCGGATGATTACCAGGGCGGCTACCAGGCCGGCGAGCGCTTTCTCCTGGCCGGTGGGGCCACCAAAGCCGTCTGTGTGAACCAGCAAGTGGGCCACGTATTGCTGGATTTGCGCTGCCAGGGCTTGAGCGACCGGCTGGCCGAAGATGGGATTGAAACCGAAGTGTTGGGTGTTTCGGACGACCCGGCCCAATCCACCACCACCCTGAGCGACTATTTTGCGGCCAATCCCGATGTGGATATGTTCCTGACCCTCGGTCCCAACAGCGCCGACCCCTTCTATGCTTTTATGGAAGCGGAAGGTCTCGAAGCGGGCGATGTTTTGCACGGTACCTTTGACCTGAGTCCCAAAATTGTGGAAAAAATCAAGGACGGCAGCTCGCTTTTCGCCATTGACGGCCAGCCCTACATGGTCGGCTACCTGCCGGTGTTCTGGGGGGCGATGCTCCACCGCTATGGTATTGGTCCCTCCACTGATATTACCGCTACCGGCCCCGGCTTTGTGGACGAAAGTAACATCGCCGTGGTTGAGGAACTGGCGGGCACGTACCGTTAAAGAAGCATACACACGCAGTGCATAGATTGGGGAGATTAGAGATTGGAGATTAATTCTAATCTCTAATCTCCAATTCTTAGGAGTGTCACGAGCTTGGGCACGCCATCAATAATGAAAAGTGGAGGAACTCGTAGGAACTCATAGGAACTTACCCCACGAGTTCCTCTGAGTTCCCCTGAGTTCCCACGAGTTATTTTTGAAGGAGGAGTCCACCATTAGCGCCAACGGACTTCCATTAAAAAAACAGAATGAGAATCAACCCCTGAGCCGCCTGACCGATCTGCGCCACACCGTCGCCGATTACCCGGAAATTATTACCCTGTTCACTTTTGTGGTTATTTTTCTCTATTTTGCATTGGCGGCCCCCGATACCTTTCTGTCCGCGCTCGCGCTGTCGAATATTCTCACCTTTGGCGGCATCACCGGGGTGGTGGTGATCGGGGTGGCCTTTTTGATGATCTCCGGCGAGTTTGATCTTTCCGTCGGCTCTAACTTAGCCGTGGCCAGCTACGTTTTTGCTCTGTCGTTAGTTGGCGGTATCCCGGCTGTTCCGGCCATGCTTTTGGCCCTGCTGGTGAGCGTCCTCCTGGGCCTGGTTAACGGCCTGATTGTGGCCTACTCCAGAATCCCGTCGTTTATTGTCACCCTGGGCACGTTGTTTGCCTATCGCGGGCTGGCGCGTATTCTGGGCGAAGGCGTCGCCGTCAAGTACACTCCCGATGAACTGCCTGGGCTGTTCGCCTATCTGAACGGCTCGTTGGCTGCCTTGAATAACCTGTTCGACCCGACCGGCAACTTTCGGGCTTCCAGCCTGTGGTTTATTGCCCTGATCATCATTATGACCGTTATTTTGGAGCGGACCCGCTACGGTAACTGGACTTTTGCCACCGGCGGCAATGCCCTGGCGGCCCGCTCGCAGGGGGTCAATGTCAAAGCGGTCAAAATTATCAATTTTATGATCTCCGGCTGCCTGGCCGGACTGGCCGGTATTTTGATTTTTTCTCAGCGCAACAGTGCCACCCCGCTGGCCGGAACCGGCATGGAACTGATCGCCGTCGCTGCTGCGGTTATCGGCGGTGTTCGTCTGACCGGCGGCTATGGGACCATCATCGGCGCGAGCATCGGCGTACTGCTGATGAGCATGCTGGAACAGGGGCTGGCCTTGCTGGGCATCCCCAACGAAATTTTCAGGGCGGTGGCCGGGTTTATCATCATCGTCACCGTGGCCGTCAACACTTATCTCCGCAAAGCAGAGTAATTAATTGTGAATAGTGAATTGTCAATTGTGAATTGTGAATGATATTAGAAGTGAACCAGCCGTTCACCATTCATAATTCACTATTCACCATTCACAATTTGTCAGGAGTGGCAAGCATTGAGTGTAATCAGTTTGGATAGCCGTAAAAAACAATCCTTTGCTTTTGACTCGCCGATTATCCCGCCGCTGTTCAGTGTGCTGTTTGTCTGGCTGCTCTTTTGGCTGTTTGTGCCCAATTTTGGCACGGTGCGCACCGTGGCCGGTGTGTTCAACGCCGCTTCGATCAATGCAATTGTAGTGATTGGGGTGACGATGCTGATGATTGCCGGCGAGTTTGACCTGTCGGTGGGGGCGGTGATGGCGATGGGGGGCTATATTTTTGCCAATATTATGGTTGCTGACGGCTCGCCCGTAGCCGCGATTGGCCTGGCCCTGCTGGTCAGCACGCTGATGGGGGCGGTCAATGGGCTGATTACGGTTTATACCAAGCTGCCTTCCTTTATTGTCACCCTGGGCACCCTGTCCATCTATCGCGGCCTGGTTTGGGTTTACTCCGGCGGCGAAATGGTCCAGACCACCGAAAAGCTGGTGCTGTACGATTGGCTCAATGGTCGCCTGGATTTTGTCAACGACCTGCTGCCGCGAGCCAATTTTCGCACAGCGACGCTGTGGGTGATTTTGCTGGCGGTGCTTTTCCAGATCATTCTGACCCGCACCCGCTTTGGCAACCACATTTTTGCGGCCGGCGGGAATGCGCAGGCGGCGATTGCTCAGGGTGTCAACATCAAGCAGGTCAAGATTATCTGTTTTGCCCTCACCGGCGCGCTGGCCGGACTGGCCGGAATTTTGACCTTTAGCCAGTTTTCTTCGGTTTTTGTCGCCACCGGCGCGTCGGTAGAATTGACCGCCATCGCCGGGGCGGTGGTCGGCGGGACGCTGCTCACCGGCGGGGTGGGCAGTATTGTCGGTGGGCTGTTGGGGATTTTGCTGATAGACACCCTGCGCAGCGGCGTCGTCTTGCTCGGCTTCCCCTCGGATAATTTCGCCGCCGTCGTCGGCGTGACCATCATCGGCGTAGCTCTGTTGATTGACTGGATTCGAGACAGATTGTCGTAAGGGAGTAGGTAGTAAGGTTAAACGTTAAATGTTAAATGTTCTTCAGCGTTGAACGTTCAACGTTCAACGTTCAACCCCTTACTCCTCTCTTCCGGGAGGATTTCATCGTAATGACCGAACACAATGGCAAGGAAACTCCGGTAGTCAAAATGGAAAACATCACCATGCGCTTTGGGCGGGTGACGGCGCTGGAGGATGTGACGTTTGAGGTGCATCGCCCGGAGGTGATGGCGCTGCTGGGTGATAACGGCGCGGGCAAATCTACCCTGATCAAGATTTTAACCGGCGTCCACACCCCCAGCAGCGGCCAGATTTACATTGAAGGCCAGCCGGTGCAAATCCGCAGCCCCCAGGATGCGCGGGCGTTGGGCATCGAAACGGCCTACCAGGATTTGGCCCTGGTCAATTCGATGAGCATTGGCCGTAACTTTTTCCTGGGCCGCGAGCCGACCTGGTCGGTCGGTCCCTTCCGCTTTTTGGATGTCCGCCGCATGGCCCACGAAACGGCCCAATCCTTGGTCGAGATTGGCATCCGGGTCCGTTCAGCTAACGAGAAAGTGGGCAAACTCTCCGGCGGCGAGCGGCAATCCATTGCCATTGGCCGGGCGGTGCATTTTGGGGTCAAACTGCTCATCCTCGACGAACCCACCTCGGCCCTGTCGGTGGCCGAGTCGCGCAAGGTGCTGGAATACACCCTCAACGCCAAATCGCGGGGGTTGTCGGTGATTTTCATCACCCACAATGTCCACCACGTCATGCAGGTGGCCGACCGCTACACCGTGATCCGTCACGGCAAAAATGTCGGCACCTACAACCGCGACCAGTTATCGGAGAACGACATTTCCGCTCTGATCACCGGCGAGCGAGAGTCGTAAACGTATCACCTAACATGTCATTCCGACCCGCAAAGCGGGAGGAATCTTCGTTGTCATTGCCTAAAATGTTATGGCGAACAAGACGATTTCTCCCTTCGGTCGAAATGACATACCTCAGTCATTATTCTTGAAATAATTTGAGTCAATAGTGAGATTATTATGACCGAAATCGTTCGCGCCGCCGTTTTGCTGGCTCCCCGGCAAATGGAAATACAAACGTTTGTTCTACCGGAGCCGGAGGGCCTGAACCTGCTCCGCCCCGGCGGTTTCTACATCGAGTGCGGCAACTTCAGCGATATGGGGCCGGTGCCGATCAACCCGCATCTGCTCTGCTCCAAAAATATCCGGCTCATCGGCATCAACGGCGAAGCGGCGACCGCCTACGGGCCAAGCCTGCAAGCTTTGCGCCGTTACCGCCAGCATTACCCATTACACAAAATCGTCACCCACCGCTACCCCGTCGAGCAGGCCGAAGCTGCCCTGCGCCACTCGATGACGGATGAGTGTATGAAGATTGTGATTGCGAGCGCGGAGTATTTGTGATACGTGGTACCTGTTGCGTGTTCCGTTAGTTTACGGAACACGCACCACGCACCACGGCTAAAAGTATGATTGAAAAAATTACATTATTGGAGGCTTAACCTATGACAGGTAAACTCGCTATCAACGGCGGTCCTCGGACTGTGCCGGATGGATTGAAGAAAAAATGGCCGGAAATTACCCAGGCAGACAAGGACGCCGTGATGGGTGTGCTCGACCGGGGCATCCTGACCGGCGTCCATGGGCCGGAGGCGACCGGCCTGGAGCGGGAGTGGGCCGCCTTCACCGGCAGCAAATACGTGCTGAGTTATAACAGCGGCACGGCGGCCATTCACTCGGCCCTGTTCGCGGCAGGGGTCGGCCCCGGCGACGAGGTCATCACCTCGGCCTTTTCGTTCTCCGGCTCGTTCCACCCGATTTTGCAGCAGAACGCCGTGCCGGTCTTTGTGGATATTGACTCGCGTACTTACAACCTCGACGTGGGCCAGATTGAAGCCAAAATCAGCGAGCGCACCAAAGCGCTGCTGCCGGTCCACATCCACGGCCTGCCCGCCGATATGGATGAGCTGATGGCTCTGGGCAAAAAGTATAACCTGGTTGTCATCGAGGACGCCTGCCAGGCCCACGGCTCGACCTATCGCGGGCGCAACTGCGGCACCATCGGGGCGATGGCCTGCTTCAGCCTCAACGCCACCAAGAATCTCTCCGGCGGCGAGGGCGGCTTTATCAACACCGACGACGAGGAATATTGGGACCGGGCCAAGATGATCCGCACCTTTGGCGAAAAAGTGCTGGAAGAAAAGGAGAAAATCCGGCCCTATTACAGTTTTACCATCGGCTGGAATTACCGCACCCAGGAACTCCCGGCGGCTTTTGCCCGCAGCCAGTTAAAACGACTGCCCCAGTAACGGCATCGCCCAGCGCAACGGCCAATATCTGACCGCCGAATTGAGCAAAATCCCCGGCCTGCTGCCGCCCTACGTCCCCGACGACCGGACGACCATTTATCATAAATTCCGCCTCCGCTTCGACCCGCAGGCGTTGGGCCTGAAAATCCCGGCGACCGATTTTCGCAACAAGCTGACTGACGCCCTGGAAGCGGAAGGCGTCGAGGCGACTCTATGGCACGTCACCCCGCTGCCTTCTTTCCCGGTTTTCCAGCGCCTTAACGAGGGGTATGTGCAAGGCACACCCTGGCTGCCCAAAGGCGAACCGCCCCGAGTCCAGTACCACCCGGAAGATTACCCCGAAGCCCAGCGGCTTATGGATGAGTCCATCATCGTCAACACCGAGCCGTATCCCATCTATCTCCAGGATTTGGAACTGATGGAGCATTACGTGGCGGCTTTCCGCAAGGTGTTTGAAAACCTGGATGAGTTGCTGGTTTAAAGATATTGCGTGATGCGTGATAAGTGATGCGTGAGAAAATCTTACCGTATCACGCATCACGCATCACGCATCACGAGGTCAACGATGAGCAAACTACGCATTGGTCTTCTCGGCACGGGCGTTATCAACCGTGATTTTCATCTGCCGGTTTTGCGTAACCATCCCCAGGCGGAGGTGGTGGCGGCGGCAAACCACCGCCCGGAGTCGCTAAAAAAATTGGCGGCTGATTTCAACATTCCCAAAACCACCACCGATTTTGCCGAACTGGCGGCTGACCCCGACGTTGACGCCGTCATCAACAGCCTGCCCAACTATCTGCACGCGCCGGTCACGATTCAAATGCTGGAAGCGGGCAAGCACGTGCTGTGTGAAAAGCCGATGGCCATGAACGTGGCCGAAGGCGAGCAGATGATCGCCGCCGCCGAGCGCAGCGGGCGCAAGCTGATGATCGCCCACATGTGGCGCTTCGACCGGGAGATTGTCTGGCTGCGGGATTTGATTGCCAGCGGCCAACTGGGCCGGATTTTCAAGGTTAAATCGCACGCCATCTGGCTGTTCGATGGCCCCAAACCCGGCACATGGTTTGTCACCCCGGAGTTTGCCGGGGGCGGCGCACTGGCCGATATGGGCATTCACTCGATTGATACGATGCGCTTCGTCCTGGGCGGGGCCAGGCCGGTCAAGGTTTTTGCTACCGCCGGTACCTTTTTCAAAGATATTCCCCTGGACGACACGGCTACGGTGATGGTCGAGTTCGAGGGCGGCGTCGCCGGGCTGCTGGAGGCGGGCTGGTATCATCTCTATGCCGACGGGCTGGAAGGCTACACCCAGGCTTACGGCACCCGGGGCTACGCCCGCGTCCTCCCGGCCCAATTGCAGACCTCCGTCGAGGGCATCTGGAGCGTCACCCAGCCGGACATGCCCAAGCGCCAGCAGCAGTGCGACCTGCCGATGTACCAGGCCCAGATGGACCATTTCATTGACTGCATCCTCAACGACAAGGAGCCGCTGACCAACGGGCCGGATGTGTTGTGGTCTATGAAGATATTAGAGGCGGCCTATCGCTCGGCCACAATTGGAGAGTCGGTGGCTGTGGGTTATGAGTCAAACTGAGAATCCACAACTACGAGCCTCTGTACACAGATGCAGAGATGAATATAGATTTCCATAAAAATTCTTGTTTCAGTCTAAAATCGCTGCGGTCTGTGGTTGTATAATTCTGAATAATTAGCTAGAATCAGGATTATCTATTGGTTTGGAGACAGTCTATGCCCACCGCCCTGGAATTGACCCGCGCCGGATGGCAGCCTTATATCGAAGCTGCCCGGCAGCGGTTGGTGCCGCCCCAACCGACTGCCAGGGAAAAGCAACAACGCGAACAATTATTGGTTCGAGTGCGGCAGGTGGCGGCTATCTTAAAAACCCGTTTTGGGGCGCAACGAATTATCCTCTTCGGTTCTTTAGCTGAGGCTGATTGGTTTACCCCGGACTCTGATGTTGATCTGGCGGTAGCGGGATTGGCCCCAGATGTTTACTGGCAAGCCTGGCGAATGGCCGAAGAGATTATCCATGACCGGCCGGTTGACTTAATTGAAATTGAAACAGCCAGGGCCTCGTTAGTTCAAGCTATTCAAAAGTATGGCCTAGAATTGTGAGTCATTCTTACCAAAGTTTGATTGAGCGAATACGGGGCGAAGTTCAAGACCTGGAGTTGGTAGTCGAACGGGCGCAGCATAGCTGGACCTTGGTGCAACATGATCCGCCGGAGCCGGAGGTTTATATTGACTCGGTGGCTCTAAACCTGCATAGCTTTTATTCGGGCCTGGAGCGATTGTTTGAATTGATAGCCCGGCACGTTGACCACCACTTGCCTGAGCGCGAAACTTGGCATCGCGATTTACTTTTACAGATGGCTCAAGATATCCCCGGTCTACGTCCGGCTGTTATCAGCCAGGAAAATGGCCTGAACCTGGATGAATTTCGACGGTTCAGACATCTGGTGCGTAATGTTTATACGATTAATTTAATGCCGGAGAAGATGTCAAGGTTGATAACAGCATTGCCGGAATTATGGTTCAAGTTGCAGGCCGAATTGTTAGCCTTTGCTGATTATTTGGATGTATTGACGGCCTCGTTTTAAGGCTGAGTAACGCCCCAAGCATTTATGTGGTCAGTTGCCACCTGATCAGCCCACTAACCGATGGACTACCAGTGGTGACTGCCCCTCTCTATCATACCACAGATGCAGTATAGCCGGATTTATCTGCCGGCAATTGACCTCAACATCTAATCAGGTTACAATCTTTCTACTTCAACCTGGGGGTAGCCAGGGTTCCGCCGAGGCAGATCGGGCTGGTCCGAGCGCTACGTCAAACCGTCGTGGGACGGCAGGCATCTCAAGGCATAAAATGCCGGAGGAGGTAGGTTGACGCGGTTTTCGCGTCCCTATCTCTTTTTTATTTAGCCCATAGGGGCTGTAACGACCTATATTTTCAACTCTACGGGCGGCAAAAGTCGCAGGGTAGTTGACGCCCCTATAGCATTATGTTAAAATTTGAAGAACAGGTAGCAGGTGGCAAGTAGCAGGTTGCACTCCCCTGTCTACCGTCTACTGTCTACTTATTCCGGGAGGGCAACATGACCGAAACATCCGATGGTATCCCTATCTCCGATGGTTTTGATTTTCCTGTGGGACCGCGTGGGGCCAATCTGAACGTTTACGATACCCACAAAATGGATGCGGGCGTGGCCGACCCGAACTATTATCAGAATTTCGGGCAGGTCTGGCATCCGGGGGAGGATTGGAACGGCAAACGAGGCGGCGATACCGATTTGGGCGACCCGGTTTACGCCATCTCTCACGGAAAAGTGACCTGGGCCGATTACAATCCCAAAAGTTGGGGCAATATCGTGCTCATCGAACACGCCCTGCCCGACGGGACGCGAGTCTGGTCGCAGTATGCCCACCTCCAACGCATCCTGGTAACAGCCGGTCAGAAAGTGACGCGGGGGCAGCAGATTGGGACCATCGGTAAAGGGGCCAACAATATGTACCTGGCCCACCTCCATTTTGAAATCCGCCGGAAAAATCTGCCGGCCGGCAACTGGACCCCGATAGTCAAGGACCGCGACCTGGTGCTGGCTAACTACTATATCCCCACCCAGTTCATCGAAGCCCACCGCACCATCGCTTCCCCACAGCCCACCCCGGTGCAGTCTGTAGCAGCGACTCCGCCTGCGCCGCCGCCCCAACCGCAGGTTCCTCAGATTCAGGTTGTGGTCGACTCACAGCGCACTGACCCCGCGATGGGCCGTTTTCGCCGCGCCCGCACCGACGATTGGTACAGCGCTCCCGCCGGCGCGTTCAGTTCAACCATCTGGACCCACGTCTCCGCCTCGCAGGAGCGCAATTGGGGCGAGTGGCAGCCGTTTCTACCGCAGGCCGGGCAGTGGCAGGTTTCCGCCTTTATCCCCGATCAAAATCCGCCGACCAGCAACGCCCGCTACCGCATCACCCACGCCGACGGCCAGTCCGAAATTGCCATCAACCAGGGCAAATTTGATAGCCAGTGGGTCAGCCTGGGCACTTTTCGCTTCGAGCCGGGGCGCGGCTCCGTGCGCCTCAGCGATTTGACCGGCGAAACCTCACGCGATCTCAGAATCGCTTTCGACGCGATGCGGTGGGTATTGGTTGGCTAAAGAGGGCATCAAGCTAACCGGACGGTGACAAATTGCAGGACAGTTTCGGCAGCAGTGATGGCTTCTTGAGCTTCGGCTGTGCCGGGTAGTCCACCTGGTAATCCACCGGGGATACCATCAGGGTAGCGCGTGGGGATGTAATACTGGTCAATAATAGCACAATCACTGTGGAACTGATCAAAGGCCGGTTCAAGAGAGACGCACAAATCTAACAGTGTTACCAGTCCGTGAGAACGAGGGTAGTCATTAGTTTTGGCAATGAGGTAGGCTTTCAGCGCTTTTTCAATGCATTGTTGGGAAAGAAAACAGACGTGAGCAATGTGATCCTCTCGCAGCACCAAACGAGCGACGGCTAAGTCTTCAACAGCCCTGTCAAGCCACTGCTGGGGCAGGTTGGCACTCATATAGCACTCTTCCCTTTTGCAAAACTTCTTTGACGATAAATGGGTTATTATCAGCAATCATCTGGGTAAATTCGCCGGAAGTGTATACCAAAAAATCAACGCTGACCGGGACGTGACATAGTAAGGCCACTTCTTTAAGTCGTTGAAGAAACGGCAGCGGCGTATCCTTGATGATAACCAGATCAATATCACTCCACTCGCCAACTGTGCCATCCGCCATCGAGCCAAAGAGAATAACTTTCTCCGGATGATATTGCGTAGTCAGCACATGCATAATGTGCTTTAATGCCGCTGTCAATTTCTGATATCTCTCAATATTCATACTCCTTATTATATTCTTAATGCCTGTAGATACCAAGTTGTTAAAATGGAAGATTTGCTCATTGACCACGATTTTGCCTTTTTTGAAATTGCTGCGGGCAAGCTGCGCTACTGGCGCACCTACTTCGATATCAGCCGGAGCGCGCAAGTTGTCGAAAAAACGGTTGGGTTTTACCATCGAACCGGCCTCAGCCCTGAAATTGGAGATTGGTAATTGGAGATTGGTCAATCTCTAATCTCCAATCTCCTCTCTTCAATAAATTGGGTGATTGGGATTAAACTTGGCTAATATTCTCCATAGGCGTATAATGCAATCCGGTTTTTTGTTGTTTGCCTGCTCATATCCAAAGGGGCAGGTCGTCCATCTATGATTCAGGGCCAAAGTTGTCCCCACCTCACCCCTCGGGTGGAGGTTTTTCCATCTTATCATCTCGTGTAATTATGCGCTCGCATCCAGCAAAACTTTAAAAATAATTTGCGTAATGCGTGATGCCCACTTAATTACACCGGAAAATCCTGTGCATCACGCATCGCGCACCTCGTTCACCCTAATCTATTGGAGGATTAATATAATGAGTCAAAAATGGGTTTATTTGTTCGATGAAGTCGAAGAGGCCGAAAAACATGTCGGCGGCGATTGGGATAAAGTGCGTGGTTTGTTGGGCGGTAAAGGCGCAAACCTGGCCGACATGACCCGCGCCGGCCTGCCTGTACCTCCTGGCTTCACCGTCACCACCGAAGCCTGCAACGCCTACCTGGCCGAAGGGGAGAAGTTCCCCGCCGGGATGTGGGAACAAGAATTGGCAGGCATGAAGGCCATCGAAGCGAAAACCGGCAAAAAATTTGGCGACGCCACCAATCCGCTGCTGGTTTCCTGCCGCTCCGGGGCCAAATTCTCGATGCCCGGCATGATGGACACCGTGCTCAACATCGGTTTAACCGATGAAGTGGTCGAAGGGATGGCCCAACTGACCGGCGACTCCCGCTTTGCCTACGACTCCTACCGCCGCCTCGTCCAGATGTTCGGCAGCGTGGTGATGGGCATTGCCGATGAGCCGTTTGAGGAAGTGCTAACCGAAGCCCGCTACAAAGCCGGCGTCGAAAATGACTCTGACCTCAAGGCCGACGACTGGAAAGAAGTTACCAAAGAATTTAAAAAAATCTTCAAAGAACAAAACCGGACGCGACTTTCCCCAGGAACCGCTGGAGCAAGTTCGTCTGGCGACCGAAGCCGTTTTCAAAAGCTGGAACGGCAAACGGGCCATTGACTACCGCAATGCCGCCAAAATTGCCCACGACCTGGGCACCGGCGTCAACATTGTAACGATGGTCTTTGGCAATATGGGCAACGACTCCGCCACCGGCGTGGCCATGACCCGCAACGGGGCCACCGGCGAGCACCACATCGAGGGTGACTATCTGACCAACGCCCAGGGTGAAGACGTGGTAGCCGGTATCCGCAAAACCACCCCCCTGGACGAACTCAAAACCGAAATGCCCGCCTCCTACGCCGAGTTTGCCGCCATCTGCGAACGCCTCGAAAAGCACTACCGCGAAATGCAGGACGTTGAATTCACCATCGAGCGCGGCAAGCTGTGGATGCTGCAAACCCGCGACGGCAAGCGCACCGCCCAGGCCGCCGTGAAAATTGCAGTGGATATGGTTGACGAAGGCTTGATTACCAAAGAGCAGGCTGTGCTGCGCGTCAGCCCCGATCAGGTAGACTTCTTCCTGCATCCCCAATTCAGCGCCGAAGCCAAAAAGGCGGCGACGAGCGAAGGCAACAAGATTGCCGTCGGTCTGAATGTTTCCCCCGGCGCGGCCGTGGGCGTGGTCGCTTTTGATGCCGACCTGGCCGAAAAGTGGGCCAAGGAAGACGGCAAAGAAGTGATTATGGTCCGGCCCGAAACCAAGCCGGATGACGTGCATGGCATGCTCGCGGCCAAAGGTATTCTGACCAGCCGCGGCGGACGCACCAGCCACGCTGCCCTGGTGGCTCGCCAGTTCGGCAAGCCGGCGGTCGTGGGTGTCGCCGCCCTGGAAATTGACTTGAATAAGCGCCAGATGAATGTGGCCGGCCGGGTGGTCAAAGAAGGCGATTGGGTCTCGATTGATGGCACCACCGGCGATGTCTTTGCTGGCAAAATTGAGACCAAAGTGCCCGACATCAACGACCCCTACCTGATCAAACTGCTCTCCTGGGCCGACGAGTCCCGCCGCCTGCAAGTCTGGGCCAATGCCGACTATCCGGTTGACGCCGAGCGCGCTCGCCGCTTTGGGGCGCAGGGTATCGGCCTGTGCCGCACCGAGCACATGTTCTTTGAAACCGTCCGCCTGCCCCATGTGCAAAAACTCATCCTGGCCAAAGACGAAGCCACCCAGGCCGAAGCCCTGGAGACTTTATTGCCTTATCAGCGCGAGGATTTCGCCGGCCTGTTCAAAGCTATGACCGGCCTGCCCGTCATCGTCCGTCTGATTGACCCGCCGCTGCACGAATTCCTGCCGTCTCACGATGTGCTGCTGCGCGAAGTCATTGAATTAAAGATTACCGGCAGTGACCCGGCGGCGCTGGCCGAAAAAGAAGAAATGCTGGCCGCCGTCGAGCGGATGCACGAATCCAACCCGATGCTCGGTTTGCGCGGCGTGCGCCTGGGCATTCACCTGGCCGAGTTGACCAAAATGCAGGTGCGGGCCATTTTTGAGGCCGCCTGCCAGGTCAAAAAAGAGGGCTTCGATCCTCACCCGGAAGTAATGATCCCGCTGACCAGCCACGTCAACGAGCTGAAGGTGCAGCAAACGGCCCTGGAAGAAGTAGCCAAACAAGTGATGGCCGAGCAGGGTGTCAGCGTGGATTACAAATTCGGGACCATGATCGAAATTCCGCGGGCGGCTCTCACCGCCGACCAGATGGCCGAGTTTGCCCAGTTCTTCTCCTACGGCACCAACGACCTGACCCAGACCACCTTCGCATCTCCCGCGACGACGCCGAAAAGGGCTTCCTGATCGAGTACATGGAGCGCAAGATTTTGCCGGAAAACCCCTTCGCCAGTATTGACGAGGACGGCGTTGGCAAGCTGATGGAAATGGGCGTCAAGCTGGGTCGCCAGACCCGCCCCGATCTCGAAGTCGGCATCTGCGGCGAGCATGGCGGCGACCCGAAGTCGGTTTTCTTCTGCCACAAGATCGGCCTCAACTACGTAAGCTGCTCCCCCTTCCGCGTGCCGATTGCCCGCCTGGCCGCCGCGCAGGTGGCCTTGAAGGAAAAAGGCGTCAGCGCCAAGTAAGTTAAACTTTAGTTTATCCTGATGAAAAAACGGAGACTCTGTAATGGGTCTCCGTTTTTGGTTTCCTTTTTGGAGTTTTTAGACAAAACGCTTCAACTACGTAACCCCTAAATCTGACAGAAATGAGAATCAGAAAAATCCGCCTACGGATTCATCGTTTGCAGCCGCCGGGTGACCAGGGCAATAACCTCGTCAGCGCTCTCTTCGATGGGCTTGTCGGTAACATTGACGATAGCGAAACCACAGCGGCGATACAGCTTTTTGGTCTCATCTACTTCTTCATAAAGCACTCTGGGGTCAGTATATTCTGTTTCCAGAGCATAGGTGCCCAGCCGGCGCTGGCGTTGGTAGCGATGCATCAGCAGTTGGCCC
Organism: Anaerolineales bacterium; assembly: GCA_012032575.1. Next base: position 4,854 of record JAAUSP010000048.1, on the reverse strand, counting down.
GGTTCAATGGTCAGCCCGACCACGCGACGCCGGTCAAGCTGTAACAACTGCGGCGGCAGCGGCACACCTTTTAACAGGGCAGATTGGCGACCTTCCAACCCAGAGTTGACAGGTACACACTGAGCGGCGTTTTGCCGACTCGTGACACGCCCACCAGAACAATTTCAGCCGCGGGCCAATCCTCCGGGTTGAGGCCGTCATCGTGGTTGATGGTATATTCAATGGCTTCGATGCGTTCAAAGTAGGCCTGGCGCATCAACCAGTACTGTCCCGGCTGATTCAGCGGTTCTCGCTCGAACACATTAGCCAACCGATGCAGCACTCGCCCCACCAGGTCAATGGAAAATACGTTTTTATCCCGCGCCTGACGAATAAGCGTGCGGCGCATGTCCGCATCAACCAGGGTATGAAGAATAGTGCCTTTGGTTTTGGCCGCCAGGTTGACGGCCTGTTCAATTTCCTCCGGTGAACCTACTTGTGAAAATATAACAATTGGCGCTTCCACATCAGGAAACTGAGCCAGCGCTGTTTGGGCCAATCGCTCCCCACTTGCCCCTGTACCCCCGGATACGATATAAACAGGGGGCCAATCTTTTTTTAGACCGCCATGGTCTGTTTGCATGATTGCCTCCATTTCACTTTGTAAAGACTCATTATGATTAGGGTCAATTATATCGCAAATCAGGTTGACAACCAAGTGATAAAAATCCCCTTTTCTGCCGCTTTCGGAGCGGGATGAGAGGAAAGCTGTTTGGCAAAAACCCGGCTTGATAGTATGCTATGAGGAGTGTTTTTGGGTTATCACGTATCACGTGTGGTCACGTTTCTTTTTTTAGGGGAGTTACAGTGAGTCTCAAGCATTATCCTCCGGCCATTCTGGCCCTGGCCGATGGAACGATTTTTCGCGGTCAGTCCTTCGGTGCGCCGGTAACCATCACCGGCGAAATTGTGTTTAATACCAGCATGACCGGCTATCAGGAAATCCTGACCGACCCGTCGTATTACGGCCAGATTGTGACCATGACCTGTCCGCATATTGGTAATGTGGGGATCAATTTGGAGGATGAAGAGGCGAACCGTCCCTGGGCCAGCGGCCTGATTGTGCGCGAAGTGAGCCGGCGGGTGAGCAACTGGCGGGCCAGCCAATCCCTGCCCGACTACCTGCGCCAGCACAACCTGCCCGGCCTGACCGAAGTGGACACCCGCGCCCTGGTCCGCCACATCCGCTCTCAGGGCGCAATGATGGCTGCCCTCTCCGGTGACGATCACCTCTCCCCCGCTGACCTGGTAGACCTGGCTCGCGCCGCCCCGTCCATGGATGGCCTCGATCTCGCTAAAGAAGTCACCTGCCCTGAACCTTATTACTGGGAGGAAGGCGTCATTTCTGAGTGGCAAACGGAAACAACGTTCAACGTTCAACGTTCAACGTTCAACGTTGTCGCCTACGATTTCGGCATCAAACACAACATTCTCCGCCTGCTCACTGATGCCGGCTGCCGGGTAACGGTGGTGCCGGCCACCACGCCGGCTCAGGAGGTGCTGGCTCTGAAACCGGATGGTGTCTTTCTCTCCAACGGCCCCGGCGACCCGGCTGCCGTCACCTACGCCATCGAAGCGACCCGCGAATTGATTGAAGCCAACCTGCCGATCTTCGGTATCTGCCTGGGCCACCAGATTTTGGGATTAGCCTTTGGCGGGACCACCCACAAGCTCAAATTTGGGCATCGCGGCGGGAATCAGCCGGTAAAAGAAATTGCAACCTTCCAACCTTCCACCTCTCCTAAACCGGAAGGTTGGAAGGCTGGAGGATTGGAAGGGGGAGTCTCTATCACCAGCCACAATCATGGCTTCGCCGTCACCCCCGGCTCCCTGCCCGACGAGGTGGAAGTGACCCATGTTAATTTGAATGATGGCTGCATCGAGGGGCTGCGCCATAAAAACAAGCCGATTTTCAGTATTCAATATCACCCAGAGTCATCGCCGGGGCCGCATGATGCGTTGGGGTTTTTCAGGCAGTTTGTAGAGTTAATGACGTGGAGCGAATCAGCACATTGATAAGGAGGCAAATCATGCAATGGATAGAAATTCGCCAGCGCTACCCGCATCAATGGCTGCTGGTTGAGGCCATTAAAGCCCACTCTGAAGCAGGTAAACGGGTAGTAGAAGAATTAACGGTTATTAACACCTTTCCCGACGCCAGAACGGCCATGAAAGGATACCTTCAGTTTCATGAAGAAAAACCAGAGCGTGAATTATTTGTATTGCACACTGACCGTGAAATCCTAGATATTACCGAGCGCCGCTGGTTGGGAATTCGAGGGGTTCAATGAAGATAAGGCTTCATGAAGATTTGCTTTATGTCACAGCCTGGCTCATTTACCAGGGGCAACAAGTCATGTTAGAAAATGTTATCCTGGATACCGGCTCAACCGGTTGTGTCTTTTCGGCTGATAAAGTTGATGCCATTAATTTGTTGCCGGAACCACAGGATTTTATTCATCAAATTCGAGGGGTAGGGGGTAAAGAATTTGTCTTTACTAAAATCGTTGATAGCCTGAGTTTAGGCGAACTGCAAGTCAATGATTTTGAAATTGAAGTTGGAGCAATGAAGTATGGCCTTAACCTTGATGGAATTATCGGCCTGGATTTCCTGTTGCATACTCAAGCAATTATTGACTTGTCTCAACTAACCATCTACCCGGCACAATAAGCGGCTAAAACAGAGAATTTTTATTTATTATGCCCAAACGAACCGACATCCAATCCATCCTCATCCTCGGCGCGGGACCGATTGTCATCGGCCAGGCCTGCGAGTTTGATTACAGCGGGGTGCAAGCCTGTAAGGCCCTGCGTGCTGAAGGTTATAAGGTCATTCTCATCAACAGCAACCCGGCCACCATCATGACCGATCCCGAATTTGCCGATGCCACCTACGTCGAGCCGCTGACCGTCGAGATGGCCGAAAAAGTGATCGCCCTGGAACGGCCCGACGCCTTGCTGCCGACAGTCGGCGGGCAGACGGCCCTGAATCTGGCGGTCGGTCTGGCCGAACAAGGTGTGCTGGAACGGTACGGCGTCCAGCTCATCGGCGCATCGTTGGAAACCATCAAACTGGCCGAGGACCGCCAGCTTTTCAAAGGAGCGATGGACCGGATTGGCTTGCAAATGCCCCGCAGCGTCATCGCCAAAAGTCCCGCCGAGGCCCTCGCCCTGGCCGCCGAGGTCGGCTATCCGCTGCTGGTGCGGGCCAGTTTTACCCTGGGCGGCACCGGCGGTGGCATTGCGCATGATGAAGCCGAACTCATTGCGGCGGTTGAGCACGGCTGCCGCAGCAGTCCGGTGGGGCAGGTGCTGGTAGACCAATCGGTGCTGGGCTGGAAAGAGTACGAGTTGGAGGTCATGCGCGACCGGGCCGACAATTTTGTGGTCGTCTGCTCCATCGAAAACCTTGACCCGATGGGCATCCACACCGGCGACAGCATCACCGTCGCCCCGGCCCAAACCCTGACCGACAAAGAGTACCAGCGCCTGCGCGACGCGGCCCGCGCCATTCTCAACGTGGTCGGCGTAGAAACGGGCGGCAGCAATGTTCAGTTTGCGGTCAATCCGGTCAACGGCGAAGTGCTGGTCATCGAGATGAACCCGCGAGTCAGCCGTTCCTCGGCCCTGGCCTCCAAAGCCACCGGCTTTCCCATTGCCAAAATCGCCGCGCTGCTGGCCGTCGGCTGCACCCTTGACGAAATTTCCAACGACATCACCCGCGAAACCCGGGCCAGCTTTGAACCCAGCCTGGATTATGTGGTGGTCAAAATTCCGCGCTGGGCCTTTGAAAAGTTTCGCGGGGTTGACCCCACCCTCGGCCCACAGATGAAAAGCGTCGGCGAGGTTATGGCGATTGGGCGGACGTTCAAAGAGGCGTTGAATAAAGGGCTGCGGGGGTTGGAGATTGGAGATTGGAGAGGCGTGGTGCGTGGTGCATGGTCCGTGGAGGAGTTACGGCGGCCAACGCGAGACCGGCTTTTTCAAGTCTTAAGCTGCCTGCATCGCGGCGTTTCTGAGCAGGAAATTATTGAGGCCACCGGCTACGATCCCTGGTTTGTGGATCAACTGGCCCAGATTGTCGAACTGGAGCAGGAACTTGCCCGCTATTCGCTCGACACGCTGCCGCCGGAGTTGCTGCGCGAAGCCAAGCGGTACGGGCTATCCGACGATACCATCGCTGCTTTGCTGTCGCAGGCTAAGGCTGAGGCTAAGGCTAAGTATAATTCCTCAGCCTCAGCCTTAGCCTCAGCCTCAATCCGCCAGAAGCGCAAATCACTCAACCTCACCCCCGTCTATCACCGGGTGGACACCTGCGCCGCCGAATTTGAAGCGCACACGCCTTACCTCTACTCCACCTACGAAACCCAAAACGAGGCCAACCCGACGGATCGCAAAAAAGTCATGATCCTCGGCGGCGGTCCCAACCGCATCGGCCAGGGCATCGAGTTTGACTACTGCTGCGTCCACGCCTGTTTCGCTTTGCATGAAGCCGGTTACGAGACGATCATGGTCAACTGCAATCCCGAAACCGTCAGCACCGATTATGACACCGCCGACCGGCTCTACTTTGAACCGTTGACCCTGGAAGATGTGCTCAACATCGTCGATGTCGAGCAGCCCGACGGGGTGATTGTGCAGTTTGGCGGGCAAACCCCGCTCAACCTGGCCGAGGGATTGGCCGCGGCAGGCGTTCCCATCTGGGGTACGTCCCCGGCGGCGATTGCCATGGCTGAGGATCGGGAGCAGTTCGAGGCGCTGTTGAGCCGCCTGGGTATTGACCGCCCGCCCAACGGTATCGCCGCCAATCTGGCC
>JAAUSP010000716.1 GCA_012032575.1 Anaerolineales bacterium | reverse complement strand
GGGGAGTCGAACCTACCCCAACCCCATTCCGAAGCGGAAGGGGGAGTCAACGAACTCCCCTCCCCGAAGCGGGGAGGGCCGGGGGAGGGGTTGATGCCTGACCGTCTCTCCCTCCCCCAACTCGAAGCCTACCTCTGGGGCGCGGCGATTATTTTGCGCGGGCTGGTGGATGCCGGCGACTACAAGCAGTATGTCTTTCCGCTGCTGTTTTACAAGCGGCTGTCGGATGTGTGGGACGAGGAGTACGGCGCGGCCCTGGCCGACAGCGGCGACGCCGACTACGCCCGCGAGATGGCCAACGAGCGTTTTGTCATCCCCGATGGGGCGCACTGGAACGACGTGCGGACCATCCCCCGCGACGTGGGCCAGGCCCTGCGCAACGCCATGCGAGCCATCGAGGCGGCCAACCCCGCCCGGCTCGACGGCATTTTTGGCGACGCGCCCTGGACCAACAAGGAACGCCTGCCCGACCGCACCCTAAAAAACCTGCTGGAGCATTTTTCGGCTCACAGCCTCTCCCTGGCCAATGTGCCGGAGGATGAGCTGGGCAATGCCTACGAGTTTCTGATCAAGAAATTTGCCGACGACAGCGGCCACACCGCCCAGGAATTTTACACCAACCGCACCGTCGTCCACCTGATGGTCCAGATGCTCCAGCCCCAACCCGGCGAGAGCATCTACGATCCCACCGCCGGAACCGGCGGGATGCTCATCTCCGCCCTGGACGAGGTTAAGCGCGGCGGGAGCGAGCACCGCACCTTGCGCCTGTACGGGCAGGAGCGCAACCACATGACCGCCTCTATCGCCCGGATGAACCTGGTACTGCACGGCGTCGAGGATTTTGACATCGCTCGCGGCGATACCCTGGAACGCCCGGCCTTTACCGAGCGCGACCGCCTGCGCACCTTCGACGTGGTCCTGGCCAATCCCCCCTACTCGATCAAGCAGTGGAACCGGGACGCCTGGCAGAGCGACCCCTGGGGCCGCAACTTTTTGGGCACACCGCCCCAGGCCGGGCCGACTACGCCTTTTTCCAGCACATTTTACGCAGTATGGACCAAGAGACGGGCCGCTGCGCCATCCTCTTTCCGCATGGCGTCCTGTTCCGCAAGGAAGAGGCCGAGATGCGCCAAAAGCTGGTCGAGGCCGACCTCGTAGAGTGCGTGCTGGGGTTGGGGCCGAACCTCTTTTACAACTCACCGATGGAAGCCTGCGTGATCGTTTGCCGCAGCCAAAAGCCGCCGGAGCGCCGGGGCCGGATTTTGTTCATTGACGCAGTCAGCGAGATTGCCCGCGAACGGGCCATGAGTTTGCTCAAGCTGGAACACCAGCAGCGGATTGAAGCGGCCTACCGGACCTTCCAGGAAGCTGGGAGCTTCCTGGAAGATATTGAACCGGGTTTTGCCCGCGCCGCGACTCAGGCCGAGATAGCCCGGCAGGGTTACAGCCTGTCCATTCCGCTGTATGTAAAGCGGGTGGAGCACGAAAACGGCAATGGCAACGCCCGCCCCCTGCCGGAATTGTGGGCCGAGTGGGAACAGCAGGGCCGGCTGTTTTGGCTGGAGATGGATGCCCTGGTAGAGATGTTAGAGCATCTTGAGGTACAATATTAAGCGGGAGATTGGAGATTAGAGATTAAATTAATCTCCAATCTCCAATCTCTATTTTTTGAGGAGTGACTGATGATAACCCATGAATTAACCATACCCTATTCGGATGAACTGCTGCTGTCGCTGAAGGCCAGCCCGGAACGCTTTGAGGCCGAAGCGAGGCTGCTGCTGGCGGTCAAACTGTACGAAATGGAGCGCCTCAGCACCGGCATGGCCGCCCAACTGGCCGGGATCAGCCGGGCCGCCTTTATCTTTGAGCTGGAGAAATTTGGTCTCTCGCCCATCGGTGTAGACCCGGATGAATTGGAAAGTGATTTAGCCCATGCCTGACGCGCCGCGCCCTCGTCTGGTCATCAGCAATGCCACCCCGATTATTGCCCTGGCCTTGATTGGGCAGCTTGACCTGCTGCAAAAGTTGTACGGGCAAGTCATCATTCCCCCCGCTGTCGAGGTCGAAATTTTGGCCGGTGGACAGCGGGCCGGCGCAACGGAGCTGCCCAAAGCCGCCTATATTCTAACCACTCCTCTGCTTGACCCACGCCGGGCCGACCTGTTGAGCGACCTGGACCGGGGGGAGGCCGAAGTGCTGGCCCTGGCTCAGGAACGGCAAGCCGACCTGGTGATTATGGATGAGCGGCTGGGCCGCCGCCACGCCCGCCGCCTGGGTTTTACCCTGACCGGCGTGTTGGGCGTTTTGCTGCGGGCCAAACAACAAAATCACGTGGGGCCGATTCACCCGCTCATTACGCAGTTACAGCAGGGCGGTATCCGCTTGAGCGACCCCCTGATTGAGCGAGTTTTAGAACTGGCCGGGGAGGGCCGCGATGACTGAACCCGCCCCCCTCACCTTCCCGGAAGCTTGGAGCTTCCGGGAAGGTCACTCAAACCCGGCTGGCAAGTATACCGCTTTGACCAGATAGCGATTATTGTCAACGACCGCGTTGAACCGGGTGATACGGATGCCGAATACTATGTGGGCCTGGAGCATCTCGACCCCGACTCGCTCAAAATCCGGCGTTGGGGCCAGCCCTCTGACGTTGAAGCAACCAAACTGCGTTTTTGCAAGGGTGACATTATTTTTGGGCGGCGGCGGGCCTACCAACGAAAGTTGGGAGTAGCCGAGTTTGACGGTATTTGCTCCGCTCACGCGATGGTGCTGCGGCCCAAAACCGAGGTGGTACTGCCGGAGTTTTTGCCCTTTTTTATGCAGAGCGATTTGTTTATGAACCGGGCGCTTGAAATCTCGGTTGGGTCACTTTCACCGACCATCAATTGGCGGACACTGGCCGAACAGGAGTTCGCTCTGCCACCGCTGGCGGAGCAGCGTCGGATGGCGGAGGTGTTGTGGGCTGCGGTAGTGGCTAAGGACAATTATCGAGAATTGGTACATATAACCCGAAAACTTTGGACTGCTACTGCGGAGGAATATTTTTCTGAGACTGGGTTAGCCTTCGATAGTGGGGCAAAAAAAAGTATCAGGCTTGGTGGCCTTCTGGATTACTCATCTGATGGACCTTTCGGGAGTAAGTTGAAAACAGAGCACTACACAGAATATGGGGTACGAGTCATCAGGCTTCAAAATATTGATGACCGTTCATTCAACAATGATGATCAAGCATTTATTTCCGAGGCTTATTATCAGGAAACTCTCACGGGTTATACCGTGAGACCTGGAGATGTTATTGTTGCTGGACTTGGGGATGAAAATATACAACCTGGTAGAGCCTGTATTGTCCCTAATTTTTTGGGACTGGCGGTTAACAAGGCCGACTGTTATTGCTTGAGGCCCGTAAAAGATTTAGATGCCAGATTCTTGGTGTGCTTTTTTAATAGCCCCTATGGATTGCGTCAATCAATGTCTTTTACACAAGGAACCACCCGTTACCGACTTAACCTGGGAAACATAAGACGAATGTTGGTACCACTCCCTGATTTAACTGTTCAACAGGGAATTGCTAATACCCTAGACGATATACAAAGTGCCGAAAACTTGGCGATTTGCAAGCTTGAAGCACAAGAGGGTTTGTTGAAAAAGCTACTCAACTCATTGTTTGGAGAAAACAAATAACCTTGATCGAATCCAACACCGTCGAAGTGATGATCCGCGAAGTGACCCTCCCCCCAGCCCCCTCCCCGAAGCGGGAGGGGGAGTCAGTTATCTCCCCTCCCCGCTTCGGGGAGGGGCCGGGGGAGGGGT
>JAAUSP010000715.1 GCA_012032575.1 Anaerolineales bacterium | reverse complement strand
ATCGCCAGCGGCTCGGCCATCGCGGCGACGCCCGGATTAAACCCGGCGGGGAAGGCGCAGCACTGCCGTTCCTGGGCCAAAACATATTCCTGGTAAGCTCCATCGGTGTGGGGCATGGTGCTGGCCGACCCCCAAAACCGTACGTTGGGACAAAGATTTTCCCGGCCTTGGCGGCATTGCAGGCATGCGCCGCAGGGCAGGTTGGGATTAATGGCGACCAGATCGCCGGGCTTGAGCCTGGTGACATTGGGGCCCGTCTCTACCACCGTCCCGGAAACTTCGTGCCCCAGCACAAAGGGATGCTTGACCACAAAATCGCCGTTGGCCCCTTTGAAATAATAGTGCATGTCCGAGCCGCAAATCCCGCCGTAGCCAAAGCGGACCAAAACCTGTCCGGCTTGCGGCTGGGGCATCGCCCGCTCTTCCAGCCGAATATCCTGTTGACCGTACAAAACATAGGCGTGCATATAATCATCCTCTTGGTTAGCTCATTTTCTGAGCTACTTGTTCAAATAATGAATTAAGATTATAATGTAACTATCTCTTGTGCAAAGGAAGGTCTGCCGTGGAAGAAAAACAGAATGAGCCCAGCACCATTACTTCACAAACCGTCCTCAAATCCCTTGACGTGTTGGACTGCCTGGGGGCAGCCCGGCGATCCCTCTCGGCTCCAGAAATTGCCAAGCTGTGTCAGATGTCCAGGCCCACCACCTATCGCTTGTTGACCACTCTTATGTCACGAGGCTATGTAATGGTGGATGAGAATTACAACTACTCGCTGGGAACCAAAATTCTGGGTCTGGCCAGGGTGGTGCTGGATACGATGAATCTGCCCAAACTAGCCCAGCCTTACCTGCATGAACTCAGCCAGTTGTCTCAGGAAACTGCCTTTATGTCCATTTTGGATGATACCAAAATTCTGTATATTGCCAAAGAAGAAGGTCCCCAGGTGCAGGCATCGCAGACATTTCAAATGCGTTCAAACGTGGGTACGCGGATAGACCTGCACATGTCGGCTATGGGCAAAGCTATCCTGTCCAACCTGCCGGATGAAGAACGCCGGGCGCTTTTAGAACGTCTCCCCTTGCCCCGTTACACCAACCACACCATCACCGACCATGACGCCTTAATGAATGAATTAGAACAAACCCGTCACCGCGGTTATGCGATTGACGACTGCGAAGGCGACGATTGGATTCGCTGTGTGGCCGCCCCGGTTTATGATGGCGGAGGTCAGGTTCTTGGCGCAATCAGCATCGCCGGCCCGGCTCATCGTATGACCCTGGAGCATGTTCACCAGCTTTCGCCGGATGTAATCCGGGTCACTCAGGCGCTTTCGAAGCAACTGGGGCGAGTGACGGATTCTGTGCCTCAATAAGAAAGTTCCTGCAACGTGTTGCGTCTTGCATGTTCCGTTGGCCTTCTCTCAGGCAAGACGCAACACGAAAATTGTTTTTGGGAATAGCCCCCATAGTTTAATGACTAAAACGGCGTTTAAAATACCCTTCCAGGCTGAACTCCGGCCCATTGAAAAATGCCAATAGCTCAGCCTCATCCCGCCGGACCTGATGGGCGGCTTCGATGACCTGGGCCGCAATCGCCAGGGGAATGGTGGTGACGCCGTTGATATCGCCGTGCAGCAGGTCGCCCGGCTCGATGCGCACGCCGTCGAGCGTAACCGGGAGGTTGATTTCCAGCAGGCGCGGGCTGCCGTGCGAGGGTACTACGCCGGCGGCAAAATAGTGCAGCCCCAGCCGTTTGACTTCCAGAATGTCCCGCACGCCCCCATTCGTAACCAGGCCCACCACGCCGAGCCGCTTAGAAAGGGTGGCCATCATCTCCCCAAAATGGGCCGATTTGCGCGGCTGCGGTCCCACATCTTCGAACACCAGCACCACCGGCTTGGGCGCAGCGGCAATGGCTTCGACCCAGGCTCGCCAGGCTCCGTCGTCCTGTTGCGCTCCCGGCGTGGTTGAATCAACGGTGGCGGTGACGGCGTAACCCACCATACTGCCCAATTCCGGCAGCAGGCAGCGAATATCCATCCCCAAAAATCCTTCCACCCGCCCGCGCACGTTGAAGCGCTCGATGGCGTTGCAGATAGTGGGGGTATCTATCTCCCGTAGGGCCGAGAGTTGGTCGTCGTTAAGTGAAGGCGGCATAGGTATCCTTAGATGGGGTTACTTGTGCCGATCCCCTTCAAGGTAATCTCATTCGCCCGGTGACAACTGACAAAGTGACCGGGGGCGATTTCTTCCAGTTTGGGGGTGACGGCGCGACAGGTGTCCACCGCGTACCGACAGCGCGGGTGAAAATAGCAGCCGGGCGGCGGATTGGCCGGGTCGGCCACATCGCCTTGCAGCACAATCCGCTGGGAGCGCAGCCGGGGGTCGGGCTTGGGGACAGCCGATAACAGGGCTTCGGTGTAAGGATGCCGGGGGGTATTAAAAAGGGCTTCTGTTTTGGCAATTTCGACAATCTGGCCGACATACATCACCGCCACCCGCTCGCTGATGTGCTTGACCACGCTCAAATCATGGGCCACAAACAGATAAGTCAGGCCAAAACGTTCCTGTAATTCAAGTAACAAGTTGAGAATCTGGGCCTGCACCGAAACATCGAGTGCCGAGACAGGCTCATCGGCCACGACCAGGCGGGGATTCAGAGCCAGCGCCCGCGCAATGCCAATCCGTTGACGCTGCCCGCCGCTAAAGGCGTGCGGATAGCGGCGCATATATTCGGGCCGCATGCCGACCAGCCGCAACAGTTCGGCCACCCGGTCCATTCGTTCCTGCCGGTTTTTCATCCCATTCACCAGAAGCGGCTCGCCCACAATATCCAGCAGGGTCATGCGCGGGTTGAGCGAGGAAAAGGGGTCTTGAAAAACCATTTGCATCTGGGAGCGTAACTGTTGGACCTTACTTTCGGACAGTGCAGCTACATCCACAACCGCGTCATCATTAGTGCGAAAGAGAATCTGTCCTTCCGTCGGGTCAATGGCGCGCAGGATACAGCGGGACGTGGTTGTTTTGCCGCAGCCGCTTTCCCCCACCAGCGACAGGGTTTCGCCCTGGTTGACGAAAAAATTAACATCATCCACTGCGCGGACGTGTCCGACCACTTTTTGCAGCAAACCCTTCCGAATGGGAAAGAATTTACGCAGATTTTTTACCTCAAGGAGCACTTGGCCGTTAGACTCTTTCACGGTAGACATACCTCAACAGGAGATTAGAGATTGGAGATTATAAATCCCTAATCTCCAATCTCTAATCTCTAATTACCTAATCTTCTTTCCATTTTCATACAAAAAACAACTTGCCTTCTGCCGTTCGTTTACCGACAACAGAGTTGGTTCCTGCCGGTCGCACGTGCCGCGCATAAAATCAGGGCAGCGCGGGTAAAATGGACAACCGGTTGGACGGTTGTAAGGATGCGGAATAGAGCCGGTGATGGTTGGCAGTTTGACCCGTGCGCTGGACTCGATACTGGGAATGGAGCGTAACAGCGCTTTGGTGTAGGGGTGCTTGGGGGCGTGGAAGACGTCATCCACCGGACCTTCTTCGACTACCCGGCCCAGGTACATCACCACCACATCGTCGGCCATTTCGGCGATGACGCCCAGGTTGTGGGTGATGAGCATGATGGCCATGCCGTGCTGCGCCTGCAATTGCCGCAGCAGGTCAAGAATCTGGGCCTGGGTGGTCACGTCGAGCGCGGTAGTCGGCTCGTCGGCGATGAGCAGCCGGGGATCACACGACAGCGCCATTGCAATCATGGCCCGCTGGCGCAACCCGCCACTCAACTGAAAAG
>JAAUSP010000714.1 GCA_012032575.1 Anaerolineales bacterium | reverse complement strand
CGCCGACATGGTCGCCCGCCATATTACCCAGGTGCTTTGCGACCCTGAAACGGCCAATACCCTGCGTGAACGAGGCTTTGCTCGCGCCGCCCAATTTACCTGGCGCAACACGGCTCAGCTTATCCTGGATAGTTACCAGCAGGCTTTGGTCTTGCCCCGGTTATGAATAGAATTTTTACATTTTTCTAACTTTTTTCTAATTATTTTCCCATTTTGTTCCCATGAACCTGTGTTACAGTTTAACCCGTAAAATGGTTAAGGGTAAATTAAGTGGAAATCTTATTTATCATTCGAGCTGATGCCCAACGTAACCTGGGTGGTGATACCATCCAGATGCTGAAAACTAAAGCCGCTTTGGAAGAGCTGGACCTGACGGTTGAGGTTCGTGGTACCGATGAACTGGAACGGCTGCCGGCCTGTGATCTAGCCCATGTGTTTAATATTCAAACCGCAGACTCTTCCTGGGCTGCTTTTGAGGCCCTGCAAAAAAAAGGCATTCCAACGGTTCTTTCCTCTATCTATTGGGATATGCTGGATCACTGGTTTGATTTTGCCGTGGATAGCCGGTTTTATTGGCGTTGGCTGGCTCAATTGCTGGGCAAAGTCCGCGCCCGACAGATCTACACCGGCTGGCAGCGCCGCAAAGCCTCAAGCACCCAGGAATGGCAAACCCAACGCCGATTGTTAGAGCAGGCCATCCGAGTACTGCCCAATTCGCAATCAGAAGGCGATCTGCTGCAAAAACATTTGCTCTCAACGGCTCTTTTCAGCAAAAAATTGATGTGGTGTTTAACGGAATTGAAACTGATCTGTTTGACCCTGCCCCTCAACCCAGCCAACTCTTTTTGGAAAAATATGGTCTGCGCGATTTTGTGCTGGAAGTCGGGGTGATTTCGCCGGTTAAAAATCAACTTGGTTTGATTGAAGCATTGTATGATTTACCCGTGCCGCTGGTTTTTATCGGTCAGCCGGTAGCAGCCATGCCCGAATATGCCGAGATGTGCCGCCAGCGAGGCGCGCAGCGGGGCAACGTGATTTTTATTGACCGCATGCCACATGAAGAACTGCCAGGTATTTACGCTTTGGCGGCGGTGCATGCCCTGCCCAGTTGGCGAGAAACGCCTGGTTTAGCCAGCCTGGAAGCAGCAGCGGCGGGCTGCCGAATTGTTACGACCTCGATCGGTTCCACTTATGACTACTTTGGCGATCACGCCTGGTACTGCTATCCCGATGATTACCCCTCGATGCGCCGGGCGGTTGAAGCCGCTCTCCAGACTCCACCTTCGCCAACTTTGCGCCAGCATGTGCTCAATCAATTCACCTGGCAGCGGGCCGGTGAAGCCACGCTGCGCTCATATCAAATTGCCCTGAGACAAGTCTGACAGATTCGCAACCCGTTGAGTGCTCTGGCGGCATTTATTCCAAACGATTCTTATGAACTCCGGCAAAGACTCAAACAAAACTCAAACCAGTGTGTGGCATACTGTAACAGGGATAAGGAGCACAAAATAACAATGCCAGAACCTCAACCTACCAAAATTGCTTATGTCATGCGATCCTACCCTGTGCTGTATCAGGCTACGGTTTTTAATGAAATCCGGGTGCTGCAACAGAAAGGTTATCGGATCGAGGTTTTCTCGCTGTTGGAAGTCAACCCCGATGAACTGCGCCGCGACAGCATCAGCGACCTGCCCAAAGCGACCTATTGCTGGCAGAACCGGAAACCTATGGCCGAGGTGATACAGGCGAACCTGGCCCTGCTGACCATCGCCGGCCCGGCCCGCTATTGGGCGGCCTATAAATTTGCTCAAGAAGCGGCTTTGTTAACCAATTTGAAATCCTTTATGCGCTTTGCCGCCTGGGCCTACGATCTCAAACAAAAGGGCGTCGCCCACTTGCACGCCCACTGGGCCACCGAAGCAGCGACGGTGGCTATGATCTTCTCCTGGCTGACAGGACTGCCCTTTAGCTTCACCGCTCACGCTTACGACATTTTCTTCCAGCCGCAATTTTTGCAGCGCAAGCTGGCCGAAGCCAGTTTTGCCGTGACCGTGTCAGCCTACAACCGGCAGTATATGCTGGATCATTACGGGGCCGAATTTGAGCGTAAAATCCAGGTGATCTACCCTTTGATTGATATAAAACAATTCGCTCCCCGGCCTGCTGCTCCCGGTGGCGACCTTTTATCTATTGTTTCGATTGGCCGCCTGACCGAGTACAAAGGATTTATTTATCTGGTTGAAGCCTGCCAGGTGTTGCAGCAGCGTGGTGTAAAATTTCTCTGCCAGATTGTCGGCGAGGGAGAAGACCGGGCTGAGTTGGAAGCGGCGATTGTCCGTTACAACCTGCAAGACTCGGTCAAACTATTAGGTTCAATTCCGCACAAAGAAGTGCCGCCCCTGTTGGAACAGGCCACCCTGTTTGCCCTGCCCTGTATCATTGCCAGCAACGGTGACCGCGATGGCATGCCCTTAGTTCTGATCGAAGCGATGGCCCGCCAGGTGCCCGTTGTTTCCAGCGATGTGATTGGCCTGAGCGAGCTGGTCCGCCCCGAAGTGGGCCTGCTGGTGCCGCCCGCCAATCCGGAAATGCTAGCTGAGGCAATGGTGCGCCTGGCTGAGGCTGGATCGGAGCGCCAGCAGGCAATGGGTCAGGCCGGCCGCCAGATTGTCGAGCGAGAGCTTGACGCAGTTTTGGGGGCAACGAGGTTGGCTGCTCTGATTCAAGAGATTGGCAATGAACGCCGCCAGGTTTCTGCCCGGCGTAACGCTCCCGAAGCCAGCCAGACTCCTTCAAGCATTGTCTAAACATCTATCATAAGGAGATTTCTATGTGCGGTATCTGTGGCGTCTTCAACTTCAAACCAGAACCGGTGGATCAAACCCTGGTCCGACGTATGACCGATGTTATTATCCATCGCGGCCCCGATGCCGAGGGTTTTCACTTCGACGGCCCGGTTGGGTTAGGTTCACGGCGATTGAGTATCATTGACCTGGCCGGGGGCAACATGCCCGTTTACAATGAAGATGGCAGCATTGCCATTGTCTTCAACGGCGAGATCTATGGCTACATCGAATTGCGTGACGAATTGGAGCGGCTGGGCCACCGCTTTGCTACTCGCTCCGATACCGAAACCATTGTCCACGCCTACGAGGAATATGGCCCGCGCTGTGTTGAAAAATTAAATGGCATGTTTGCCTTTGCCCTGTGGGACAGCCGCCGCCAGGAACTCTTTATTGCCCGTGATCGGGTGGGCGAAAAACCCCTCTTTTACGCCGAGGTGGGCGGCCACCTGATATTTGCCTCGGAGATCAAGGCGCTGTTGGAGGACCCGGCCTGCCCGCGTGAAGTCAACTACGACGCCTTGAGCCACTATCTGACCGCCTTATATATTCCCTATCCGCAAAGTATCTTCAAAGGTATTGCCAAATTGCCGCCCGGCCACAGCATGCTTGTCTCGGCACAGGGTATCAAAATTGAAAATATTGGTTCCCCGAACAGGTTCAGCCGCGCCGTATCTCGCTGGACGAAGCCATTGAGGAACTGCGCCCCCTTCTGGCCGATGCGGTTCGCCTGCAAATGCGCAGCGATGTCCCGGTGGGCGCGTTTTTAAGTGCCGGTATGGACTCGACCAGCATCGTGGCCTATGCCGCCAAAACCACCCAGGATGCCAAGCTCAAAACCTTTGCGGTGGGGTTTACCGGGGCCGATTGGGATGAGCGGGCCGGGGCGCGGGCCGTGGCCGAAATTTACGGTACGGAACATTTTGATATTACCGTTTCACCTGAAGATGTCTTGGGAGTTGCTGCCCCGGTGCT
>JAAUSP010000713.1 GCA_012032575.1 Anaerolineales bacterium | reverse complement strand
GCCACCGATGATGAAAAGGTAGCAGGGTCGCACGCCCTTCGGCGCACCCGAAGGGGTGAGGTAGCAGGGTCGCATGATCGTTCCCTGTCTACCGTCTACCGTCTACCGTCTACTATTTTCTTAGGAGAAATGCCTTATGTCATCCATACCGCTGCCCGCCGAGGTTCTGGCCCGGCGTCAACAGTTGCCGCTCAAACCGGCCCCGACCATCCTGACCGGTCGCTTTGTGCGCCTGGAACCGCTTCAGGTTGAGCGCGACGCTCAAGCCCTGTTCGATGTGTCCAACGGCAGCCCCATCCGTTGGGGTGAACGTTCGGTGGACGCTTACGACGCCGAGGCTTTGATCTGGCGTTATATGTTCAACGGTCCCTTCGACAACCTGGCCGACTTTACCGCCAGCTTGCATGCCCAGGCCGACGCCTCAAACGGCCTGGGCATGACCGTGTTCGACCAGGCTTCGGGCCGGCCTGTCGGCGTAGCCAACTATATGAACAACGTGCCCGACCATCTGAAAATTGAGTTGGGCGGCATCTGGTACAGCCCGGTGGCGCAGCGCAGCCACGCCAACACCGAGGCCACCTATCTGATGCTGAAACACGCTTTTGCGCTGGGCTACCGCCGCCTCGAATGGAAATGTCACTCCTACAACGAGCGCTCACGCCGGGCCGCCCTGCGAATGCACTTTAAGTTTGAGGGGATTCAGGACAGCCACTTGATCGTCAAAGGCCGCAACCGCGATACGGCCTGGTATCGTATTTTGGATACCGAATGGCCGGAGGTGCAGGCGCATTTGGAGGGGCTTTTGTATAGCGCTATTTTCCCGCAGAAATCCTGACCTACCAGGAAACCCCGGAAAAGCTGGAATGGATCATCGGGGTTTATTATGGCCGGTACGGATACGGGTTGTGGGTCACGCTTCATAAAGAAACAGGCGAGTTTATCGGGCGATGTGGGCTGCTGCCGTTAGCGATTGGCCAGATTGGCAGCTACCAGGATTGGGTCCCAAACCGGGGCGAAAGGTGGGGCGTAACTTAGATCCAACTCAGCCAGATCATAGGTGGTCCAGCCAGACTGGAGGGCCGCGGCAATCACATCAATCCGCTTGGCGACGCCGCTCTGCCCCACCATCTGTGCCCCTAACACACGTTGGGACCCCCGTTCAAAAACCAGCTTGACATGGATAGGCGTGTGACCCGGCATATAATGCGCCTGGGCCGAGGCCGTGATTGTTGCCGTTTCTACTTCAAATCCTTCCGCCTGCGCCTGACGTTCTGACAGGCCGGTGCGAGCAGCCTCCAGGTCAAAGACCTTGACGACCGCGGTGCCGACGATTCCCTTGAAATGATCGTCGCCGCCGGCCGCATTGGCCCCGGCTACCCGGCCTTGTTTGTTGGCTGTTGTGCCCAACGGAACATAAGCAGGTTTACCCGTAACCAAATGGTGGGCCTCGGCTACGTCGCCCGCCGCATAAATAGTGGGCTGACTGGTCCGCTGGTGGTCATCCACGGCAACTGCCCCGGTGGGACCCAGGGTCAAACCGGACTGCTGGGCCAGCCCTACCCCCGGCTTAAGGCCCACACTGAAAATGACCAAATCGGCCGGAAAATCCTGTCCCCCGGCCACCACAGCCTGAACCTGTTCCTTGCCCTCAAAGGCCGCGACCGGCTGCGCTACATGCACCTCGACTCGCTGCCGCTCCAACTCCTGCTGGACGTGGCCGGCCATATCGGCGTCCATATTCGGCATCACCTGGGGCAGGGCCTCGATCAGGCTCAGGTGCAGACCACGCGCCGCCAGCGCTTCGGCCATTTCCAGGCCAATGTAGCCCCCGCCGACAATTACCGCCCGTTTCGGTTGTTTCTGTGCTAGCCATTCTTGAATGGCCAACACATCCTCAACCGTGCGCAGGGTGAAGATACCAGGCAGTTCGAGGCCGGGGAGAGGCGGTTTAACGGCCACGCCGCCGGTGGTCAGGATCAGATTGTCCCACCGGTCGGTAAATTCGGTCTGGGTATTCAAATCGCGTACCCACACCATTTTTTCGACCGGATCAATTTTCACCACCCGGTGCTGAACCTTTGCCTGGATACCCTGCCTGGCAAAATCTTGAGGCGTGCGCACAATCACATCTTCAATTCGGGGGATTTCCCCTTTAAGGTAATAGGGAAAGCCGCACGAGCCATAGCTGACATAGCCCGACTGCTCATAGACCACAATTTCCAGATTTTTATCCAGCCGCCGGGCCTTGCTGGCGGCGCTCATTCCGGCCGCCACCCCGCCGACAATCACCAGTCGCTTGCTCATTTTTCACCTCTGTTTAGCCCACCTCATTGCCGGGCGAATTTAGTTTATGCTGGTTAGACGCCCCTTCAAGCAAAAAGTTACATTTACCCTGACCCAACTCAACGGCTCAATCTTTAACAATTGATAGAATTACTATCATCTTGGTAAAACTATTGGGTATATTAAGAATAAGTAACATTATTTTGTGATTAATGTCACTGTTAAAAGTGATAAATGTCACTATTAAAGCATCGTGAATTCCCGTAGAATTTTGTTGACCAAGTTGGTCCACAATATCAACGAAGCAAAGGTCTTATGTTTCCACTCACGCGCCGGGCAGATTACGCCGTACGAATTATGTTGGAATTGGGCGACAAAGCAGACGGTACACGTGTGCCGGCGGCGCAGGTGGCTCAGCGGGTCGGGGTTCCCCTGGCCTTTTTGCGCAAAATTGTCGCAGATTTGATTAAATCTGGCCTGGTACGGGCTTATTCCGGCCCCAGTGGGGGAGTGACCCTGGCCCAGCCGGCCGCCAAGATCAACCTCGTTCACATCCTGGAGGCCATTGAAGGCCCCATCTGTCTTAACAATTGCTTGCTGCGCCCCCACGAATGTCCACGTGACCGAATTTGCCCGGTCCACAGCTTTTTAGGCCGGCTCCAGGCAGGTATTATTCATCAGTTGCAGGAAGCCACTCTGGACAAGCTGGTGGCGGAAGGACGTAAGCTGAAGCACCAGCCCCACCCCTCTAACATTCCATACCTCTATCCTGAAGCAATCGGCGCCGGCTAATCGCTGGCGAAGGTGTTCTATTTTATCCTATTTCAAATAATGGAGTTTGATTATGGAATTAGCTTTAGCCCGATGGCAGTTTGCCATCACCTCAACCTATCACTTTTTCTTTGTGCCCCTCACGTTGGGTCTGTCGCTGCTGGTAGCGATTATGGAGACGCTCTATGTTGTGACCGGCAAAGATGTCTACAAGCGGATGACCAAATTTTGGGGCAAGTTGTTCCTCATTAACTTTGCGATGGGGGTTGTCACCGGCATTGTTATGGAGTTCCAATTCGGCATGAACTGGTCCGAATACTCCCGCTTTGTGGGTGACATTTTTGGCGCGCCGCTGGCGATTGAAGCGCTGCTGGCCTTTTTCCTGGAGTCAACCTTTATTGGCCTGTGGATTTTTGGCTGGGATAAACTGTCGCCCCGGCTGCACCTGGCGACTATCTGGCTGGTGGCGCTGGGGTCCAATATTTCGGCGCTCTGGATTTTGATTGCCAACTCGTTTATGCAGCAGCCGGTGGGCTACACTCTGCGCAACGGCCGGGCCGAAATGACCGACTTCTTCGCCCTGATGACCAATCCTCACGTCGGGGTGCAATTTCCGCACGTTATCACCTCGGCGATGACCACCGCTGCTTTCTTTGTGATCGGCATCAGCGCTATCACCTGCTGCGCGGCAACCAGTTGGACGCCTTCCGCCGCTCCTTCAAAATGGGCATGATTTATGCGGTTATTGCGACGGTACTGGTCATGTTCGTG
>JAAUSP010000712.1 GCA_012032575.1 Anaerolineales bacterium | reverse complement strand
TCATGAAAATGGCCATCCAGGGCTTTGCCTGGGATGGCCTGCTGTGCAAGCTGGAACTGCCCGAATACCTGTATCTCGGCGCGTTGCCTGATGCGTTCAAGTTCTTTGCCATTGGCCCGCGCACCGGCGAGGAATTGGAAGCCTGCCGCCTGCTCAGACGAATCTGCCGCGACGAACTGGCCCGGCGCTCGATGATGACCCCCGGCGATTGGGCCATCTTCGCGGCGAAGGTTTGGACGCCCCTGCTGGTAGACTTCCACGACAACGCCCGCGTGGTCCTGAGCTATAACCGGACAATCAGCGCAGGTAAGGTGGTCTATACGGTGGCCAAGGAACGCAAGTTTCCAACCCTGGCCGGCATCTCCTGGGAGCGGATCGCCCATCTGTTATGGTTCGCTTTTCACGATACTGGCGGCAAATCCACCGGCTCGGCGGTTCCATTGTTCTGGGTCGAGGAACTCCGGCCCTACCTGTTCGATTTGCTCCAATACCAACCGGGCCGGCTCGATTTCAAAGATGAATTCAAGCAGGTCGTAGTTGGGGTAGATAAAGCCGGCATCGAGCGTGGCAAGACCTATCTGGTGGATGTCCGCATTGAGTATGTACAGGAGGAGGTCGTGGTTGGTAAGGACGAAAACGATCAGGATATCACGATGATCGCGCAACGCAGCCGGAATTATATCGAGTTCTCTGACGGGCGCTTCATCATGTTCCCCAAAGATGGCCCGCTGCTGGGTGGCGCTCGCTTCAGCCTGACAATTGAGCGCGATGGCTCCCGCGACGTCGGCCATTTCATCCGGGCGATTCCCATCACCGGCCTGGACCTGGCCGCCCGGCTGGAATCCCTCAAGACCCAATTCGAGCGCCGTTAGGCGGGGGAAAACAGCAGGGGGGCGGAGGAGCGGGGGAGCAGAGGAGAGATTTTCTCCCCTGCCCCTCTGCACCCCTGCTCCCCTGCTGGTTCTGACACAGTTTCTCTCATTGCGCTTTGTCGAGGCTTTCACTGCCTCCGACATAAGGGTTACTGTAGAGTTTTTCTTTTTGTTCTCAGGCCGGGATAGGCTGCCACAGAGGCGGCCTCAAGTGTCTGAGAGCATAAAATCAATACTTTCACACAAGGAGATTGTACTATGTCACGCACAAGCCAACCCCAAACCGAAACTTTGCTCTCTGCCAAAGTAGCCGCCGCGAATGCCCGCCGAGAAGCACTTAAGGGCCGTGGCACGGCCAACGTCCTGCCGACCACCTACTACGCGCCGACCAAAGCCCAGGTCGAGGACATGCTGGTGGCCCTGGTTGCCGACGCCGATTGGAACAACGAAATCGCCCAGGAAGAAGCCTCCGGCAACACCGTGTTTGTGTTCCGCAAACGAAACCTGACCGTGGGTGAGCAGCCGACCATTATCCGCTATGGCTACAGCGCTCAGGTGGAGGATATCGTCCTCACCGTCACCGGCACCGCCCTGCCCACCGGCTACAGCCTCGACGGCGTGAAGCTGCACGAAGTCGTTGCGGCTGAGAAAGCCAACGACAAGCGGAAAGCGACGGTCAAAGCTGAGAACAAACGCACCGCTGCCTTCGCTCGCTTGGGCTTCTAAACCATTCAACTGCAAAGCGGCCTTCCACGTGGAAGGCCGCTTTTTTTGCGGCTTATAGGTCAGGGGCTAACGCCCCTTTTTTTGGCTCAGTGGTTAGGATTTAGTGATGTATTACTTTCCAAATTTAACTAAATGTACTGACTATAGTTGGCCCTTTTGTCAAGACCACGAATCAAGAAAAATAAGGTGGAAATTTAACAAAACAGTCGTAGACTTAACAACCAAAATGAACCTCAGCGGGTGTACGATAGTCTAAACTTTGATGCAGACGCTCGTTATTGTAGAAAGTAAACTTCCCCTAATTTGTGGGGTGTTACGTATAAATTATTCGTGGTAAAATCATAAGGAATTGGACAATCGAGCGCAGTTGGGAGCAAGCAGCCATAATTAAGAATAGTGGGGTGCGGCTATAAAAAGGAAATGCTTTATGAATATCTTCAACCAATTATTTAACAAGCCTAAAGTAACCAAAGATGATAGCCTGTTCTACGGAAAGCATATAATCTTTAAAAAAGGTTCATTGGCCATGCATCCTGGGGAAGAGCCGCCTGTAATTACTACTATGGATACACTAACATCTCCTTGTTTGTTTGGTAAATTTAATGAACGGAGTGAAGATTTAGAATATTGTGGACATGGCCTACAAATACCTTTAGATTTAGCCCCTAGTGTATTTATATGCCCATACTGTTTTAGCTTGATGTTTATCGATAATGTAAATAACTCTGCTCGATATAAGGATGCTGATTTGACTTGGAGACCAAATAACGCTTGGACTATCTTTGGTTATACAACTTATCCTGCTTCTGAAGATAGACGTGAACTTCATGAAAAAATAAGAAATTTCACTTCTGGTGGTGCTGTATTAGTTGCTACCCGTATAACCCCCGAAGTTGAGCGTATGTTTGGTATTTCCGAGGGAAAATATGGGGTAATGCCTCTTGGGTTTACAAAGAAAGAGCTGGATAGTCTGCTTGTTACTCAATCTGAAATTGCGTCTTTCATAATCCAAAAAGCCCTGGATGCACGAGAAAATTCTCGACATCGCGAAACATTGGGTTTGATACAACGAGCACTTGCTATTTACCCAGAGAGCGAGAAAGGTCGCTCTTTGCTTAACCAATATCGTGAAACTAATAAACAAGCAACCAAAAAGGTCAGAGTGGCAAATCGCAACACAGTTTTTGCAGCGATTTTTCATACCCTCTTAGAAAAAGGATGTTTTGTAACTAACCCAGCAATTCTTTTAGCTTATGCAAAACCTACTAAAAAGGGGAAAACAATAGATATTACTGATGGATTGTTCAAAAAAGATAAAGATTTAATAAACATGCTTTTTGATATTCTTGACTCCATCCCTCCGCCCTCACTCGATATGCCTAATAAAATGCAAAATTATCAAGCTAATATGAAAAAGCTGGATTCAATTTCTCCCAAAGCATCCCAGGTGTTTTTAGAAGTGATGAAAAACCCTATCTATCTTCGTTTTAATTGGCCTGCTGATTTTATTATAGCCGATGAAAATAGTAGAGGTTGGAACTTTGTTTCACGAGAAGCAATATATGATGAGGAAACCCCTTCTTTCCTTATGGGTATAGATTACATTTTTGTGCGATAGATATTTATGCCTGTACAAAGGTCCACCTAAATACGATTTAATTCTT
Source organism: Anaerolineales bacterium (assembly GCA_012032575.1). The sequence continues at coordinate 575 of JAAUSP010000712.1, read as the reverse complement.
ACACAGAGAACCTTTTCGGCTCTCCGCGTTTTTTATTTCCTCCTCCAAATCCTCGATTTCAATCAGCAGCTCCGGCGGCGCATCAATCCCCAGCAGCGCCTGGCGCTCCCTGAGCTTGTTCAACCGGCGGTGTTTCGCCAGGAGTAAAGCCTGCTGCCCTTCGAGGACCAACGTATCGTGGCTGTTGTGCCCGCGCGGCCCTTCGCTAAACTCAGGACGCGGCCGGGTGGCCAGCAGTTCTCTCATCCGCCGGTACAGTCGCATCGTGCTGACCGGCTTCAGCGAACTGGCCGCACGAATGAACGTGCAGCAGTTGCCGAACAGCCTGCGCTGGGGACCGGATCAGCGCGTTCACCTGGCCGAAGGCGGCAACGGCTCGCGCATTCGCCGGCCCGATCAGAAGCCGGACGAAGGTTTGATCCTGCGCGGGCGCGATCTTTCCTTCAACCCCCGCACGCTCGTGCTGCGCGCGGAAAGCGGCGCGGTCAATACGGAATGGTTTTCGATGACTTCGGGCGCAAGTTCGTTTCGAGCAACAGCCGGCACCTTATGCAGATCGCCTACGACATCAACTG
>JAAUSP010000711.1 GCA_012032575.1 Anaerolineales bacterium | reverse complement strand
ACTCAATTAAATTGTTAAGCTGTCTGGCGGTAGATAGATTTTTGGTAGGCATACCCTATATCTTCTACCGTTAGGCGGTTTGTGCAACTCACAAGCCGCCTTTTGTCTTTATTTATCTAAAGTCAATTAATTCTATTATAAAAACAATAGAATTGAATACACTTTTTCGAGATCTCCCATCAACTTTTAATAGTGACGGAGGGAAAATTTCTCTCACAAGTAATAGTCCGATAATCGAAACCGAGTCAGAAACTTCAAAGAATTCTTCTGTAGTTTACATTCCGATTAATCAGGATAATGTGATACGAGTATATTTATTGATTAATATGAGTTATGGCGGACCCCAATATGTGAAAGGTAAAGAAATAGCCGGTAAAGATGTAGCAAGAATATACTATATCTCAGGAAAAGAAAATGAATTTCACAATTTACAAGCAGGTAAGGATATTCGTGAATGGCAAGTGGGAGATGAGGGTGTAGTAAATGAGATCGCTAGTTATGTAAATACCGCTTGGAGAGGGCAACACGCTAAGTGGGGGACATCAGCCGTAATCGATTATCTTGTTTTGGAAGTTCCAAGTAAATTTCAAAAACACCTAGACTATCTTGCTATTGAAGATACATCTATGGAAATTTTTAATTCCCGTAACCCCGGAATACTCATTTTTGGAGTTTTTGTTGAGCACTTCTAAGCGTCAATTATCCGTTGACAAACGCACGTTGATGTTTACGGCCCAAGCAGCGGGTTTGTGCAAAGTTTAGCGTTAGTTGTAGCATACTAATCGTAGCACAACAAGACCGTAATATTCTAATGAAAGCCAACCCCACCCCATGAATTGCCGTCCCGGCTGTGGAGCCTGCTGTATTGCTCCATCCATTGCTTCGCCTATTCCGGGGATGCCGCAGGGGAAACCGGCGGGGGTGCGCTGCGTGCAGCTTACCGAGGATAACCACTGTTTGCTTTTCGGCTTGCCGGAGCGACCGTTGGTCTGCGTCAGCTTGAGACCTGAGCCGGAGATGTGCGGAGAGAGCGCCGGGGAAGCCTTAGCCTGGTTATTAGCCCTGGAAGAGGCGACTCGACCGGAGGCGTAACCACAGCTTTCACGGATTACACAGAGAAGTGGTAAGAATTTTGTGAAATTGAGTCCGTGCCCATTGAGCAAGAACTTTGCCACGAATTGCACGAATTAACACAAAAATTTTTAGTGAAAATTCGTGCCGAAGGTTCGTGGCGAAAAACCCTGTTTGCCGAAGGTTGCTTGTCCAGGTTAGGGGGAGAGGGAGCTATTTTTGGCCGCAAAAGAACGGTGGCTGCGTCTTGCACGCCTGACCGTATCGTTCCTGTTGGGCTGCGTTTTGTGCTTTGTCAGTTGGGCTGCCCTGGTCGGGCCGGTTAAAGCATTCGAGCCGCCTGACTGTACGCCGCAGCCTCAATGGAGCAAAAGTGATGCCCCTGCTTACATCTTTGGTCAACCGCTGGTTTACACCCTGACCAACACCGCCAACTGTACCGATACCTTTTTGATTGAGACAGCCACCCTATCCAATCATCTCATTATTGATTACTGGGGCCCCATCACTGCCGTAGTGGAATTCAACCAGGCCATTTCGATAACCGTTCACATCCCCGTCCTGGCTGGTGGAGGGACCATCACCGACACTGTGATTCTAACGGCCTCCTCCCAGATGACCGCTCATGTCAAAACGGTATTGACGGACCCGGTCGTCATGCCCGGTGGAACTCTTCCAGAGCTATATTGGGTGTATTTGCCCTTGATTATTAAATGACTCGAACTTTGCACTTTTTAAATAGAACGCGGATGAACGCTAATAAACGCAGAAAAATTTATAAAAAAATCAGCGAAAATCTGTTGTATCTGCGTCATCCGCGTTCAAATTTTGACCGGTTATGAAAAGTGCAAACATAGTGAGCGAAATGAGTTGAGGTCTCTTTTCTCATCCTCAACTCCAATCGCCCAGCGATTCCACGTAGGCCGCTGAACCGTCGCGCAGCCAGCCGTCGAGTTGGGACGGCTCTTTGAGCTGCTGCCCGCGCATTCTCTGCACGGCGACAAAGCAGCATTTTAGTTCCGGCAGCGCAGTCATATCACCCCACAACTTTTCAAACTGGGCTACCGGGAAGATGTCTTCCTGGCCCTTGCCCCAGCGCTTCTTGACATCTTTCAGGGTAATGTAAGTCGGCATGCGGGCGGCCAGGGTGCGCACGGCGGTGGCGACCTTGTCCTCGTCGGTCAGATCGGCCCGGCTCAGGTTGAAGGTCGCCAGCAGCCGGTCCAGGTCAATCCAGAAGGTGTTGGAGTTGTAGTACGACAGTTGAAACTCCACTTCCTCGCGCGGCAGGGCCAGTCCTTCGATCAGGCGCAGATGGCCGTCAATGCGGGCCAGGCCGCGCCCCGGTCGTCAATGCGACGGGTAATCACTTCGACGGTCAGATCGGCCCCCTGGTCAATGTGGTAGCCCAGCAAAGCCGGGTCCACCGTCGCCCCCATGGTGTCAATATTGTGTAATAGCAAATACTTTAAGGTGGGGCGCTCGGCCAGCAGTTGGGCCAGCACGCCGTTGCGGAACAGGGTCGGGATTTCGTACCAGTGACCGACCGGGTGCAGGCATTGTAACGGCAGGTTGTCGGTGTAATCGCTGCCCTCGCCGGTTTGCCGCGCCCACTCGATCAGGGCGTGGTGCAGGCTCTCGCGCATTTTTTGGGCCTGCTCATCGAGCAACTGCTGCGGCATTTCCTCCCAGGCAAAGCGCAAATCGCGGGCCATCGGCACCAGCCGCAGGCCGATACTGCGCCCCGGCGACAAGTACAGCGGCCCCGTATAGCCGTACTGCTGCTCGGCTTGCAAAAAGGCTTCAAGGGGGCTGTGGGTCAGGTAGCTGGTGGTAAAAATGTGGGGTAAAGGCTGACCGCTCAGGCGGCTCACCCGGCGGCTCTTGGCCAGATGGGTTTCGATAAAGGTGCGCTGCCGCCCGGCCAGTTTGCAGAACGGATTGAGTGCCTTGACCACCCCCGCGCCTTTGGTCCAGCGGCTGCCGCTGCCCCCGGCCAGCGAAACCACCGCCACTGTGCCCGCCGCCAGAGCCTCCATGCCGAGGTCGTAATACCGGCGCGGCAACGCCTGGGTGGCGTCAAAAACATCCTCCGGCCCGGCATCTTCAATTTTACTGCTGACCGGCAGCCGGTTCTGGGCCAGCCCGACCCGCCCGCTGCGCAGGTCGGCCTTGATTTGCTCGTGCTGCACCCGGTCAAAGCCATACTCGTCGAGCAGGGTTAATAAACTTTGCCCGCTGGTTTCGCCACCCTCGGATTGGGGGAGTAGCCGGTCAAAGAGGGTTTGAACCATGCCCGACAGGCCCGGATCGGTGCGGCAGGCTTCGCCGAAGCGGTCCAGTTCAGCCCGGCGAGAGGCCGACAGGTGTCGCGCTTCGAGGCGGAGCAGGGCAGGCACGGTTTGGGTGTAGTAGCCGGGCGGCATCAGGGCGGTGCGGCCGGTCAATAAATCGGCCCAGGTGCCGCGCTCGTTGATGGCAAAATCGTAGACCACCGGCTCCATGGCAAAGGGGACGGCGTGTTCCAGGCGGCGCTTGGTGTCGCTCATGATCCGTTGCAGCCGCTCCTGGCCCGCCGCTTTTTTGGCCGGATCAAAGATAAAACCCATCCCGCCGCCCGACATGCCGCCGAGCATCCAAAAGCCCCAGAAATCGGGGCCAAACTCGACGCTGGCCCGCTCGATCAGGGTCTCGGTGTAGAGGTTCGTGGCCCAGGGGATGATGGCCTGGATGGGGCCGCTGAAGTTGCGCTGCGTGGCTCCGCCG
>JAAUSP010000710.1 GCA_012032575.1 Anaerolineales bacterium | reverse complement strand
TTAACACGTTAGCTGTCCAATTCCGAACCGGGATAATACCAAAAAAAAAACGCTTGACAGTCTCTCCTTTATATCCCAGAGCAATGACAAACTCTTTGAAGCCGTAGTGGGCGTAATGTTTCATGATATGCCACAGAATAGGACGCCCCCCAATCTCGACCATCGGTTTGGGTTTAATTTCGGTTTCTTCGGCCAGCCGGGTGCCAAAACCACCTGCCAGAATGACAACTTTCATCGCCTGACTTCTTTGATTGAACGATCCAATGGCTGAACTTTTGGCTCAAATTCTGTGGTCCAGTTTAACAAAGGGCGTATGACTCCGGGCATCGGGCCGGCATAATCCCCGCGGGCAGAGTTACCATCCGGGGTATCAATGACTTGAAACGCCACGGCGTCACGCTCGTGGATATGCACGGTGACAGGATTCATTGTGCTAATTGCAGCGCCGACAATCAAACTACCTTCCGAAAGAAGATTGCCAGGTATCCAGGCCGTACTTATATAACGTCCCGCAGGTTTAGGTTTACCTCGCCAAGAGGGGTCGGTATCAATGACTACAAAAGCATATATCCCTTCTTCGTTGTAAAAATGAAAATTTGGGGTTAACACCGCGCCTGCTTTAAGAACTTCATATTCCATCTGTATCCCAATCGGCCTGCGAATATCCACCGCTTCCATAATCTGACCATTCTCGGTGCAAACTCGCACAGCCCATAAGCGAACTAGATCGTTTCCAGGCGCTTGATTCAGATCAGGCCATTTACGCTCTGCGGTTGTCCCCAAGCCGGAACTCAAATAACTACTCACAACTTGGTGAGCCGGACCATCTTTAATCACCTGACCGTTATCCAGCAGAATGGCTCGCTCACATAGACGGGTAATAGCCGGCATATTATGCGAGACAAATAAGATTGTCCGGCCTGTTTGGCCTACATCTTGCATCTTATTTAAGCACTTGCGCTGAAATCGAGCATCTCCAACGGCCAACACCTCGTCTACCAGCAGAATTTCTGGTTCTAAATGCGCTGCCACAGCAAAAGCCAGACGAACATGCATGCCGCTTGAATAGCGCTTTACCGGCGTATCAATAAACTTCTCCACCTCAGCAAAGGCGATAATTTCATCGAATTTTCGTTCAATCTCAACTTTACGCATTCCAAGCAGCGCGCCGCTCATATACACATTCTCTCGACCGGTCAATTCCGGGTGAAAACCAGTACCCACTTCTAACAGGGAACCAACCCGGCCTCGAAGCTCGGCTCGACCACTGGTTGGTTCAGTGATGCGGGCTAATAACTTGAGTAGAGTGGATTTACCAGCACCATTGCGTCCAATCAAGCCGACAACTTCACCTTGATTAACTCTAAATGAAACATCCTGAAGCGCCCAGATTGTTTCTGCTTGCTGGTTGTCCCCAGCCTTCAGATTTCCGAGCCAGCGAAATGGTCTACCCAGCGCAGTGGTCAAACCCTCGCGCAAGGTTTTGTAGCGAACCCGCACTTCTCCAATTTTATACTGCTTGCTCAGACGCTCTGCCTGAATCACCAAGTGGCTCATTTTTTACACCACATCGGCGAAGGTTTTTTCCATGCGGCGGAAATAGTATACGCCACTGGTTAGTAATAAAATAGCCACGCCGACGGAAACAGCTAACATTGGCCCCGGTGGGTTGCTACCTAATAAAACCCAGCGGAAGCCTTCGACCACTCCAGCCATTGGGTTTAGACCGTATAAAGTGCGCCATGGCTCAGCTAGCAAACTGCTGGGATAGGCAATCGGTGTGGTAAACAGCCAAAATTGGATAAGAAAAGGTACTGCATAACGGATATCCCGATACTGTACATTCAAGGCTGAGAGCCATAATCCCACCCCCAAAGCTGTAACCAGAGCCAACAGTAAGAATAAGGGCAGCCAAACAACTGCGGCTGTTGGCCATATCCCATAAAAAAAGCATCATCCCCGCTAATATGACAAAAGCGATGGCAAAATCTATCAGGCCTGACAGTGCGCCAGAAAGGGGCATCACCAGACGGGGGAAATAAACTTTGGTAATTAGATTAGCGCTGCCGACCAGGCTATTCGATGATTGGCTCAATCCGTTAGCAAAAAATGTCCAGGGTAGGAGCGCCGTGTAGCTAAAAATTGGATAGGGGATACCATCAGAGGGGATTCTGCCAGTTTACCAAAGAAAATACTAAAGACCACCATGGTGGCAAATGGTTGAATAACAGCCCAGGCCGCACCGAGAACCGTTTGCTTATAACGGACCTTAATCTCGCGCCAGATCAGGAAATAAAGCAATTCACGATACTCCCACAATTCGGCTAATTTTAACGCGTCCCACCCGGGCGACGGTTCAATCACGGTGATAGGGTAGTCGGCGCTTACGGCCAAAACATCATCATTTTTAGTCAATTGCTCATTTAAGTGTCCAGCTTCAACGGCCGACACCTCTACACCTTCTTTATCATAATTATTATAGATACTCGTCATTCCTCCACATTTTCAGTTGCCTGATTATTATATGCTTTCCTAATAACAAAACATCCGAATTGTAACATATCCTCTGAAACCCCACAAAAAACATCTCCATCGCAAAGGCGATGGAGATGTTTTTTTGATTGATAGATTATTTTATAGCAGAAGTTTAGTAGTTTACCCCCAACATTTGGGTTGATAAACCACCGCTAACATTATCATTGTTCACTACCATTATCCCGGTCCCACCTGAGAAGGTCACAAAAACCGACCCAATGAAGCTCTTATCTGGTAATTGCCCGACGCTTCTTAACTGAGCGGCATTAAAGTTAACCACCCCATTGACAATGGGTTTGCTGATCGAGTAAGTTTCAGGAGGATCTGTATTAGCTATCACCCAGGTTGTATTCGCGGTTGTTGCCCCTGATGCACTGTAGGCAGTAATACCACTATTGAATGCCCCACCGGAACCAAGCTGAAGAGCAACCGGCGCAGCAGCATTTGCGGTAGCCAAATTTGGATTAACCGCAGGTGAGGCAAAGTTAAATGAGCCGTTCTTTGTTTTGTTGCTGTTCACCACCGCCAAAATGTTGACTGCGGGACTGGTTGAAATGGTTGCGCCGCCAAAAGAGGTCGGGATCGTACCAGCCGCTTTGAGCGCGGCCATATTGATACTGATCATTCCATTGCCGGGCAAGGACACCGAAGCTGATTTAGAGCCAACGCTAGGATAAGCACCGGAGTCAGCTGTGTAGTTCAGGGTAACGGTCGTTGCCGTACCGGTCAGATTGACCACATTGATACCGCTATTAAAACTGGCGTGGTTGTTGTAGAGTAAGGGTGCTACTAAATTCGTACCACCAGCATTAGAATTTAACCCTTGCACAAAGGCGGATTGATATTTATCTTTCACATCCAACACATTCTCGGCCAGAGCAGCAACTTTGCCAGATCCTGAGCCTTCAATAATGGCGTAACCAAAAGCGCCATTGCCACTGCCAAAAGCGTTAAAACTGCTGCTCATAAAATCAACAGTGACGCTGCTATTTCCCTGGATTTGGATTTGTACCCCACCACTCGGCGTTTCGACAGCGTTCCCCTGCTTGATCGTTTTAATAGTGACAGTTTGGGCAGTCGCTTCTGCGTTTTGAATGTAGAAGGTTGTCTTAAAATTAGCATGACCCCTAAAAATCAGAGGAATTGTTTGCTCATTTGAAGGCTCACTAAAACCCGCATAGGCGTCGCCAAGTTTACCGGTACTGTTAGTATTAATAACCCCGGCCGCTATGGGTTGGTTGGAGCTAATCACGCCGGCAAATGAGCCGCTGTTAGTGATTTCGCTGCCGGCAACCGTGACGGCACCATTGCCAGGTATAGACTTAGAGATTGTCT
>JAAUSP010000709.1 GCA_012032575.1 Anaerolineales bacterium | reverse complement strand
TTTTGACAATATCCATCTGGTCAAATGTCGGCAAAAATTTGCCGCCACAAATCGCTTTTACTACCCCCACCCACGATGGTCATTTCATCGCTCAGGGTACAGAAACCTTTGAGAACTTCCAGCACCGACCCCAAATTCAGGGCGATCCCTTCCATACAGGCGCGAATAACATCGGCCTGTGTATGTCCCAAATCGAGACCGGAAAAGGCCCCTCTGATCATGGCGCTTTTTTCCTGGGATGACCCCCCCGCCAGATTAGGGTTAAAGAGCAGTTTCTTGGCCCCAACAGGGGATTGGGCAGCTAACTCGGTCATGAGTTCATACACATTTCGGCCCGACTGTTCCGCTTCTGCGACCAGGTTTTTACAGAGATGATTCCGAACCCACTGAAACGAGCTGCCGGCCGAAAAAATACTTACCGCTGAAGTAAACATGTTGGGTATGACATGGGTAAAGACAAAAGGTTTTGTGTCTGCATCCAATACCGGTTCCTCGGAAGATACGGCAATCCATGATGAGGACCCCAACGATGTGTATACCCGACCTTCGGCAATATTTCTGGCTCCCAGGGCCATACAGGAGTTGTCTACGCCTCCACAAGCCACCTTAACTGTGCGGGGCAGACCTAATGCCTTTGCAGCCTCGGCGGTCAACTCGCCGATAATCTCGGTTGAAGGAACCACCTCTGGTAATATTTCGCCGGCTATGCCGCTCGCCTCAATAAAATCCCACGAATAATCCCATGCTTTTAAGTCATAACCACCACAGCCGGAAACATAGGAATAATCCGTCTTTGCCTGGCCTGTCATCTTGGCGTTGATAAAGTCTTTGGTGCCGATGACCTTGTGGATTTTTTTGTACATTTCCGGTTCATTATCCCGGTACCACATGATTTTAAAGAGAGAGTACAACTCGGGCGGAAAGCCGTTGCCAGTGGTCATATACCACTGCTTTTGATCTACTTTTTCAAAGAAACGCCTGGCCTGATCCTTGGAACGAGCGTCCGACCAGATAGGTGTCAACTCGCGCAGGAGATGATGATGGGCGTCAACTGGCACAACCCCCAGGCTGTGCCCGGAAATCGCCAGACATTCGATATCACCGGCATCTACCTTTACTTTCCCCAAAAGCTGCCGAGTACTTTCCACCACCGAGTTCCACCAGTCCATAGGCCGCTGCTCGTGCCAACCGGCTTGAGGATAATAGGTATCATAAGCCACAAAAGTGCTGGCCAGGCATATTCCATCGCTATCATACAAGGAGGCTTTGTTGCCCCCCGTTCCTAAATCGTAGGCAATGATTTTTTTATTCATGATCGGTCACGTGATTAACTACTTTGGTTAAATTTCCAGGCCGTGCGGGTATTCCACCGCAAATTTCCGGATAAGCTCTTCGCCTTTGCTTACCCCCAGTTGATCCGCCCCGGCTTTTAACAGGGCTATCACATCCTCAAGAGTATAGATACCCCCCGAAGCCTTGATTTTTGTGGCCTTCTTTAGCGTCTGCCTGATCAGGACAATATCCTCAGGAAGCGCGCCTCTGGGCTGCTGATTAACCAGGTCTAGATACTGAGTCCGGACGCCGGTAGAAGTTTTGATCATATACGCACCGGCCTCCTCGGCCAGCCGGCAGGCGCGCGTTTTCTCCTCCCTCGACAGAACCCAAGTTTCGATAATAGTTTTAACGGGACGCCCTTCAGCGGCGTCAACCACAGCTTTAATATCATCCATCACCATGCTGTCTTGCCTTGATTTTAGCGCCCCCACATTGATAACCATATCAATTTGAGTAGCCCCGTCCCGAACAACATGCTCGGTCTCAACGACTTTAGCCATGGTCGGATGTGAGCCAAATGGAAAGCCAACATTGCCGCTCAACTCAATTTTGGTTCCTGCTAACAATTCAGCCGCCAAAGCTACATGGACCGGATTCAGACAGGCCACCCCGACCTCAGCTACCTTAGCGCGTTCACAAAAGGTCTTGACATCCTCCGTGGTGGCAAAATGCTGGCAAAGACTGTATTCGATTCGTTTCTTGAGATCGGTTAGTTGTAATAACATTTCAGGTGTGTTTTTCCTTTAACTTGCCTTCTACTTTTCTAACATTAGACAACGCCTTGGCATAATCTTTATTAACCGTTACACAGTCCACCGGCATTTGGCGAATGAGCAGTTCAACACAGTTATCACAACTGGTGCACCAATTTATTTCGTCGGCTCGGCCGGCTTCGAGTTTGGCAGGCAGGGCGCTGTCTGATAAAGATTGCCGCCCAATAGCCACCATATCCACAATCCCGTCACGGATGTTTTTATTGGCCCAATATTCAAAGGTGCTCTCCTCTTTCTTCACGCCCCCGAAATGGGTTCGGCCATCCTTGTAAATGGAATAGGCTGACCCCATTACCACCGTTTCCGGTCGGGCTGCGTCTTTGATCACCTTCTGAAACGTAAAGTGCAGATAAGCATATTCCGGGAATTGCAGGTCGGGTTGGGTGAGCGATAGGACAATGGAAGGGTTGCCGGCAGATTGAAGAAAATATTTTGCGCCTCGTTCTTCTAAGTCTTTGACCAGTTTCTGAATCTCGGTAAAATCCATCACCGGGGTATCAGGTCCGGCACTGCCCATACCGCCGGGAAAGCCTTCCCAGACCGAGATCTTTGAACCGACGATAAAATTCGGATCATTGATTTCTTTGGCCACCCGTTCGTAAATCTCATAGGCAAAGCGCGCCCTGTTTTCAAAAGGGCCACCGTATTTCCATTTTCGATCATTGTAGGGTCTTAAAATTGCGAGCCGAGATAGCCATGACACAGTTTAACATCAATTCCGTCAGCACCGGCGTCGTGGGCCACTTTGGCTGAGGTCACAAACTTCTCGATCAGATCTTCTACTTCTTCTTCGGTTAATAACTCGCCACCTTTGCCTGGTAACGGCTTGACACATACACGTCGTGAAAATTGGGGATCGCTCAACTCGCCCGAATGGGTCAACTGGACAAACAGCAGCGGCTTATCATTCTCCTGTCGCAGCACCCGGATCAGTTTGGTCAGAGCTTCCTGGTTTGCGCGGGTCCCAATGAGCTGGTTTGACCTACCTCGGCTGTCATCAATAACGCTGATAGCCTCCATCAGAATGACCCCGGCGTTACCTCGAAAGGTTTTTTTATACCGGTCATAGGTCATTTCACTGGGATTGCCCTCGTGGTCAGCGTCATTACATTCCATGGCGTTTAACATAATCCGGTTAACCGCCGTCTTAGGTCCAATTTTTATTTCCGTAAAAAGAGGTTGCTTTCCGTTATCCATTTTATTATAACTCCTTTGATACTACGCTGTCTCATTAATTTATAAATAACAGGCAGGGATGATTAGCTTTGTACCAAAACTGCCCGTATTGTTTACTCTAATAGAGATCAATCTGCCCGATCATACTCCATTCAATACTTCTTTCAAATGGACCGGTCGTTCTTCCAGGAACGATTTGGTACCGGCCAGCACCCCCGCCACGGCCCAACGTCCATCTAACCCATTTACCTGGGGCTGCGTACCGGTTTGAATACAGTGGATAAAGTGCTCCATCTCGCGGATGTATCCCCAGGCAAACCGCTCTGGCCAGGTACGATAGATCGGTGTCATCAATCCCTGATTGCGGTCAGTGCAGCTAATTACGGCCTGACCCTTCATCTCGCCAATTTGCATAATACCCTGTTCACCCACAATCTCGACTCGGGCATCATACCCGTAATCGCAAGGACAGATGCCGGAAATGCTGCCCAAGCTGCCGCTGTCAAACTTGATATTGACCAGTACATTGTCATAGAAGTTGGGGGTATCAACGCCGCGGGCTGCTCCCTTAAAATTGGCCACTTCGACATAAACCCG
>JAAUSP010000708.1 GCA_012032575.1 Anaerolineales bacterium | reverse complement strand
ACTTCATGGCGGTCGGGGTGCTGCGGGAGCTCCGCGAGGCCGGCTTGCGCACTCCGGAGGATGTGTCCGTGACCGGTTTCGACAACATCGAGCTCTCGGAGTACCTCTATCCGGCGCTGACGACGGTCAACATCCCCCGGCAGCGGATCGGCCGGCTGATCTTCCATGCGCTGGTTCCGGCCGACGGCGGCGAGCGTCTCCGTATGGGGCGCCGCTCGCCTGGCGATGGTCGTAGGCCCACTGGGCCGCCGTGCGGGCCTTCTCATCCAGCTCAGGCTCGCCCGTTTTACAACCTTCTGGCACATAGTTCAAGCCATTATAACTTTCAATCTGGTTTCATTTGCCTGGATTTTCTTCCGAGCGCAATCATTAACCGAAGCCGGCTATATTGTTACACACCTTTTTACAGAATTTAGACTTCAATTCAATTTTGGCGTAGGCATGGGCCTGTTTCCAGCTTTGATAGTAGGGTTTTGTATCCTCTTTATTGAAAGTGTGCAATGGGCCCATCGCGTGAACAGGCTCAGGTTTGACCTTACACCAGCCTGGTTACGCTGGTCGGGCTACTATTTTGTAACAATGCTGATTGTTCTCCTGGGTGTTATTCACTCTGACGCTCAGTTTATCTATTTCCAGTTTTAATTTGAGACAATCCCATGAACAGACTGACAAGGCGATTTATTTTATTAGCAGGTTTGGTGGCGCTTACTTGCTTGGGTGTAACCGTATGGCCCACAAAATCCTATAACATCTATTCCAGTTTAGCCGACAAACACCAACGCTTGGCTGCTGTCGAGTCTCCCAAAATCGTTTTTATTGGCGGTTCGAGTTTGGCGCTTGGCCTCGATAGTGAGACCGTTCAATCCCGTATTCGGCGACCGGTTGTCAATATGGGGCTGAACGGCGGATTTGGTCTACGCTACATTCTTGATGAAGTAATATCCAGTATCGGGCCAGGAGATGTGATAGCAATAAGTCCAGAGTATGAACACTGGACTGGCACCCTACTTGATGGTGGCTTAAATATGTTGTGGGCCATTCGAGCTAATCCTCGCTCCATCTTCTCGCTCACATCGCCAAATCAATATGTCGTCTTGATAAGAAATCTCCCGGAATTTAATCAGGGCAAATTTATGGAAATTTTACCAGGCAGGTACGACCCAATCTATAATCGTGATGCCTTCAATGATTATGGCGATTTTGTCAATCACCTCAATCAACCCAAGTCGCTTCACCTGGGTGGAGTCGAGCGGATCAATACGCAAGCAGAAAACCCCGAAACTGCCAAAGTTCTGCAAGACTTCGCGCTTCTTGCCGAGAGTCGCGGCGCGACGGTTGTCTATTCTTTTCCACCGTTGGCCGAAACCCAGTTCAAATTCAGCGATAACCAAACGGCTATCGCCCACATAGTTGAGCAGCTTAAGACTATTCCTCAGATAACCCTGATAGACCATCCGGCAGACCATATATATCCTGATACAATGTTTTTTGATACGGTCTATCACCTGAATGCCGAAGGCCGAAAGCTGCGTAGCACAAAAGTGGCTACTGGATTACTTAAAATTGTTCAGCGCACAACCCACACTAATTAGACGATGATAAGGCATCCTGAGCTTCGGAGGACCCTATGGCCTATTACCTGGTAACCGGCGGAGCCGGTTTTATTGGCAGCCACCTGGTAGCCGAACTGGTGGCCCGCGGCGAGCGGGTGCGGGTGCTGGATAACTTCTCCACCGGCCGGCAGGCCAACCTGGAGCCTTACCTGAGCCGGATTGAAGTGATGGAAGGCGACATCCGCAGCTACCACCTGGTGCGCCAGGCCGCAGCCGGCATGGATTACGTGCTGCACCAGGCCGCCCTGCCCTCGGCGTCCCGCTCGGTACGCGACCCTCTGACCAGCAACGAGGTTAATGTGACCGGCACGCTCAACGTCCTCCAGGCCGCCCTCGAAGGTCAGGTCAAACGGCTAATCTTTGCCTCCTCCGCCTCGGTTTACGGCGATACCCCGGCCCTGCCCCAACACGAAAGCATGGCCCCCCGGCCCCGCTCGCCCTACGCCATCTCTAAACTGGCGGCCGAGCAGTACTGCCAGGGCTTCTGGCAGCTTTACGGGCTGGAAACAGTCGCCTTACGCTACTTTAGTGTCTTCGGGCCGCGTCAGGAGCCTGTCTCACAATACGCGGCGGTGATCCCTAAATTTATCACCGCCCTGCTGGCCGAAGAACGGCCCGTGATCTTTGGCGACGGCAGCCAAAGCCGCGACTTTACCTTTGTCGGCAACGTGGTCCAGGCCAATCTCAAGGCCTGTACCGCCCCCGCCGCCGTTGGGGGTGTTTTTAACATTGCCTGCGGCCAGCGTACCAGCCTGCTGGACCTGGTGGCCCACCTGACCCGGCTGACCCACCGCCGCGCCGACGTGCTCCACACCGCCCCCCGCCCCGGCGATGTGGCCCACGCTCAAGCCGATATCAGCCTGGCCCGCAGCCACCTGGGCTACGAGCCGCAGCACAGCCTGGCCGAGGGCCTGCGCCGCACCCTCGAATGGTATAGACCGCCCCCCCCGACCGGGGTCAGCTAAAGCGCCCTGTCCCGCATGCCGAGCCGAGCCGGGCGCTGAGACGCCCGCTTCGCCAACCGCCGTCGGGTTAATCTCGTCTTTGTCAGGGAAAAGGAATGGCCTTACGAGTTAAATCTTCTCAATCATCCGTGACAAGTTAAGCGTTCAAGCCAAAAGTCAAATAGGGAAAGGAGATAAATCAAGTCGAGAAATCGGTTTACGCAAGGGTTTGACCACATCTAAATCTTGATTAACCGGATCAGCAAAATAAGCCACAGGGTCGGAGGCCAAGCCGCGGCTGTAAGCCCGGGAGAAATGATATAGACCGCGCAAGAGCATTTCCAAAGAGATTCGGTCAAAAGGGACACCTATCCGATCAGCAACAGCATCACCCAAGTCAAGCAGGAGGATATAAAACAGCCAGGTGGCCCAAATTTGGAGTTGGATCCCATTGAGACTACCCGTCCACAAATAACTCAAGTTGAGAAGCCGTTTGGTGGTGTTAAATGCCTCTTCGATTCGCCACCTCCGTCGGTAAAGGTCAGCGACCACCAGCGGGGGTAACAGCGTCGGGTCAAGGACGGAGGTCAGATATTGATACCAGACCTGACCAAAGCGAACTTCAATCAGCCGCAGTTTGAGAACGGGTTGACCTTGGGTGCCGGTGCCCAGAAAAATAATCTGGTCTTTGATCGTGGTGGTGCTACTCAAGAGCTTGTGTCCCACCCAAAAGGCATTGCTTTTGGGCCGAGTGATGAAAGCCACCTCTTGCTGGATCAGGTCGGCAAAAAACTGGAAATCATAGAAGCCACGATCTAGAATGAGCAGGGTTTTGGCCTGAGCCAGGGCTAACAATTCCGGCATAAAGTGGCTATCGTGGGCCTTGGGCTGCTCCGTAAACCAAATTTCCACGGGCAGACGGGTCAGCAGGTCAATCACGGTGCCTATCTTGCCCGCCAGTTGGCCCACCGGAACATCTTCCAGGACTTTGAGTTTGCGAAACAAGGCTTCCAGGGTCGAGCCATCGACCACCCAAATCTGCTTAAAGTGCTTCTGGGCATAAGTGATACTCTCCGGTAAGGATCGGTGCTGCCGTTGTTGCCACCGCTGCTTGAGTTGAGGCAGTAACTCTTTCAGGACGCCCTCAAACAAAAACTGCCGGAAAGCTCAGGAAGCGTTGGCTCAAGGCTTGTTGGCTGACTTTGACCGCCTGGCCCCACAGTAAATCTTCCCGCGCCAGCATGCGGTTCAGTTCGTGGACCGAGGGTACTTGTCGCCATAGCATCGTTAGCACCGCCGCCACCATCAATGGCAGGTTCAGAATTC
>JAAUSP010000707.1 GCA_012032575.1 Anaerolineales bacterium | reverse complement strand
AAGTTGTTCGATCCGAAAAGCTGATAAGACCTGTGAGGTTTTGAAAACCTCACAGGTCTGAAAATAAATAGAACCGCTTATTTGAAAGGAGATTTTCATGACTACTCAAGAATCTTCCGGCAGCAGCAGCGTGAGCATCGGCAACGTCAGCGGGGGTATTCACGGCAGCATCATTGCGGGCCGCGACATAATTAGTTCGACGGCCAATGTGGGACAATCCTCGGACAAACCACCCACTGTTGATGAACTCAAGCAATTATTGGCCCAAATTCAGCAAGAGTTGGCAAAAGTGACAGCCCAAAAAGAGACATTACAACAAATCTCCTCGATGGCTCCGTTGACTGCTCAAGCAGCAGAAGTTGGTATTCAAGAAGCCGCAAGCAAAGTCGAGGGAGAGGTCAATGCAGAACAGGCCGAATCTGTTCAAAAGAGTTTGACTGAGGCCACTGACATCCTCAGTAAAATTCTGGATGGAGCCAAAACTGTGGCTGAAAAAGCAGGCGAAGTGGGCAGTGCGGTCAAGCCGATTGCCGAGACATTGGCTCCGTTGGTGGAAAAACTCGCTTTAGCCGGACTCTGGGTTGGCCGATTATGGCTCGGATAACATGGAGGAAAGCGGTCAATTAACTTTCGGCAACATTACCGGCGGCATTCACAACAGCAAGTTTGCCGGGCGAGATATTGTCGAGGTGGTGATTCAACTCGTCCAGCAGACCGGCGGGCAGATGCCCCCGGCGTGCAACCTGCCGGCGCAAGCAGCGGCGCTGCGGCAAGCGCTGCCTCTGCTCGACCCTGCCGCCAGAGCGTCTATCCAAACGGCGCTGGATTATCTGGCGCAGGCCATTGCCGACCTGCCGCGCTGTGAGCAGGCTTATCTTGACCGGCTCAAAGACAAGTATGCCCAAGAAGCAAGCTATTACATTCCTCTATCCGGCCAGACGACCGAGACCCTCCCTGCCTCGTCATCGGCTCATACTTCCCGCGCCGCTCGCCGCCGCGCTCATCGAACCGAGGCCGAATACCGCGAATGGATCGTCGCCGAGCGAGAGATCAAGCGGGTCAAGCTGAACACCCTGCGCGAGGGCGCTGGACAAATACCCCTGCCTGATCCTGCTGGCGACCCCGGCTGCGGCAAAACCACCGCGTTGGAGCATCTGGCCTATGAGCTTTGCCAGTGAATCCTCTCCCCTGCCCCCCCTTCGACAAGCTCCAGGACGCAGCCCGCTCCCCTGCCCCCCTGCTGCCCCTCCCCCTTCGCCTGAGCGACTTTACCCCCGGCCTGACCCTGGAAGATTGGATTGCCGAAGGCTGGGGCGGCTCCATCGAGGCGGGCCGTTGGGGCGCACCCGAACTGGCGGCCAATTTGGAGGGTTATCTGGAAGCGGGCCGCCTGTTTTTCCTCTTCGACGCCCTCAACGAGATGCCCCGCGACGGCTACCGCGAGCGGGCCGCCGCCCTGCGCCGCTTTATTGACCGCTGGCGAGCCAAAGGCAACCGCTTCCTCGTCACCTGCCGCGTCCTCGACTACGGCGAAGAACTCTCCGGCTTGCAGCGCATCGAAATTCAGCCGTTGAATGACGAGCAAATCCACACTTTTTGCAAAACGAGTTACCAGACAATTGGCAAACTTTATGGCATACATTGACCGCCTCCCCTTCCCTCGCGAGGGGAGGGGTTGGGGGTGGGGTCGAGCCGCGCCGCTTGCTGGAACTCGCCCGCAACCCCTACCTCCTGACCATAATGATTGACATCTTCCTCGAAGACGGGCAACTGGGCCAAAATCGGGCTGAGTTGTTGACCCGATTCACCCACATCCTGCTGGCCCGCGAAAAAGCCAAATGCCCGCCCGCCGAGTGGCTCGACGCCGCCGCGCAGCGGGAAAGCCTGTCGGTTCTGGCCTTCGAGATGCAGCAGCGGGCCGGCTCCGGCGCAGCGGTGGAGACCAGTTTGGTCAAAACCGTGATGCCGCCCCAGGTCCAGATTGATCCCAAGTGGCCGCCCATCCCGGCCCCGCCCGACCAGGTTTTGACCCTGGCCGCCCGCGCCAATTTGATCGAAATGCCGGTGGACCGCGCCTCGGTGCGCTTTTATCACCAGGTGTTGCAGGAGTATTTCGCGGCGCGGCAGTTGCTGAAGCAAGCAGACCTGTCAGGTCTGGCAGACCTGTCAGGTCTTGAAAAGCTGTGGCGCTGGCCCTGGCTGGAAAGAGAGATGCCGTTGTCGGACCCGCCCCAAATTTGTTTTCGGGACCGATCCCCTTCCTCCCCCCCCACCTACAGGCTGGGAAGAAACGACGATTTTGGCGGCAGGGTTGGCCCCAGAGAATGACGATCAACTGGTGCAAACTTTAATCCGGGTCAACCCGGTACTGGCCGGCCGCTGTTTGCACGAAGGCAAAGCGAGGGTGGATCAGGCTGTTCGGCAAGCTGTCATTCAATCTCTAATCTCCAATATCTCTGACCCCGAAGTGGCTCTACGGGTGCGGATTGCCGCGGGGGAGGTGTTGGGCTATTTGGGTGATCCGAGGTTGGGAGAGATGGTGACGATTCCGACGGGGAAGTTTTTGATGGGGGATGATGAAAGCACCAGCCCTGACGAAAAACCACAACATAAACTCTTTTTGCCAGAATATCAGATTGGCAAATACCCACTCACCAACGCTGAATATAGACGATTTATCGAGGCGAGGGGTTATAATAATAAACGCTGGTGGACAGATGCTGGTTGGGAGAGAATTGGTCAACAACAAAATGAACCGAGGTACTGGCAAGCAACTAATTTTAATAGACCTAATCAGCCAATAGTTGGAGTCACTTGGTATGAGTGTGTTGCGTATTGCCGTTGGTTGAGCGCTGAAACAGGTCTGTTACACCGTCTTCCTACTGAAGCGGAATGGGAAAAAACAGCTCGAGGTATTGATGGGCGGCAATATCCTTGGGGTAATAGATTTGAGACCAGTCGCTTGAATAGTATCGAGGGAGAACAGGCGGTTCAAGTTACAACACCGGTAGGCATTTATCCAATGGGAGTCAGCACTTTTGGTGCATGTGATTGTGCCGGTAATGTTTGGGAGTTGTGTATAACAAAATCGTCCCATCTTGATCTTAAACCCTACCCTTATAATACTGCTGAAGGTGAAGAGGCGATCAATTATCTTACTGGAACCGATGGTCGGACAATAAGAGGTGGATCATGGTTGGACTTTGAGACCAGCGCTCGCTGTACCGGTCGGGCTGGGTGCTACCCGGATGACTGGAATGGTCATATTGGGTGTCGTTTAGTATCGCCTATTTGTTAGAAGGCAGTAAACAGGGGTTTGTCACCTGAATTAGTCGAGGCTTTGAGAACTTACTACAACCCACCCGCATCCAATCGCTCAAGGGACTGCTGGATGCTTCATACCGCTATCCAATTAGCGGGGGTGTCAAGCAGCACGGCGGACACGGGGATTGACCAGCCGTGAACGGGCCGGAGCCAGAGCTTCGATTTCTATGTAAACAACAGGCGGGGCATCCGCTGCATATTTGATCTTTTGCGCAACTTCCAGATTGATCCGATACAGTTCGGGGTCGTCTTTAGGCAACAAAACAACCTCGGCTCCCGGCGGAATTTGAGCCAATAAGTCTGGATATTCCAGGATATATCGCTGGAACTCGAAGGAAAGCGTCATATTTTTCTCTGCAATAGTTTCTCGACTATAACTCATTAGACCATCTCCTCCTGATACTTGGCTCGATAATGTTGCCATTTGGCCTTGATATCTCGCTCACCTAAAGTTAACACCTCTTCCCTAACATAACCATAAAATTCTATTTTATCCTGGAAGCCATCTGGATGAAGTATATCTTTGTGGGGGCGTCCGTGAGCAGTGTCGTAGCGAACAA
>JAAUSP010000706.1 GCA_012032575.1 Anaerolineales bacterium | reverse complement strand
GGTGCGCATGCGCAGCGGTGATTATGAAGTCAAGGGCGAAACCGAGTATCTCAGCGGCGAGTTTGGGCCGTCCAGCTTTGCTTTCCGCCATCTTCCCCCCGGCGATTACGATGTCTGGGTAGAGGATGAGGAGACCCCCTCGGAGAAAATTCAGATCAGCGTGGATGGCGGGCAGCGGGTCAACGTGGCCTTCAGCAAACAGGTCCGCTTTCAGGGCCAGACGTATGCTTCGCCGGATGGCTGGGTGCTGGCCTCGTGGGACAATCCCAGCAAGCCGCACGAACGCAGCGGCGGCTGGTCGAATATCCTGATCAAGACACCGGCTTCCGGGCTGTGGGTCCGGGCCGAGAGTGAAGGCGGCGGTTACAAAGCCAAATGCTATACCGGCCACAAAGGTCCCGGCGCGTGCGATTTCGCCGGGCTGAATGCCGGCATCTACTACATCTGGATTGACGGCACCCAGTTGACCCTCAAAACCTACATGGACGGCAGCGCCTACGCCGTGTTTGAATTCGCCAAACAGCCCACCGACGATGACAGCAACTTCGTCGGCCCGGTGAACTACGATTGAGCTAAAACTGTAATCAAAAGGCCCGCAGTTAGCTGCGGGCCTTTTTTATTTCTGCAAAAGTCATGTCATTCCGACCGGAGGGAGGAATCTTCTACCCCGCTGCCTAAACTTATAGCAAGGGCCGCCAGGATTTCTCGCTGGCGGCTCGAAATGACATGCAGGGGGCACATTATCGTGGTGAGAATTCTAACGCAACGCCAGCAAATCTTCCACTGACCAGGCATAAAAACGAACCACCCCATCCGCCCCGGCAGTGACCACCACGCGACCGGTCGAGTCAAAAGCCAGACTGCCAGGGATGCTGCCCGGCGCGGGCGGCACTTGCAACACAAGTTGAGCAGAAGGAACATCGCCAGACTGACCCTCTGCCAACGACCAGCCGAACACAATGCCGTCTCCGGTTAGTGCCACCAGACCTTGCCCGGTTGGGCTAAAGGCGACGCGCTTGACCGCCCCGAACCAGCCTGCGGACGAATCCAGCCGCAGCAGTTCCCGGCCCGAAGCCACCTCCCACACTCTGACCGTGCCATCCTCGCCCGCCGTCACCAGCCAATCGCCAGCCGTATTAAAGGCCACGTCGTTAACCCAGCCGCTGTGCCCGGCTAACGTCAAGCCTTCTTCACCCGTTTCGAGATTCCACAGCCGGGCCGTCCCGTCGTGGCTGGCGGTGGCCAGCAGCGCTTCCGGGCCTGGGCTAACGGCCACAGCCGTCACATCGCCGCTATGACCGGCCAGGGTAAACTCAGGCTGCCGGGCGACGGACCCGTTAGCGGCAATGGTCCACACTTTGGCCGTATCATCCTGACCGGCGGTGATCAGGCGGCTCCCGCTGATCCCGGCGGTGGAACTGAGCAAAACAATGCTGTTGACCGGGCCGGTATGAGCCGGCAGCGTCGCCCGCAGCCTGCCCGATTGAAGGTCCCACAGCCAGGCCGTCCCGGCGTCGCCCCCGGCGGCCAGATAATCCCCGGCCACGGCGACGCCGGTCAACAGGGCCGGCTCAGGGGTGGTAAAAGACTCCCGCTGCGGCCACACGCCCCCCCCACAGGCCGGGCCGACCAGCGGCCCGTTCCCGGCTCAACTTCCCACAGCCGGACCTGTCCATCTGCCCCGGCTGCGGCCACCCGGTCAGCGTTGAGGGCCAGGCCCGCCAGCGGGACCGGCGCATAAAGATTGAGCAGTTCAGCGGCGGCGGCGTCCCATCGCAGCAGCGCTCCGCCTGCTCCGGCGGCGGAAACCGTCTGGCCCCCGCTGAAGAGAGCTTCGCCATCGGCCAGAAAGGCCAGGCCATAACCGGCCTTAACCCCGGCAGGAGAAGCCAGCCGCTCCACGATCTGGCCGGAAACCATGCTCCAAATCGTTATCGTCCCATCCGCTGTCACTGCCGCCAGCCGCTGCTGGTCGGGGCTAAAGGCCAGGGCTTGAATCGCTGCCCCCGCACCAGGCAGAGCGCGGATAGACTGGCGCACCGTCCACAGGCGCACCGTGCCGTCATCGCCGCCAATGGCCAGCAGCGCCCCCGCAGCATCGGCGGCAGGGGTATCAGGCAGGGCCGGATGAAACGCCAGGGCGCGCACCGTGGCCCCGGTGCTGGGCAAAGCAGCAATCTGCTCGTTTGAAGCCAGGTCCCACAGCCGGATTTGACCATCCTGCCCGGCCGTCGCCAGAAAAGCGCCGGAGGAATGAAACGCCAGGCTGTAGACCGGCGCGTTGGCGGTGTCACTTCCGCCTTCGGTGGGGGCCAGCGCCGCTACTTCTTCACCAGAGGTGGTATCCCACAAACGGATGGAGCCATCCTCACCGGCGCTGGCGAGTTGGTCGCCCGCCGGGTTAAAAGCCAAAGCATAGACCGGGCCGGAGTGACCAGCCAACCGGAACTCGGTCTCGGTTTCGCCGGGGGCGGTGTCGGGAAAGGTAGTTTCCCAGACCACTACCTGCCCTGCTTCCCCTGCCGCCGCCAGAAGATTGCCCTCTGAGCTGAGGGCGGCGGCATAGAGCGGCCCGGCAACCGGGTCGAGGGTGCGGGTCAGGCCGGGTTGATCGGGGCCAAGCTGCCACAGTTTAACCAACCCATCCCCGCCGGCAGTAGCTAGTTGGCTATCCGAAGCATCGGTAGCCAGGCTGTAGACCGGCTCCTGGTGGTCGGCCAGAGGAGGCAGGCCCAACACGGCTTCGTCGCCAGTGAGCCGCCACAAGCGGACCTGTCCATCGGCCCCCGCCGAGGCCAGCCACTCGCCCGCCCGAATTTGCGGCGAAACCGCCAGGCCGTTGATGGCGTCGGCATGCCCGGTCAGGCTCAGGCGCTCCCGGCCGGTGGCTGCATCCCAAACCACAATCCGGCCATCGTTGCCGGCGGAGGCCAGCCATTCGCCGCTAACGTTAAAAGCCACGCTGGTGACCCAGCCGGCCCGGTTATGGCGCAGAGTGCGCTCTTCCTGGCCGGTCTGGATGTCCCAAATTCTGACGGCTCCATCAATACTGGCCGAGGCCAGGCGGTCGCCCGCCGGATCAAAAGCGACATCATAAACCGGCCCTTCGTGGCCGCTCAGGGTCAGCAGCAGCTCGCCCGAAGCGGTATCCCAGAGGATGAGCGTGCCGTCGTCGCTGGCCGTGGCCAAACGGTTGCCCGCCGGGTTAAAGGCCAGACGGTTTACGGCGGCAGTATGACCGGTCAGGGTCAGGAGTTCTTCGCCGGTGGCGGCGTTCCAGAGGATGGCCGTGCCATCCTGGCTGCCGGTGGCGATGAGTTCTTCGCCCTCGCCCGCAGGCGACGGGCCAAAAGCCACCCCAACCACCCAATCCTTATGGCCGGCCAGGGTCAGCAGTGCCTCGCCGGTGCCGGCATCCCACACTTTGGCCGTTTGATCAAAACTGGCTGCGGCCAGCCGGTCGCCCGCCGCGCTAAAGGCGACGCTGTAGAAAGGCTGCCCGGTGGTGGTAGAGAGAACGAGCACCTGGCCGCCCGACGTGGTATTCCACAACCTGACCGTGCCATCATCGCCGGCGGTGGCCAGACGATTGCCGTCGGGGCTGAATGCCGTATCATTGACTGGGCCGCCGTGACCGGCAGTTAACCGCTCGTCCAGGCTGTTGGCCCGAACCGCCTGGCGCAGCGCCCCGCTGATTTCCGGGGGGACGTTAGCATCAATCGCCAGGCTGGCCGAAACGGCTTCGCGGGCCAGGAGCAGGCTTTGATCCGGCTGGGTGGGCAGGGCAGCCAGGGCCGCAGCCGCCAGGCGATAAGCCGTTGATTGGCGGGCCTGGAGGCCGGCTTCCTCGGCAGCGGCAGCCAGGGCTGCTTCCTGGTTGGCCTGGG
>JAAUSP010000705.1 GCA_012032575.1 Anaerolineales bacterium | reverse complement strand
TTCGGCGGTGTCCACAGAATCACTTCGACCTGCTCGGCGGGCTTGCCGGTGGTTTCGGCCAGGGCCAGGGCTTGCGGTGAGGGGGTGACTTCGGACAGACGCACAAAACGGCCCTCGGTCTTGGAGATAATTTTTTGGGCCACGACGACAATATCGGTATCGGTCAAGGTCAGCCCGACCTTCTGGCTGGCCGCCACAATCAGTTGGGCCAGGTCATCGCCGGGCCGGATGAGGGGCAGGTCCGGCAGGGGGATCAGGTGCAGGTTTTCAGGCATAGATCTCCAGCCGGTCGAGGATAAAGGCATAGGTAAAGGCCCATTCACGCAGATAGGCGTAGCGGTCGGAGGGGCCGCTGTGCCCGGCGGACATCTCGGTTTTGAACAGCAGAACATTCTGATCCGTTTTCAGGGCACGCAGCCGGGCAACCCACTTGGCCGGTTCCCAATACTGGACGCGCGGATCATTCAAGCCGGCAGTGGCCAGCAGGTGTGGGTAGGCTTTGGCCTCAAGGTTGTCATAGGGCGAGTAGGATTTGATGTAGGCGTAATAAGCCGGGTCGGCGGGATTGCCCCACTCTTCGTACTCGCTGGTGGTCAGCGGGATGGAGGCATCGAGCATGGTGGTGAGCGCGTCTACAAAGGGCACCCCGGCGATAATTACTTTGAACAAATCGGGCCGTATATTTGTCACCGCGCCCATCAGCAGGCCCCCGGCGCTGCGGCCAAAGGCAACCAACTTATCCGCAGAAGTATATTTCTCGGCGATCAGATGCTCGGCGCAGGCGATAAAATCGGTAAAGCTGTTGTGCTTGTGGAGCAGCTTGCCCTGCTCGTACCAGTGCCGGCCCATTTCGCCGCCGCCGCGAATGTGAGGGATGGCAAAAACGAAGCCCCGTTCCAGCAGGCACAAGCGACGCGAGGCAAAATAAGCGTCCATCGAGGCTTCATAAGCACCGTAACCGTGCATCAGCAGCGGGCTGCGTCCATCTTTGACCAGGCCCTTTTTGTAAACCAGCGAAATCGGCACCCGAACGCCGTCGGGTGCGGTGGCAAAAATCCGCTCTGACTGGTATTGAGCCGGGTCATAGCCGGGAACCGCTTCCTGCTTTTTGAGGGCGTGGGTCCGATCATTCATCTCATAATCAAAGGTTGAGGGCGGCGTGACCAGCGACGAATAACCGAAGCGGAGTTGAGGGGTTTGGAACTCCCGATTGCCCTGCGGCCAAATCGTGTAGGCCGGCTCGGAAAATTCAACGTAGTGGCTGGTCTGGTCAGGCAAATGGGTAATCCGAATTTGAGGCAGACCGTTCTCCCGTTCAAATAAAACCAGGTGATCCTGAAAGGCCAGCAGTTCATCCACTTTGACCGCCGGGCGGTGGGGAATTAACTCGCGCCACTCGGATTTTGCCGGATTGGCCGTGGGGGCCGTCATCACCCGGAAATTTTCGGCCTCGGCGTTGGTCAGAATATAAAATTCGTCGCCACGATGGTCTACCAGGTATTCCAGGCCGTGCTGCCGGGGCTGGATGACCCGGAATTGGCCCATCGGTTCGTCGGCGGGCAAATAGCGCCACTCGGACGTAACCGACTGCCGCAGATAGACCAGGATAAAGGCTTTGCTCCGGCTTTTATGGAGGAACATGTTATACATTTGATCGGTTTCGTGGTAGAGCAGTGCATCGTCGCGGGGGTTGGTGCCGAGAGTGTGGCGGTACAACTGGTAGGGGCGCTTGGCCTCATCCAGAACGGTGTAAAAAAAGGTCCGGTTGTCGCTGGCCCAGGCCAGGCTGTAATAGGTGTTGGGGATTTGATCGGGCAATAATTGGCCGGTAGCGAGGTCTTTGATGTACAGGGTAAATGTTTCTGCACCGCTGAGGTCAACCGAGTAGGCCAGGAGTTGGTGGTCAGGGCTAACGTGGAATACTCCAAGCTGGCAAAAATCTGAACCCTCGGCCAGTTGATTCTGGTCCAGCAGAATTTCCTCGGCGGCATCCGGGTTGACTCCCTTGCGGCAGTAAATCGGGTAGGCTTTGCCGGTTTCGGTGCGCTCGTAGTAATAATAGCCATCCAGTTTTTCCGGCGCGCTCTGATCCGTTTCCTTGATGTAGCCCAGCAGTTGCCGGTACAACTGCTCTTGCAGCGGTTCGGTGGGCTGCATCACGGCGGCGGTGTACCGGTTTTCTGCTTCCAGGTAGGCCATCACCTCAGGGTTTGACCGTTCGCGCAGCCAAAAATAGTTGTCGGTGCGGACGTCACCGTGCAGGGTTAAAATCTGAGGCTCAATCTTAGCAATGGGTGGCCTTATATTGGTTGTCATTTTTTAAATCCCGGTGATTTTGATGCCGGAGGCTTTGACTTTGTGCCGGATGTTGATGCCTATCAGCACAGCGGTCAAGCCTTCGACGACGACGGCGTTTTGCAGCGGGCCGGCGTCAATCCCGCGCATGCCGCAGGCGGCGGCCAGGGCGATGGCTTCGGCCTTGGCTTCCTTATCGTCGCCGCAGACCAGGACATCGCAGTCAATATGCTCGCTGTCTTCGCTCAAATGGGCCGCGCCGAGTTTTGAAAGGCCGACACCACCCGCACGCCCTCGCCCAAAATGGCCTGCGCCTCCTGTCCCGCCGACCCGCCCGGCGGCACGTTGACGTGGCTGACCTTGGGCGGCTTGAGCGGCACGGTCACATCTATCAGGATTTTGCCTTGCAGGACATTACGGAGTTGGGTCAGGGTAGCCTCATGAGCGCTGTAAGGTACGGTCAGCACACAGATATCGGCGGCGGCGGCGGCGTCTTCATTAGTCATCCCCTGGAGCAGCGGTTCGCCCAATTGTTCATTTAATTCAGCCGCCACCCGCTCGGCCTTTTCGGCCTGGCGCGAGCCGAGAATCACGTTATATTGGCCCGATTTGGCCCATTGCCGGGCCAGACCCGGCCCTTCATTGCCTGTTCCACCCAG
The DNA here is from genome assembly GCA_012032575.1 of Anaerolineales bacterium. The sequence continues at coordinate 936 of JAAUSP010000705.1, read as the reverse complement.
AACAGCGATTGTTTTGGTCATAATATCCTCTCGAAGATTTTGGATTTGTAACGCAGTGCGTGGTGCGTAGTGCGTGGTCCGTTAAAGGTTTTCTACGCACCACGCACCACGCACACGTATCATACCTCAGATTTGGGGCTTCGGCTAATCGGCCAGAGAAGGGCGAGGGCCGGCGGGACCACCAGCAGGGGTACCCCGATCAGATGGCCCAGAAATTGATTCCCCAGCAAAGCCGGATACCAGACGCGGATGGTTTCAAAATAGGGGATGACGAACAGCGCTGTGACCGAAAAAACAGTGGTGGCGATAAGGGGTCGCCAATTGGGCAATAACAGCACCGCCAACGGCAGAAACCACAGCAAGTACCAGGCATGAAACACCGGCGCGGCGAGAAGAACGTACCAGAAGAGGGCGTGGAAGGAGGAGTGGAGGGTTGGAAGGTTGGAAGGTTGGAAGGTTGGAAGGTTATTGACTAATGTCTGACTACTGGCTACTGACTTCTGACTACTAAAAAGACAGTACAGATAAATCAAGGTGTAAACGCCAAACAATAGATTGCGGGAAAAATCGAAGGCAAAGTTGACGCCCCAGGTGTCTTTGAGGCTGAGAACCATGAGGGCCAGCAGGGATCGTCCCGCGCCGCTGCCGGCTTGCAGCACCGCCCAGTTGTCCCAGCCGGGCCACATGGGGAGCAGCGGCAAGATGACCAGAAGCGCTATCAGCAAGCCGTATGTACTCATCAGCGCCAGCCGTTTGAGCCAGTTGGTTTCGGAAGCGGTCAGCGCCAGCAAAAAGAAGGGCACGACGAGGATGGTTACAAATTTGACCAGAATGGAGAGGGCCAGAAAAAGACAAGCCAGGAGTAGGGAGTAGGGAGTAGGGAGTAGGGAGTAGGAAGTAGGGAGTAGAGAGGCAAAGCGTAATCGGGGACACATT
>JAAUSP010000047.1 GCA_012032575.1 Anaerolineales bacterium | reverse complement strand
CTCGACGACATGCCGCCGCAAACGCGCCGCCTGCTGGAGTTGCTCTGGGACATGGTCCAGGAAGTCGCCGCGCGAACCAAGACCGACGTCGATCAAGTGTGGTTCACGCGCCGCCAGGTGCGCGAACGCACCGGCTGGAGCAACACGCAGTTGAAGGTGCATCTGGATCGGCTGCTCGATCTCGAATACCTCGTGCTGCGGCGCGCCGATCACGGGCAGTCGTTCGTCTACGAACTGCTCTACGACGGCGTGGGTCAGGACGGCCGCCGCTTCATGTGCGGCCTCTTCGATGTCGAGAAATTGAGGACGCACAGCGACCGCAATCCCGACGTGTCGGGGCTGCGTGCCGTTGCGGCTACGATCCACGGGGTGACGGGGAGAAGGCGGGATGTCGGGGCTGAAACGGCCCGAAAACGGGCCGTTATCGGGGGAGGAACGGCCCGAGGAAAAGAGCGATTCCTCCTCTGAGAATCGCGCGCCCGAGTCCAAATCGGGCGAAAACGCAGTACCAGGCGACGGCGCGGAAAGACGCCGCCGCGTAGTCGTATCCGGACCGTAGACGCACCATGCCGCGCAAGGGACAGCGCAAGGGAAGATTGGCCATCGGCGACGCGAGCGATGCGCACGGCTTCGCCGCGCTCTCGCACGATTACGCGCAGTGGCTCGCGGCGCGCAACTACTCGCCTGCCACGATCGCGAGCCGAGAGCACCACCTGCGCGAGTTCCACAAGTGGGCCGACGAGCGCGGCCTGTCGCGGCCCAACGAGATCACGAAGCCGATCCTCGAACGCTACCAGCGGCATCTCTTCCACTACCGGCGCAAGAACGGGCAACCCCTGTCCTTCCGCTCGCAACACGGCGCACTCGTGCCAGTGCGCGCCTTCTTCAAGTGGCTGTGCCGGCAAAACCTTCTGCTCTCCAATCCTGCCTCCGACCTCGAATTGCCCCGGCTGGAGAAGCGACTGCCGAAACACGTGCTCACGACGAGCGAAGTCGAGCGCGTGCTCGCCGGGCCGGACGTATCCGATCCGCTCGGACTGCGCGACCGCGCCATCCTCGAAGTCTTTTACTCCACCGGCATGCGGCGCATGGAACTCGCGCACTTGAAGCTCTACGACCTCGACCAAGAGCGCGGCACGCTCACCGTGCGCCAGGGCAAGGGGAAGAAAGACCGGATGATCCCGATCGGGGAACGCGCCATTGGCTGGATCAATCGTTACCTCGACGAGACGCGCCCGAAACTCGCGCTCACGCCCGACGACGGCACCATCTTCCTCACCAACGTGGGCGAGGTCTTCGAGTTGAACCGCCTGACCCAACTCGCGCGCGACTACGTCGACGCGGCCGAGATCGGCAAGACCGGGTCTTGCCATCTCTTCCGCCACACCTGCGCGACGCTGATGCTGGAGAACGGCGCGGACATCCGCTTCATCCAGCAACTGCTCGGGCACGCGGAACTATCGACGACGCAGATCTACACCCAGGTCAGCATCCGCATGCTGAAAGAGGTCCACACGCGCACGCACCCGGCGCGCCTGAGCCCGAACGCGCACGAGGAACTCGCGGCCGAACTGGCCGACGAGCAGGCCATCCTCCGCTTTTTGCGGGTGGTAAGCGGCGACAACGAAGCCCGCCGCAACGCCGCCTTATGGGCCTTGGAGCAGATGCTGACCAGCAAGAATGAGGCTCAGCGGCGGGAATACCGAGGTCAATTAATGAAGGTGGTTTTCTCGCCAAACTTGTCGTGGATTAAGCCGGGAATGATCGTCTTGTCAGAATTGACTCGACAGGATGAGTCATTAAGAATGGAATTAGCTGCTCAATTACAAAAAATTGCGACCGAAAATCAGATTGCGATCAGTCAAGCGCTTGTTACATTACTAAATGATGAGGCAATAACTAACATTGTCGCTGATTGGTTGGATTATCTCCTGGTAGAAATTCCGGGAACTTCTACTTATATTGCTCGTTATCCTGTAACTAATGCCCAATACCACCGATTTTTGGGGTTAGATGGCTATAACCATAAGGAATGGTGGAGTGAAATGGGCTGGCAGTGGCGACAAGGCAAGCCACGCTCTAGTCGGCAAAAAATGGATCAGCCTGGCTATTGGCAAGAGCCAAAATGGAACCGGCCTGATTGTCCGGTGGTGGGGGTGACCTGGTACGAAGCAGAAGCCTACTGTAACTGGCTGGCCGACTATACCGGACGGCCCCTACCGCCTGCCCACGGAGGCGGAATGGCAGAAAGCGGCCCAGGGAAGCGATAACCGGGCATATCCCTGGGGCAATGACTGGCAAGCGGGCCGCTGCAATACGGCGGAGGCAGGGATTGGGCAAACCAGCCCGGTGGGGCAGTTCTCGCCCCAGGGAGACAGCCCCGGCGGCGGCGCCGACATGAGCGGTAATGTTTGGGAGTGGTGCGCCGATTGGTATGATAATAAGAAAACAGACCGGGTGTTGCGGGGCGGGTCGTGGAGCAATGATCGGGATAGCGCCCGCTGCGTCTCCCGCAACTGGTACGACCCGATCAGCAGTAGCGGCTATATTGGTTTTCGGGTAGTGTCCCCCATTTCTTAGTTCTGGATTACTGGAATGCTGAATTTCTGGAATCCTGAATCCTGTCGTTAGGAGTAGGAAGTAAGGAGTAGGGAGTAGGGGAAAGAGCGGTGGCGATAAGACCCACAAAATCCCGCGTAGCGGGTCGCTCTAAAAAAATTTAAAAAAGGACTTTTCGTGAAAACCTACAAAAACCTGTATCCGGGTATTTATACCTGGGAAACGCTGGAAACGGCCTATCGCAAAGCCCGCAAGGGCAAGCGCGGCCACCCACCGGCAGCCGGACTTTGAATACAAGTGGGAGAGTCACTTGCTGCGTTTGCAGGAGGAGCTGGCCGCTAAAACCTACCGGCCCGGCTCGTACCACAGCTTTTACATCCACGAACCCAAGCGGCGCTTGATTTCGGCCGCGACCCTTCCGGGACCGGTGGTGCATCACGCCCTTTGCCGGCAGATTGAGCCAATCTTCGAGGCCCGCTTTATCCCCGACAGCTACGCCAATCGGCTCGGCAAGGGGACGCACCGCGCCCTGGCCCGCTGCACCGAGTTTGCCCGCCGCTACCGTTATGTGTTACCCTGCGACATCAAGCAACATTTTCCCTCGCTGGATCACGCCCTTTTGCGGGAGATTTTGGCGAGACTTATCGTCTGCCCCGACACCCTGTGGCTGATTGACCGGATTCTGGCCAGTGGCGTCGGCGTTTTGTCAGAGGAATACGAGATGGTCTACTTTCGCGGGGACGACCTGCTGGCGGCCACCGTCCGCGCGGCCTGCCGATTGGCAACCTGACCAGCCAGTTTTGGGCCAATTGTTACCTGAATGAACTGGATCAGTTTATCAAGCGCGAGTTGAAATGTGGGGCCTACCTGCGTTATGTGGACGACTTTTTGTTGTTTGGCGACAGCAAGCGGCAGCTCTGGGCCTGGAAAGCGGCCATCAACGGTTTTCTGCCCCGGCTGCGGCTAACCCTGCATCCCGCATCCAGCACGGTTTACCCGGTCGCCAACGGCATTCCTTTTTTGGGGTTTGTCACCTATCCGACTCACCGGCTGTTAAAACGGCGCAACGGGCTGGCCTTTCGCCGCCGTTTTAAGACCCACCTGCGCCGGTTAGCCGCCGGGCAACTGGAATACGCCGCTGTCACCGCTTCGGTGCAGGGCTGGCTGGCCCACGCCGCTCACGGGCAAACTTACGGCCTGCGCCGGAGCTTGCTGGGTGAGCAAATCATTCCCCACCGGCAGGCGCAGACCTGACAGGTTTGCCAAACCTGTCAGGTCTGGAGGTTAGCTGATGCAAGAATCACCCATCTTTGCCAAAACTTACGATTTTATCAAGTGGACTCATCCCGCTCACTCAATTAAATTTCCACGCCACCAGCGCTTTGTCATCGCCCAGGCCATGCAGCAGTCGGCCTTGAATCTGCAAGAGCGGCTGATCGAAGCGGTGCGTTTGCCCAACCCCGTTGGCAATCTCCGGGCCGCCGATGTCGAACTGGACAAACTGCGCTTTTATCTGCGCCTCAGCGCCGACCTGGGGTACATGAGCCTGGAACAGCAGCGTCACGCCGGCCAAATGTTGATCGAAATCGGCAAAATGCTGGGCAGTTGGCAAAAGAAAAATTCACCATGACCCCGCTTGCCCGCAAATTTTTCATCGCCGCTCTCTTTTATCTGGTGCTGGGATTGTTAGCCCAGGCTGTCACGGTGTTCGATGGCTGGCTGGGCTTTAACCCGCTGGCCTATACTGCCAGTACCGCCACCCAGCAAATTCTCCTGCTCGGCTGGCTGACCCAGTTGGGGCTGGCTTTGATTTACGACCGCTGGTTAGAGAGGAGATTGGAGATTGGAGATTATGAGGGGGTTAATTGGGCTGAGGAGCCTAAAATCGTAAATCGAATAATCGTAAATCGGAAATACCCAAAGGGCACGATGTCGGAAATCGTAAATCCTACCCTGGTTTTTCTCTTGTTCAACCTCGGCCTGCCCCTGATTATCATCGGCCAGCCGGGATTGGCCCTGTTGGGGGGAAACTGGTTAGGCGCAGCAGCGGCTCTTGGTGGATTGCTGCAGCTTAGCGCCGGCCTGCTCTTTGCCTGGCAAGCCTGGTCCGCCCTGAAAAAATCATGATACCTTTATGTTTCATGTTCAACGTTCAACGTTCAACGTTCAACGTTCAACGTTCAACGTTCTGGCTTTTGCTCGTGATTATTTTGTTCCTCACGCTCCTCCTCCCCACCTCCTCGCCGCCTCGCCCCATCGAACTCGGCCCGCAGCAGACCGTCATCACCGCCAACCCCAAAATGGGCGTTCACACCCGCCTCACCGACGAGGTCGAACCCTGGAAAATTAAACGCACCCTGGAGATGGTCCGCGAGATGGGCGCGCCCTGGCTGGTAGAATATTTCCCCTGGGCTTACCATGAGCCGTTCCCCGGCTTTTCGATTGGTCGCACAGCGATCTGGTGATGGATCATGCCGCCCGGCAGGGATTGAAGGTTATCGCCCGGCTGGGCCTGACCCCCGAATGGGCCAGACCCGCCGACTCGGCTTCCTCGTTTCTGGCCCCGGAACATTACGACGATTTTGGCGATTTTGTGCAGGCGTTTGTGGAACGGTATGGGGATCGAGTAGCCGCCATTATCATCTGGAATGAGCCGAATTTGGCCCTGGAGTGGGGTTTCCAACCCCTCAACCCGGAGGGTTATACTCAACTGCTGACCGTAACTTACCACCGGGCCAAAGCGGCCCATCCGCAGGTTGTGGTTCTGGGCGGCGCATTGGCTCCCACCCTGGCTCCGCCCGGTGACGCCCAGGCGATGAACGATTTGATTTATCTGGAGCGGATGCTCGACGCCGGGGCGGGTGAGGCTATGGATGGTCTCGCCGTCCATGCCTACGGCTGGGTCTTCCCCGCCGACGATCCGCCCGACCCGCAGGTTATTAACTTTCGGCGGACCGAACTGGTCCACCAACTGCTGGTTGAGCGCGGTTACGCCGGCCTGCCCATTTACATTACCGAAGGCGGCTGGAACGACCATCCCCGCTGGACCCGCGCCGTCAAGCCGGCCCAGCGCATCGAAAATACCCTGCGGGCTTATGAACTGGTTAAAAGCTGGCCCTGGGCCAAAACAATGGCCGTCTGGGCCTTCCGCTACCCCTGGCCGGCCCGCACCTACCTTGATTACTTCACCCTCGTCACCCCCGAATTCGATCCCAAGCCGATTTATCTGGAAGTGCAGCGCTACGCCGGAGGCGATGAGGCGATGAGGCGATGAGGCGAGAGGATTTACGATTTACGATTTACGACATCGTGCCCTTTGGGTATTTACGATTTATGCCCCGACTGGAGGTATTTACGCATCACGCATCACGCATCACGCATCACGCATCACGCATCACGCATCACGCATCACGCTCCTTTATCTCTGGTTCCTCCTCCCCATCCTCCTGACCCTAATCATTTTCAGCCCGGCCTTTCTCAAATTCCTGCTCGTCGCTGCCCCCGCTTTGGCTCTCCTGCTGGCCTGCGCGATTGAAGCCATCACGCACCACGCACCACCACGCATCATGCTAAAATACCTGATCGGCGGCGCTCTCTTATCCACCCTGGTCGCCGCCTCAGCTTTATCACTCTATCACTATTTTGCCGACCCAACCTACGCCCGCGACAACTATCGTGGGCTTGCCAATTTTATCAAGGCGGTTGGCGGGCCGGATGATGCGGTGATTTTAAACGCCGAAGGACAGCAAGATGTCTTCAATTATTATTTCTTGAACACCTCCACCCCCGAAGCGCCGGTTTATCCGCTGCCGCGCCGCCGTCCCCTCGACGAGGCGGCTACCCTGGCTGAACTTCAAACCATTGCCGGTCAGGCCAACAAAATCTACGCGGTTTACTGGGCCACTCAACAAGCCGACCCCAACGGGCTGATTGAGTCCTGGCTCAATACGCACCTGTTCAAAGCGACCGATCAGTGGTACGGCAATGTCCGTCTGGTCAGCTATGCCAGCCTGCTGGAGAAGACACAGCTACCCCTGACGCCGGTCACTTACCAATTTGGCCCGCACATCCGGTTGAAGGGATATGGGTTATCCGCGTCTCAAATTACGCCGGGCGACATTCTGCAAGTGGCGCTTTCCTGGCAAACCGATACGCCGCTGAAAAGCGATGAGAATTATACGGTTTTTGTACAAGTGCTGGATCAGGCCGATCATCTGGTCGGCCAGCGCGATGCGGCTCCGCTCACCCCCACTTCGGCCTGGCCGGCCAATCAGCCGGTAGCCGACGCGCATGGTGTTTTTATCGAACCGGGCACGCCGCCCGGCCTGCACCGGCTGATTGTCGGTTTGTATGACAGCCAGACCGGCCAGCGCCTGCCGGTGGCCGGGGGGCAGGATTTTGTCGAGTTGGGCCAGGTGGAGATTGTCCGCCCCGATCCGCCCCTCCCGCTTGAGGCATTTAAGATGCAGGTTCCGTTAAATAAGCCCATGCACGAAGTGACCCTCTTGGGCTATGATCTGTACAAGGTGGGCCATCGCTCTGCGCCTGACACCCCGCTCCATCCCGGCGACCCGGTGCAACTGGTGGCTTACTGGATGGCGCGTGAGCCGGTGCGCGGGCTGGAAGATCAGCTTTTTATTCAGGTGATAAAAAACAGCGGGGAGGCCACGCCTGTTTCAGTGACGCGCCCCCCGGCAGGGACCACTTATCCGATTCAGGAGTGGCGACAAGGGGAGATCATTCGCGCCCAATACAACTTTTTTTTGGGTGATATTTCGCCGGGGGTCTACCGCCTGGTGCTGACCCTGGAGACACAGAAAACATCTTTCCAGTGGGTGGTGGCGCAGACCAAACCTTTTCGGGTGGAATGAAAAAGGAAGATTGGAAGATTGGAAGGTTGAGGACCAAACTGCCATTCTTCCAACCCTCCATCTTACCAGTTCTTCCGCCAATTGGCGGTGACAATGGATTTTTGGGCGGTAATCTCAACGGGGACGGATTCCGACAAAACTGCTTTAATAGTCTGCCGGTCTTCCGTATCGACCACGGTCAAAGTCCAGATGCAGGGGACGGGTTTGGTATCCACCGTCAAATCGTAAAAACCGGCCGGCCAGTCGGCGCTTTCTTGATAAGGCCCCCAAGCGACAGGGCCGGAGGGAAAGGAGATGGCCGAAAAGTTGCCGCATTTGGCCTGCACAAAAACCCCATTGACCGGGTTGCCGTTCACGTCTTTGATGTCCCCCAGAAAGCGGGTCAAACCGGCGTTGCCGTCATCGTACCAGCCGGTTGGCTCGAACTGGTATTTGGGCTTTTCCGGTTCAGGGGGAGGAGCGGCTGCGGCTGCCGGCTGGGCAGCGGGGACCGGCGCGGGCGGCGGAGGTCCCTCGACGACGGCTACGCTGTCGGCATTGCTGGCGCTGACCACGCTGCCGGCCACCCAGCCCGTGGAACCACTCAATTCGATTTGCCACCACGAGGCATCCTGATTACGACCCGCAATTTTTATCGGCGCGTTCGCGTCCAGCGAGCCGATAACCGGGTAATTGGTGCCTGGCCCGGAGCGAATATTAACCGTGCCGGGCGCGACCAGTTGCGGTTCGATCTGCGCTTGGGCGGCTGCTTCATCCTGGGGAGCATTTTCCTGGGGCGCAGCGCTGGCATTATCGGAGTCTAAAACGCGGGTGGCCGTGGGGGTCGGGATGAGCGGCGTTGGCGTCGGTGTGGGAATAATGATCGAAGGGGGTTGGGCCGGGGCCGGGGTGAAGGTGGGCGCAGGGGTTCGGGTGGTCCGTTGAGGGCCAAAATCCGAGGAAACCAGCCGGTCAAAGAGTGCGGCAAAAATCAAATAATTGACTAAAATTAAAATTATGGCTAAACTCCAATATCGAGCCTTCATTGGTTAGCCACCTCCACTGCGCTGAAGAACCTCACCAACTTACCATAATCAATTATACCACAACATTTTGTGTAGACATAATCTGAGACACCCTAAATAAAGCCTGTGGCCACTGTTTCCATTATCTGCACGGTCCTCAACGAAGGGCCGGCCATCCAAAAACTGCTCGACTCTCTGTCCCGGCAAACCCGCCCCGCCGACGAAATTATCTTTGTTGACGGCGGCTCCACCGATGATACGGTGCTGTTTTGCAGGCATTTGCCGCAAAAAATAAATTGCCGCTGCGGGTAATGGTGGAACCGGGGGCTAATATCAGCCGGGGGCGCAACCTGGCCATCGAAGCCGCTGCCGGCCCCATCATCGCCAGCACCGATGCCGGGGTTCGATTGGCCCCATGCTGGCTGGAGGAACTGCTCAAACCTTTTCAGGCTGACCCCCATCGAGCCGTCGTGGCGGGCTTTTTTGTGCCTGACCCGCAAACCGCCTTTGAAGTGGCCATGGGGGCAACGGTCCTGCCGGCCCTGGCCGACATCAACCCGGCCACGTTTTTACCCAGCAGCCGCTCGATTGCCTTTTTGAAATCAAGCTGGCAGGCAGCGGGCCGCTACCCGGAGTGGCTGGACTACTGCGAAGATTTGATTTTTGATTTTCGCCTGCGGGATGCGGTCGGCCCTTTCGCTTTTGCGCCCGGAGCGGTGGTTTATTTTCGACCGCGCAGCACGTTGCGCTCTTTCTTCAAGCAGTATTATCAATATGCCCGCGGCGACGGTAAAGCGGATTTGTGGCGCAAACGGCATGCCATTCGCTATTTCACCTACCTGGGGGCGCTGCCGCTTCTGCTTGTTTTGATGGCCCTGGTATCGCCCTGGTGGGGGGTGATGGGTGGTCTTCTGGGCGGATGGGGAATGTTTTTTACTCCGTACCGGCGTTTGCCCCGGTTGTGGCAGAGCCTTTCCACCGTTCAAAAGCTCCAGGCAGTCGGCTGGGTTCCTGTGATCAGAATCAGCGGTGATGTAGCCAAAATGCTCGGTTATCCGGCTGGCTGGAAATGGCGGCTGGCTCGCCTCGATAGGCAGCCGGAATTACGCTGGCGCTAAAGTATACATTCAAACGAAATTCAAATCTGATTATGCTAATATTGGAATAGCCTCACTTAACAATTTAAAGGTGGGACCATTGGCTAAAGAAAGCAAGAGAAAATTGCTATTTTTTAGCTTGGCTATCTATTCTATGTAGGGTATAATCTGCATGCGTGCCTCTTTTCTTAACCTGAACACCCGTTTACCTGATGAAAAGTTATCCTACTATGCACTACAGGAGCGCACCTTGATCGGCAAAATCCTGGGCAATCGTTATCGAGTTCTCCGCGAAATTGGCAGCGGTGGTATGGCTTGGGTATACTTGGCCGAAGACAACAAGGACAATCAACTTGTCGCCGTTAAAATTTTATACCCCCAGTTTGGCGAAGATTTAGCTTACGTTCAACGCTTTAACCGCGAAGCCAAGCTCGCCAGCAGTCTCACCGACCCGCACATTGTGCGCGTTCTGGATTATGGCGCTGACCGTGATATCTACTACCTGGTGATGGAATACATCGAAGGCCAGGATTTACGGACAACACTCAACCATAAAGGCCCCTTTACCTGGAAACACGCCCTTGAAGTTGTTGACCAACTGGCCACGGCCCTGGAACATGCCCACCGGCACGGGGTGGTCCACCGCGATATCAAGCCCCAAAATATGATGCTCAACGATGACGGGCTGCTCAAAGTGCTCGATTTTGGGATTGCCCGCATCCCCACCCTGCCCTCGCTGACCCAATCGGGCTTCATCGGTTCGCCCTATTATGTTTCGCCCGAACAGGCGATGGGCGAAGAAGTGGACATTCGCTCCGATATTTATTCCGCCGGCATTGTCCTGTACGAGTTGTTAAGCGGCAGCATCCCCTTTGATGCCCGCAGCCCCTGGTCTATCATCAGCCAGCACATTGCCAACGAACCGCCGCCGATTGAACTGCCCGAAGGCGACATCCCGCCCAATGTCCATGAACTGCTCAGGCGCATGGTGGCTAAACGGCCCAGGGATCGTTTCCAATCCCCCAGTATGGTGCGCCAGGCCATCGCAGCGGTTTTGGCCGGTAAACCTATTCCTGAAAACAGCCTTGATACCCAGCCCATCCGGCCTTTTGACCCCGCCGATCTGGCCCAGAGCCTGTTCCAGCGGGCGCTTGAAGCCATGCAGGCGGCGGAATGGGCGCGAGCAGCCGACCTGTTGAGTCAAACCCTCAACCTTGACCCGGAGCACCCTGAGGCTCGCCAAAACTGGCCGAGGCCGAACAGGAAGCGTTTCTCGTTTCCCTTTACAACGCCGCCCGGCGGGCCATGAAGAACAACCAGTGGGAAGAGGCGATCAATAACCTGACCGGCATTATCGAAATTGAGCCAAACTTTGAAGATACAGGGAAATTGCTGGTTGAGGCACGCCAGTCGCTTGAGATAGAAAATGGCCGACAGCTTGTCATCACCCGCTACAACGAAGGGATAGCCTTTTATGAGGCCCGCCGCTGGGGCAGCGCTATTGAAGCTTTTCATGATGTTAAACGCCTGGCTCCTGGCTACCAGCGGGTTGACGACCTTTTGGCAGAGGCGGAACGTCAGAACAATCCCAGTTTGGGCAGCACCGTAACCCACACTCTTAAACATAATCTGCTGTGGCGCTGGGGACTGCTCGCGGCCGGTCTGGTGATTATTTTGGTTTTAGTGCTGGTTGAATTGGGCAATATGCTGCCTTCGGCGGCTGAAGATACCGGATTGAGCCGAGACCAGTTAAAAGCGCTTTACGAAGAGGTTCAGCAATCCATTTCTAGCGGCGATCAACCGCAGGCCGTTGCGCTGCTGGATCAGATTCTAAAGGAAGACCCCGATTACGCCGATGCCGCCAGCCTCAGACGAGAACTGATTGCGACCCCCAACCCTACAGCTACCCCTGTGCCTACCTTTACCCCTACCGCCGCGCCGACCCCAACTTCTGTAGCCGATACGCTCGCAATCCAATTGGATGAGGCTCAAGCAGCCATGGATGGCGAAGAATGGTCTCAAGTGATTGAACTTTTAACCGGGATCAGTTCGCTGGATGCGGAGTATCAAAAAGCGCAGGTCGCTTTACTTTTGTGTGATGCCTACGCTGGCCGGGGGTTAGAGACGCTGACCAACCTTAACCCGGACAACAAAGAGACTGAAGTTAAACTGGCGCTGGCCGATTTTGAAACCGGGGCGGAAACCTGCCCCCGGCGTAGTGATTTGGGTGACCAGGCTGAGCGAGCCAAAGCTTACCTTGAAGCATTGGCTACGCCAAAACGTGAAGCCGACACCCTGATCCGGATTTTGACGCCAATTGTTGCGGTTGAGCCTGATTATGCCAAGCGCGATGCCAAAGATTTACTCTATACCGCCTACCTGGAGCGGGGTGACGCCCGGCGCGAGGCTGCCGAGATTGTCGGCGCTCTGAGTGATTACGAAGCCGCCCTGGCTTTGAATGTGGCTGACCCCAGCGTAGCCCAAACCCGTCGGGCCGAACTGCTGCTCTCATTTAGCCAGCAGGGTCAGCCGGCTCAGCCCGTTGAACCCACCGCCGCGCCGGTTGAAACGCCGGCGGAGACGCCCGGCCCCGCCGCTCTCACCCCCTACCCCGGAACTTGTGACCATAAAATATGGTGAACCGGAGTTGATTGACCCGCAGGATGATGCCTTTTTTGCCGGAACCCTGACCAAAGTTTTTTTGGAGTGGAAATCTGTCGCCCAATTAGCCGAAGATGAATATTATGATGTAACCATTCAATATATTTTCGGCAGTGAATTTGTTTACTGGGGGACAGCCACAACCGAAACGCGCATCCAAATTCCGCCGGAAATTGGTGTGGGCCGCGCCGGCGGTGACCGTTTTCGCTGGTTCGTAACGGTTAGAAAAGCCAATACTGCTGCCCTCTCCAAAAACAAACTTGATTTGCCGGTTAGCCAGCAAAGTAAAATCAGAACCTTTGTGTGGGTTCCCTAAATTCATTCCTTGCCCGAAATTAAGGCGGTGTATCACAGGCGGATACACCACCTTTTTTTGAACATTAGTCGCAGCCTCCTATTGCTCTCAATCCTCTTGTGAGATATAATCATGATAATGGGTCAGGTCTCCTTAAAATTCCATTCTCTTTCTAAACTCAGCAGATCATAATTTGTTCGCTCCAAGCCGGTCTGCCCACAGGTGGCCTTCGGCTCTGACCGGCGTCTGGGGGGGCAGAGCCGGGGCAAGACCCCCTCTGAGCTTAAATCTGTGATCTACTGAAACTCGAAAAGATTAATTGTGGAGTCGAAAGCTGCATTTTGGCGCCAGTTTCCGGCGCAAATTTGAGAAGTTACGGCATTCTTACAATCCAGAAAGAATCCATCCATGAATGGAAAAACTGAGCAGCGTATCATTGATAAGATTTCCCAAATGGTCATGGCAGAACGTCCATTTGCGATCAATCATAATGATAAAACGCTGGCGATAGTTCTACCTATGAAAGATTATCAGCAATTTCAGAGCATCCAGGAAGCACGATTAACGGCTTTAAAACAAGAATTGAACAGTGCGTTAGAGCTAATTCGTCATTATACGGCGCATGAGTCTCTGCCAGAATTGGAGTCGCGTTTGGCGGCGCTCCGGCACACTATTGAACAAGAAATGGGAAAATAATGGCTCAATACAAAACTGATCTTCTTGAAGGAGCACTTAAAGAGCTATGCTCTAAACTGGAAGGAGTCCAGGGGGCTGTTATTGTTAGCATCGAAGGTTTTGTTGTAGCGGCCTACACCCCTCAGGAAAATGAAATGGATGAAGAAGGACCGACCAGCAGCCCTCAGGTAGCCGCGATGGCGGCCACGCTGATTGCGCTGGGGGAACGCACTCTTTCCCGTTTGGCTCAAGGTGAGATGATCCGTTTATTGGTGGAAGGAAACGACGGCGGCATGCTGGTGGTTCCTGCCAACCGCCGGGCTTCGGTGGCGGTGATGGTTGGTCGGGAGGCTAAAATGGGCCTGGTGCTGTACGCCCTGCAACAAAGCGCCGGAAAAATCAGCACTATTTTGGAAGGCAGCACTAACTGATGGCCGGTTCAAACGAGGTAAAACCAAAAGATAACAACCAGCAGCTCAAAGAAGTTCTGGAGGGGCTGGTTTCGCGCAACCCCGATATTCTCAGCGCCCTGGTGGTCAGCGATGACGGTTTGAATGTGGCTTCTGGTATTCCCCACGCTGATGATGACTCGGTGGCGTTGGTGGCTTCCGATCTTATAGACATGGCCGAAGAGTTTAGCAATCGGCTGGAGCAGGGTAAACTCAATCGCATTTTGCTTGAGGGCGAAAATCGGACCACTGTGGTCGTCAATGCCGGGGCGCATACGGTTCTGGCTGTTTTAATCCCCGCCGATGCCAAATTGGGGCTGGTGACTCATTCCATGCGCCAGGCCGCTGATTTGATTGCCTCTATTTTTGATTAAATAGCGTAAATTAAAAAGAGCCGCTCATCCACCGGATAAGCGGCTCTTTTTTGATGGGATAAATAGGTTTATGGCCCCCACGACATGCGTTCTTCGGTCCAATCCCGTCCCCCGCCCGTGCCCCACGGATTGGCCTTGGGGAAGTCGAACAGTTTTTGGGCCGGACCTCCATTGATCGGGGCCACAAAAACAGCCCACGCGCCTTCTCTGTCAGAAGCAAAGGCTACCCACTGCCCATCGGGCGAGAAGGTGGGCAGCCCATCGCTGGAGTTAGGGCCATTGGAAATATTAACCACGCCGGCCCCGTTCTCAGCCATCACGAAGGCTTCCCATGTGCCCGACTCGCGCGAATGGAAAGCGACCAATCCATTTTTAGCATCGGTGGGAGCGGCGCTGGCGCCGTCGAGCAGCTTCACCGGGGTTTCACCTCCGCTGGTTCGTTTGGTGGCCCACGATCCCACGCCGAAGATGCCGCAGGAGCCGCCGCCGGCCCAAGTATTGCAGCCACTGTAAACCAGCCGATCCCCTGCCGTCCAAACCGGCTTGCGTCCCTGGACCTCGCCAATTTGGCCTGCCGGCACAATCAGATTCCATTGGCTCATTTCCACGCATTTATCGCTTTCTTGCGAGGGTGGTTTCAGACTGCACTGGACAAACAAATAATCGTGCCGGTTTCCGTCGCTGCCTACAGCTAATTCCGGGTTACTGTAGGTCAGGGTCGAACCATCCGGTTTGTAAAAGGGATAGGCATCCTGGGGTGCTCCACTGACCTGACCTTCGACTCCGCCAGTGGCGTTAGCTTGCAGGACATTCTCTCCAAAACTACTGCCCTGTCCATTGACCAGCAGTTTCACCCCATCCAGCCGGAAGTTAGGCTGGCGAGCGCCATCAATTTTGCCCAGTTGATTGCCATCAGGGATAGAGTAGATAAATACATCATACCGGCCGGATCCATTATCAACCGGAAAGGCCAGTTTGCCGGAAATGGGTGGCCGTTCCGGGGTGGGCGTGTCAGGCGGTGTCGTGGGCGTGGGGGTATCGGGCGGCGGGCCAACAGTGGGAGTGGGTGAAGGAGGAGGGGTATCGGTAGGAGGTTCGGGTGTGGGAGGTTCGGTTGCTTCTGGTGTTGGGGTGGCATTAGCCACTGCTTCCGCAGTCACCGCATCATTTGTCGCAGCTAGGGCAATCGCCCCAGCCGTAGCAGTGGCATTTTGGGCCGAAATAACCCCCTCAGCCGCCTGAGCTACAGCCGTTTGGAGGGCCGCAGTGGCTTCGGCTTGAGCCAACGCGGCGGCGGCTGTTTGGGTCGGGGCGGCGCTTTCCGCGGCGGCGGTGGCCTGGGTATTAACCTCAGCCAGTTGAGTCGCTTGAGAGACGGCTACAAAGGTTTGGGTTGCGCCAGCTTCCGCGACTGCAGTCTGGGTGGCATTAAACAGGGCAATGGCCGTTTCGGTGGCCCGGGCAGAGCCATTCCCGGAACCAAGAGCAAAGAAGGCGATGGCTGCCAAAATAAGCAGCAGCGCCACCACGCCGCCAATAATGAGCGGCAGCGCTAGCCCCCCTTTTGCCGGAGCAACCAGCGTGCCAGTAGTGGTATTGGGGGTCACAACGGTCGCGCCGCCGTCGGTGGAGGCCATAGTTGCCGCTTTTTCGGCTGCGGTCACAAAGCCGGTAGCGTGATCAATTTGATGGATTTCTGGCTTGGGTGCAACCACTTTCAGCGGCAGAGATTCCTCGCCCGGGGCTACGCCAATCGCGTCCCGCAGCGCTCTGGCCATTTCACCAGCCGTCTGATAGCGATCAGACGGATTTTTACTCATGGCTTTGAGAATAACCCGCTCGATACCCTCCGGGATGTTGGGGTTTAAGCGGGTCGGCAGGGGCAGCGGTTCACTGATGTGCTTCATAATAACGGCAAAGGGGGTATCGCCATCAAAGGGAACCACACCCGTGACCATCTCGTAAAGCATAACCCCCAACGAGTAGATGTCGCTTCGTTCATCGCCCCGTTCGCCTTGCCCCTGTTCCGGCGACATATAGGCCGGCGTGCCCGACAGCGCCCCGGTTTGGGTATACTGAGTTGCGCCGATGATCCGGGCGATGCCAAAATCGGTCAGTACTATCTGGCCTTCCTGGTTTATCATCACGTTGGCCGGCTTTAAATCGCGGTGAACCATACTGCGCGAGTGAGCGTAATCTATGGCGCTGCACAGGGCGGTAAAAATGAGTGAGACCTCTTTTAATGAAAAGGGGTTATTTTCAGTGCGGCGGGCCTTCAGTTCATCCTTGAGGGTAGGCCCATCAATAAATTCCATGGCCATGAAGTACATTTCGCCTTCACGGTCAAAATCCAGAGCTTGCACAATATTGGGGTGGCGCAGTTTGCCCACCGCCAGCGCTTCGCGTTCAAACCGGCCGATAAAATCCTTGTCGTCTACCAGGTGGGCGTGCAATACCTTAATGCCGACGTAGCGGTCCAGGCCGGGCTGGTAGGCTTTGTATACTTCGGCCATGCCCCCCCGCCCCAGCCGGGCGACAATGCGATACTTACCCACAGTCTTGCCGACTAAATCTGCCATAATTTACCTGCAAATTTAACAAAGGATGCCTGCATTATAACATTCCCCCCCGGATGCGTCAATAAGACAATTGGGACGGAACTTAACCAAATAAGAAGGGCAGGATTACCCCTGCCCTTCTTTTTGAATGCGATAGAGAATGAAAGCGCTTAAGGCTCAAGGTGCCCAGGAAATGCGTTCTTCTAACCAGCCGCGCGAGTTATCTTTATCGTGCAGAACGTAACCATCCGGGGTGCCTTTCATAGAAAACAGCTTATGCTGATTGCTGCCGTCCACATTCATTGCCCAGATTGACCAAACTCCGCCTGCATCTGAAACGTAGGCAATGCTTTTGCCATCGGGGGACCAGGTTGGCAAGCCATCGTTGTTGCCATTATCAGTCAGGCGGCGCGGATTGGAACCATTAGCATCCATAACCCAGATTTCCCAATTGGTCGCGCCCCGGCCCGACGACATAAAGGCAATCTTGCTGCCATCCGGCGAGGGAGCGGGGGCGGTGTCGCTTCTTTCATTGCTGATTTTGGTTTCGCCGCCGCCATTCGCCCCCACCAGGAATATACCACAATCGCCTGAAGGCAAACAGCCTCTGACAACCAGGCGGCCATCCGGCAGCGCCGCCGGATATTCGCCCTGAAACCCAATCGAAAAATCGCCCTGGCCCATCTGGTCGCCCCGATAGATACGGGGAACCCGGTCGCCCTCACGCCGGGTAGCAAAGGCAAACGAGATGCCGTCGGGCGACCATGTCGGCAGGCCGTCTTCCACAAAACGGGTCACTTGTCCCCCCCGGCCGCCGATAAAATCTCTAAAGAAGATACCCCGGCTGTCCAGGTCCCAGGAGCGATAAGCCAGGAGACTGCCATCCTTGTTGAAGGCAGGCTGGCTGGCCCCGCTGGCGATTCCGGTTTGTTCGCCCGTGGCCACATCGGCCAGCCACAGGTCAAAGCTGTTGGTGCCAGGATTAAAGCCGGCGTAAACAATGCGGCCACTGATTGACGCAGCGTCTGTTGAGGCCGGTTCGGTTGCTTTGGCTGCTGCCGGTGCAGCGGCAGCGGTTGATGTTCCGGTAGTCGCAGTGGTGCCGGTAATAGCCGCAGCAGCGCTGATAGGCTCATCCTCGCCAGCGGCAGCAGTGTCACTGGCGGCTGGCACACTGCCATCGCCGTTGTAGGCAGCCAATTGTTCGGCGGTGAAGGGAATAATTAGCTCTTGCCCCAGGCTTAACTTACCGGGGTCGGTAATATCATTTTTGGCGGCCAGGTCGTCTACATCAACGCCGAATTTAAGGGCAACTTCCAGTAACGTGTCGCCGGATTGGATGGCATAAACCAGCGGTGTCGCCGTGACTTTGGGGGTGGGGCTGGGCTTGGGTGTGGCTGTAGCCTTGGGCGCGGTTGTGGGAGCGGCAGCACTGGGTGTTCCTTCTTCTTCGTCTTCATCCGGTTCAGCGGTGGCGCTGCCGGCGCTTCTTGTCGCCGCCGGTGTTTCTTCGGAATCGGCTGAGGCTTCGGCCAACAAAGTTTCTTTGTTGCCAAAACGGAAACTGTTGATCATTTCCTGAAATACAGGTTGAGTCGAGTTCCATTTTTCAGCCGGAGCCGCCGCCACCAGATAGTAGCCCACATCGTCTTTGCTGGTAACGGCAATGGTCGCAATGCCCTGGCCGCCCAGGTTTTCATCTTCATATCTGATCTGGGTTGACGTCCAGGTTTGGGAGGCGATACTGATGGTACCTTCATTCAACGTTTCCGCGTCTGTCGGAAAGCCGGTCAGCGCTTCGGTCAACAGATCGGCAATAGCGGTTTTGTTATTCTCCGGTACGCCAATCCAGAGCGCCACGTCTTTCAGATTAGCCGGGTCCAGTCCATCCTCGGAAGGGGCGAAGATAGCGCGGAACACTTCCTCATTTTTCTGCCAGCCTTCAGGATATTCCAAGGTAAAGCCCAAAGCCGGACTTTTGAAAGTAGTCATCTCGGTGGGAGTAGGGGTGGTAACCGGCTCGGGTGAGGTGGTTGGCGTTGGCCCCAGGGTTGGCGTGGCATCAGGCGGCCCGGCATTAAGGGTAGGTGTGGGGCTTTGAAGCCCGGCCACACCCCCAACACTGCCATCCCCGCCGTTAAGCAACACATATGCCCCGATAATCACAGCGGCAAAGATAATCAAAACAACTACACCCCCGGCAAAGGTCCAGATGGTGCTGGGGAAGGAGCGCAAAACATCGCCAAAGGTATGACCGGCCGGCTTGGGCTGACTTGCCGCCGCCGCTTGAGCCGCCGCCACAGGCACAGCGACGTTTGCCTGGGTTGGCTCTTTGGCGGGTGCGGCTGCTCGCATTGGCCCGGTTTCAGCGCGCGGAGTGCGGCCAATGGCAGGCAAAGGCTGCGTTACAGCCTGACGATCTACCGCCGGCGTGCTTGGAGCCGGGGCAGGTTCCATCGGAACGGTGTTTTCGCGGGCGCGGCGCGGCTGCGGTTGCTGTACCGGCACGGGCCGACTGGATCGGGCCACTGCCGGCGGAGGTGATGAAATGGCCGAAGCTGCCGCGCCGGTGGGAATGATAATAGTTGGTTCGTGGGGTGCTTCTTTGCGCCGGGGTGCCACCGGGCGGCCAGGGTCGGTGGGAATCCGGTCTCTGGGCTGCTGCTGTGGCTCCGCCGGAGCGGGTCTGGCCCGCAGCGGGTCCGAAGATTGGCGCGGTCGCCGGGGTTTGATATCGTCAACATCGGCTAATGGCGGAGCTGGCGCAGCCTCTCTGGCCTTAACCGGTTTGGGTGCGGGCGGTGTTTCTTCATCAGGCTCCGCTTCGATGACGGTGATGACTTCAACATCAACCACTTCAACCGGCGGCTCATCATCTTCAATAAACTCGGCTACAACCGGGTCACCTTTGGGTTCAGCTTTCGCTTTGGCCGATTTGGGTTCAGCCGTTTTCGGCTCTTGATCTATGACCAGTTTGGGGTCGGGCGGCGGCGCTTCAGCCGGTTCCCCCGATGAATATTTTAACCACTGCTTGCCATCAAAGTAGAACCAGGAGCCGGATTGGGAATCGCCCCCCGGCGGTGAAGGCATTTTTGCCTGACCGCTGTCGCCGCCACCCGGTACAGGTTGGTGCGGCGGGGGTGCAGCATAAGCCTGGGCCGGTTGAGCAGGCGGCGAAGCTTCCTGGTAGGGTGGGGCGGCATAAGTCGGTGCAGGTTGAGGCTGATACACCGGCTGTTGCGGCGGATAAGCATAAGCTTGCGCCCCCTGAGATTGGTAAGGGGTCGAGCTATAAGCCGGCACCCCCCAGGGCTGCTGAGGCGCTTGATAGGGTGCTTGAGGTGGTTGGCTATAATAGGGAGAGGGCTGGGAGGGTTGGGGCTGTTGGTACTGGGCGCCGCTTGGCTGAAATTCGTGGGCCGGATGCCAGCCGGCATGGTCGTAAAAGTACCACTGGCCGGTTTTAGTCCCGATGGCCCAATAGCGACCCTCATCATCCTGAAATAATTCGCCGTCAAATTGGGGGGGCGTTATTGTCGGCGGCCTGGGGGTACAGATGGGATTGATAGGCCGGGGTTGAGGCAGAACTGGCGCGTTTGCTGCGGTTATCGTCGCGACCTACTACCGGCGTGGGGCGTGACTGATCGCCCGGTCCGGGTTTGACCCATTCTTTAGTCTCGGAGTTATAATAGTACCAATCGCCGCTCTTGGCCCCGCGCTGCCAGTAGCGGCCTTGCTCATCCACAAAGGGCAGATTATCGGCGTCACGCGGGTCAGCCTGGTGCCAGGTTTGACCATCATAATAGTGCCACGCGCCACTCTGCGCGCCCATCATCCAGTAGCGACCCCGGTTGTCTTGAAATTGCAGTTTGTCCACTTCGACTATGAAGGCTGCCTCATCAAGCTTACCGGCTTGAAAGTCGCTATATAGGCGTTGATAGCGATGCTCTAACTCTTCAATATTATTCATAAATGTTCCCATCATCCTTGGGTTGCAGGGGGAAGCTCCCCTCAACCGAAATACATCTCCTTCTTCCCATGCGCAATCGGGGAAAATCAAAAACGGGCGGCTCTGTAAAAGTTCCCATTTTTTACAAATACCGACCTGACGACTGCGCTAAAAAGATATGTTACACTTTTTTTAGAGAATCCACAAAATTGTAGACCGGAGTCAAAAATGAACAAATATCATCCATTTATTCTGTCCGTTATCACTTTTCGCCAAAAGCTGGTATAATCCGCCTCGATGACACAGAAGAAGTATGTTTCAATTGGATTAAGTTTGCTGGCTTTGGCCGGTATTATCTTGGGGGTGGCCTGGTGGGGCAAAGCTTTTATTGCCTCCATTCAAAATTATCGCTCGCCGCTGAGCCAGGTCGAATTGGCCCCGCCGCCGCCCCTCGCTCCTACCCAGACCCGAGTGGTGATGGTGCTTATCAGCGGTTTGGGGTACGATGATTCTTTATTGCTCAACCTGCCGGCCCTGGAACAGCTCAAGCAGGCCGGGGCAACCATGGCCGTGCAAAGCACTCCGCCCACTTATTCGCAAACCGCCTGGGCTACCCTCATTACCGGCGCGCCCGCCGAAACCAACGACGCGCCGCCGGTAGACCTGCCGGCAGAGCAACTGCACCCGCTGGAAGTAGATACCCTCTTTGCCCGCGTCCATGAAGCCCAATTAGCTACGGCCCTGGCCGGCGCTGCTCCCTGGCGGCGGATGGTTCTGCGCAATCAGCTTGATTACGCCTTTTTTGCCGAGGCTCCCGGCTCCGAAGCCGATGCAGCTATTCTCGAAGCGGCGCTGCCGTTGGTGGAGAATGATGCAGTTGCCTTAACCCTGGTGCATTTTACCCAGCTCGATTGGGCTGGGCAACATCTGGGCGGAGCAGAGAGCGCCGCCTATCGTCAGGCCGCCTTGCAGGTTGATGCCTACCTGGGGCAAATCAGCCGGGCGCTTGACCTGAACCGTTCGGTGCTGGTCGTCCTGTCTGATCACGGACACATTCCTGATGGCGGTCATGGCGGGGATGAAGTTGAGGTCATCTGGCAGCCGTTGGTCATTATTGGCCAGGGCATCACCCCCGGCATCTACAGCGATATTCACCAAACTGATATTGCGCCCACTGTTGCGACCATGTTGGGGTTGGCTGCGCCGGCCGCCAGCCAGGGCCGCATTTTGTTTGAACTCTTGCGCCTGGATGAACGGGCGCAGGCGCAGGCCCAACTTTCTCTGGCCCAACAGCGTCTGACCCTGGCCGAAGCGTACGTCAGCCAAATCGAAGATACTCCCACATCCCCACCACAGGCCATTCTGACTGACCTGGCCCGCGCCCAGACCGCTCTGATCACCAACAATCTGAGCGGGGCATTTCAATTGGCTCTGCTGACCCAGCAGGAGACCGATGCTTATCTGGCGGCGGCTCGACAGTACCGGGTTGCGACCGGCCAATGGTGGCGTCTGGCCGTAGCTCTGATCATTCTGCTGGTCTGGTTCAGTTTCATTTGGCGGCGGCGCGGTCGGCATGCCGGCTCGATTCTCATCGCAGTCGGGTTGACTCTTGGTTTGTATCACATTCTCTATCAACTTCAGGGGCACACTTATTCGGTCAGCGGCCTGCGGGATTTTTCGGAATGGCCGTTTGATATTGCCCGTCGCACCGCCGTAAGCCTGCTGGCCGGAGGTGGATTGATGCTGGTGTTTCTCATGGCGACTCGTGAAGAGGATTGGCTCACCCTGTTGAGTACCAGTTATGGCTTTGGCCTGCTGGTCACTTTTGCTTTTGCCCTGCCGCTATTTTGGGCCTTTTGGCAAAATGGGTTGACCGCCACCTGGCATCTGCCGGCCATTCTGCCCGCCTTCTGGCAGATCACCGGCCTGCTGGAGGTGATGATTGCGGCGATTCTGGCCCTGGGCTTGCCCTGGCCGATTATGACTTTGAACCTTTTTGTCAATTTCATCCGCCGCCGTCTCGACGAAAGCCGGGCACGAGCCAAATCGGATGCTTTGCCAGGGCTGCATCTATGAGGCGACGAGTTGATGAGGCGAGGACGCGCAAAAAAATTTCGCCTCATCGCCTCATCGCCTCTCGCTTCACTCACGTACCACGTTTTATTTATCAGGTTTCACGCTTCAAGGAGTAACTAATGCGTATCATCATTACCGGCGCAAGCGGCCAGGTGGGCCGGGCGCTGCAAAACGTTTTGACCGACCACCACATCCTCCAAATTCCCGACTTTGACCCTGCCGATCAAAGCCCTAAATTTAACGTGGCCGATCCTGCCATTGTCGAACAGCTCTCCGCCCTGAACCCGGAGTTGGTGATTCACTGCGCCGCCATGACCAATGTGGACGGCTGCGCCACCGACCCTGATACGGCTTTCAAGATGAATGCCTTTGGTACGCAGAACGTGGCCCATGCCTGTCTGCGCTGCAACGCCGAGATGGTTTACATTTCTACCAACGAAGTTTTTGATGGCCGGGCCGACCGGCCTTACCGCGAAGATGACCGGCCCAATCCGATCAACCCTTATGCTAGCTCCAAACGCACCGGCGAGCAGATGGCCGCCCGTTACCTCAAAACCGGGCTGTATATTGTCCGCACCGCCTGGGTTTTTTCACCCGGCGGCAACAACTTCCCCAGCAAAATCATCGCCGCCGCCGATGCCGGTAAATCTCTGCGCGTCGTCGCCGATGAGGTAGGCAACCCCACCTATGCCCCCGACCTGGCTCAGGCCATTGCCCAACTCATCAAAACGCGGTGTTACGGTATCTATCATTCACCAATGCCGGCTACTGCTCCCGCTTTGAGTTCGCCCGGGAAATCCTGCGCCAGAGTGGGCGCGGCCACATGCCCATCGAGCCGATAGCCCTGGCCGATTATCCCCGCCCCTCGACCGTGCCGCCCTTTACCCCCCTGGCCAATACTCGCGGCGCTGAATTGGGCATCGAGTTAAGGCCATGGCAAGAGGCACTGGCAGCGTATTTTGAGAACCACAAGACAAGTTAAAAAAAGGTTAGATTTGCCTTCAACCTCGTAGTACCAAAATCCCCGGAGGGTTATTGCCAAAATGTGATATACTACATTTATAATTAGCTACCTTAACAA
>JAAUSP010000704.1 GCA_012032575.1 Anaerolineales bacterium | reverse complement strand
AGTATTACAAACCGCTGATCCTGGCCGGGCGATGGCTCGAGCCGGGCGATGAACGAGTGTTGGTCATCAGCAAAGACACCGCCGACGACAACAACATCAAGGTCGGCGATACCGTCACCCTGAATCTGTTTGATTTGGGCGACGCTCAGTGGCAGATCATCGGCATCTTTCAGGTTATTTTTAGCGGCGGCTTCGACGCCACCCCCATCTATGCCCCGCTCGACGCCGTAGCCGCAGCCACCAAGCAGTACAACGAAGGCACCCGGCTGCTGGTCCGCACCACCAGCCGCGACGCGGACACCATTGGGACGATGTACACCCAACTCAAAGATTTGTACGAAGACCGCAACATGGAAATCAACGTCTTCGACGCCGGCACCAGCCCCCAGGACCGCATTGACGCCATCAGCCAGTTCGATGTGACCACCAATTTACTGATGATGCTGGCCATCATCGTCGCCCTGGTCGGCGGTATCGGCCTGATGGGGTCGCTCTCGATCAGCGTGGTCGAGCGCACCCGTGAAATCGGGGTGATGCGGGCCATCGGCGCACGCTCAGGGACGATCATGGGGATGTTCATGATGGAGGGCGTGCTGCAAGGTCTGTTCAGTTGGGTGCTGGCGGTACCCCTGTCTTTTTTCCTGGCCCAGCCCCTTTCCAACTCTCTGGGCCAGGCCATGTTCGACGCCAACCTGGATTATCAGTACAACTACGCCGCCGTGCTGGCCTGGCTGGTCGTTGTACTGGTCATCTCTACCCTGGCCTCGATTTTACCTGCCCGCAGCGCCACCCAAATCAGCGTGCGGGATAGTCTGGCGTATACGTAAAGCGATCGCCGACCTAAGATTTCCAGTCTTCCAGTCGTCCAGCCTTCCATGTTTTAATCCGTCACCAACGCCCCCTGCCCGTGCGCCTGCACCCAGCCGGCCATCCCCCCGCTGAGGCTGGCGACCCGCTCGGCGGACCAACCATTTTCGATCAAGTATGCTACGGCTTGCAAACTGGTATTGCCATGCCAACACTGAAAGACAATGTCTTTGTCTTTGGGTAGTTCATTAATCCGGGCCGGAATTTCGTTGACAAACATGTGGGTTGCCCCCGGAATATGGCCGTGCTGGTATTCCCACCCCTGGCGCATATCCACCACCACAACCTCATCACCGTTGTCCAGCCTGGCTCTGAGGTCCTGGGGCGAAATTTCGTTAATTATCATAGGCTCCTCTTCAGGTTCCGGCTCTGGCATTGGTTTCGCCGCCGGAGTTGGATTAGATTTCTTTTCTGGTTCTTTACCGCCAAATAGTTTTTTTAGTAGACCCATGAGTTATCCCCCGGTCATCTGAAATCAGTGATACGGATGGAGTCCAAACCTTGGTTTGGAAAAGCCAAAGCAAGCTTTGGACTCCAATATTCGCAATGGCGTGAGGCGTAAAAAGTCACGCCTCACGCCTCAAAACGTCCCCCTGATCCGCCCTCCATCCACCGGCAGCGAAGCACCGGTGATGTAGCTGGCTCGCTCCGAAGCGAGGAAGGCGACCACCGCCCCAAACTCCTCCGGCTCGCCGATGCGACCCAGAGCAGCGGCTTTGCCCATCTCGATGATGGTATCGGCGACGGTTTGCCCGTTTTTCTCGGAGCGGGCCTGGGCCAACTGCTCCACCCGGTCCGTCCGAATGGTGCCGGGCATGACATTATTGACGGTGATACCATAGGGCGCAAATTGTTGGGACAGGGTTTTGGCCAGTCCATGCACCGCCGGACGAATCGAATTGGACAGGACCAAATTGTCCAATGGCTCCTTGACCGACGTGCTGGTAATATTAATGATCCGCCCCCAGCCTTCCTGCTGCATATAGGGCAGCGCTGCCCGGATCAGGCGGACCATGCTCATCAGGGTCAGGTTCAACGCTTCCTGCCACTGCCTGTCCTCGAAATCGGCAAAGCTGCCGGCAGGAGGACCCCCGGCATTGGTAACAAGAATATGCAGCTTGCCAAAATATTTGACCGTCTCTTTGACCACCTGCTGAATATCGTGCGAGTTGTTCATATCGGCCGGGACAGCCAGAACTTCGCTGCCTGTCGTCATCACAATTTCGTCGGCGGCCACCTTCAACGCTTTGCCGTCGCGGGCGCAGATAGCCACCTTTGCTCCCTCCCGCGCCAATGCCAGCGCACAGGCTCGCCCCAACCCTTTGGAAGAAGCCGTTACCAGAGCAACCTTGTCTTTGAGACCGAGGTCCATAAACCCTCCGGGTTTAATAATTGTGAATTGTGAACTATGAATTGTGAATTGTGACCGGTCATTAATCATTCACAATTCACAATTCACAATTTCTCACGTTCCAATATACCTGGCGTACAGCCCTCTCGCCACGCTTTCGTCTTCGGTGCCTTTGATAATGGCCCGCGCATCGGCGAAGAGGGTGATGTCGTAACCGTCAACGGTGAAACGGAGCAAATAATCGTTGCGGGCGGTGATGTGGCTGACAGGAGCCAGCCGCTCGGCCAACTCGGCCAGCGGCAGTTTGCCTCCGCCGGATACGCGAAGTTGGACGGCATTGCGTCCACACAGGTTGACCACCTGCCCGCCTTTCTCCTGATTGAGAAATTCAAAATTGCGCTGCTGGCAGGCCGGACAATCAGCCCGCGGGCCACCGCCCTCGAACTGCTCGAAGGTATTGTACCACAAGTCAAAGTGGATGATGCCGCGATTCAGCTCGCCCTGGCCCACGATCAGCTTGATCGCTTCGGTGGCGCTGACACTGGCCACGGCGCTGACCACCGGGCCGACCACCCCGGCGGTGTCACAGGTAGCGACCGCGCCAGGCGGCGGCACATCATGGAAAAGACAGCGCAGACAGGCGGTCTGGCCGGGGAGAATGGTCTGGCTCATGCCGTAGGTAGCCACAGCGCCGGTATAAATCCAGGGAATATTGTGCTTGATGCAGGCGTCGTTGAGGATGTAGCGGGTTTCAAAATTGTCAGTGCCGTCCAGAACCACCGTCGCCCCGGCGATGAGGCTTTCGATATTTTCGGCATTGACATCGCTGACAATGCCCCGCACCTCGATCTCGGAGTTGATCGCCCGCAGCTTGCGCTCGGCGGCGGCAGCTTTGGGTAGATTCTCGGCCAAATCCTGCTCGTCGAAGAGGAGCTGGCGCTGCAAATTGTTCAACTCGATGAAATCCCGGTCCACAATGGTCAAATGGCCCACCCCGGCGCGAGCCAGGTGGTTGGCAATCACCGTGCCGGTCGCCCCGCAGCCGATAACCACCACGCGGGCGGCTAATAATTTTTGCTGTCCCTCGACGCCAATGCCGGGAAAAATCGTTTGGCGGAGGTAGCGGGAGGGGTTGAGTTGATTGTCCATCATCCTTATCAATCCAGAGGTTTATTTTTCTTGATCCAATCCTGTAAGCAACCACTGGTAAAAGTATAACGTCCCGTTTGCACATAAAGGCAACCAAGCTGCTCCAAACGGGTCAAATCATCGCTGAGATGCAGTGATTGTTGATCACCCTCTATTAGTTCTTTCTCTCTAAGATTATCGAGAATAGTTGGGTGATAATAGGGGCCAACCTGGGGAGCTATTAGCGAGAGAATTTTTTGCTGGCTTGCCGTAGTGTGATTCCATATATAATCAAAGTGGGAACGGAGATTGGGTTCACTTAAAAATAAGACTTGAGTCGTCAGCCAAACATCAGCGTTAATATGATAATCAACCTGCCGTTGATTTAGAACTTCGGCTATCTTTGATAAGCTCCATTTCAAAAAGAAAGGCTTTTTGGCCGGTCCATTGCAATATTGGCTCGTATAAATCCGGTCCAATGGCTGGCCCCTATTTTTTTTAATGCATCGTCAATCAATCGTTGGGCTACTACCGGATTCAGACTTTCCAGGG
>JAAUSP010000703.1 GCA_012032575.1 Anaerolineales bacterium | reverse complement strand
ATGGACGAACTGGCCGAAAAGATGGGCATGGACCCGCTGGAACTGCGCTATCAGAACGTCTATCGCCCCCGGCGATACCACCCCGACCGGCCAGGCCCCCGAAGTCTACTCGCTGCCGGAGATGATTGACAAACTGCGACCGCTCTATCAAGCGGCTCTGGAAAAAGCCAAAAAAGAATCTACCCCCGACAAGAAGAAAGGGGTCGGCGTCTCCGTTGGTATCTATGGCTGCGGTCTCGACGGCCCTGACTCCGCCGAAGCAATGGCCGAACTGACCAAACAGGGTGTGACCATCTACACCACCTGGCAAGATCATGGCCAGGGCGCGGACATCGGCGCGATGGGGACAGCCCACGAAGCGCTGCGCCCGCTGGAAATCGCCCCCGAAGAAATCAAAGTAGTGCTGAATGACACGGGTCTTTCGCCCAACGGCGGCCCGTCCGGCGGCAGCCGCAGCCAGGTGGTCATCGGCAACGCTATCAAGAGCGCCTGCGATAACCTGATGGCCGGGATGCGCAAGAACGGCAGCTTCCGCTCGTATGATGAGATGGTGGCCGACAACCTGCCGCTGAGCTATAAGGGCAATTGGACGGCCTCGAATAACACCAATTGCAGCCTCGAAACGGCCCAGGGTAATCCTTTTGCCATCTACATGTACGGCGTCTTTATGGCCGAGGTCGAGGTGGACACCAAGACCGGCAAGACCAAAGTCGAAGGCATGACCGTTATGGCCGATGTCGGCAAGATCAACAACCGGCCGACGGTAGACGGTCAAATATACGGCGGTGTGGCCCAGGGTATCGGCCTGGCCCTGACCGAAGATTTTGAAGACATCAAGAAACACTCGACTATGCTGGGCGCGGGCATCCCCTACGCCAGGGACATCCCCGACAAGTTCGACATCATCTACGTGGAAACCCCCCGGCCCGATGGACCGTTTGGCGCTGCCGGGGTGGGCGAACTGCCGTTGACCTCGCCGCACGTGGCCGTAGTCAACGCCATCAAGAACGCCACCGGCGTGCGGATCACCCATCTGCCCGCCCGCCCGGAGAAGGTGCTGGCTGGCCTGAAGGCGCTTGAAGTCGAACCGGCCTGAGCCGCTGCTTGATAACTGAAGTTTGGAATGAGCTTGAAAATCACCTTTCGACGCCTCCGGCCAGGGTGATTTTCAGCTCATAAAAAATTATTGGACGCGGGCGCGAAGCGCGGATTGTACGGATCAAGAAAAATCAGTGCGGTCCGTGTTTCGCATTCGGGTCCTATTCAGCTTATCAAGCCCCTAACCCGGACAAGCTGGAACCAAAAAGGGTTATAGACAGGACTGACAAGATTAACAAGATTTTTAAAAATTTAATCCTGTAAATCTTGTAAATCTTGTAAATCTTGTCTAATTTTCTTAGCCAATGGTTAAGGACTCAATTGCAAAGTTACTGATCTGAGACTATCTCGGAATTTGCTATGGATCAAAAAGAACTGCATGACCTGGAAGCGCAGTGCATCCAGGAATGTGCTCCCCCCTGTACCACAGCCTGCCCCTTGCATGTAGATGTGCGGGCCGTCAGCGCGGAAATCAGCCAAGGTGATTTCGCCGCCGGGCTGCAACTCCTCAAGAAAAGTCTGCCCTTTCCGGGCATCATTGGCCGTATTTGTGACCAGCCATGCCAGCCCGTCTGCAAGCGCCGCGAAGCCGGAGAAGCCATTGCCATCGCCGATTTGGAGCGGGCCTGTGCCGACCTGGGCGACACCGGGGGTGAGAAAATCACCCCGCCGGCTCAGCGCAAACAGCGGGTCGCTATTGTCGGCGGCGGGTTGAGCGGCCTGACTGCGGCCTTCGATTTGGCCAAGAAACGATATAAGGTGGTCATTTTTGAGGCGCAAAACCGTCTCGGCGGCAGCCTGTGGTCCATCCCGGAAGCCCGCCTGCCCCGCGCCGTCATCGAGGCTGAAACCGCCCTGCTGAGCAAAATGGGGGTGGAGGTCCGATTGAACACGCCGGTGGGAGTCGAGGCGGTCAGTGGTCATCCAGCGCTGGCGCAGTTGCAGCGGGAATTCGAGGCGGTTTTCCTGGCCGTCGGCTCCGATCCGCCGGCCCAATTTTCGACGGGTTTCAACGGCCACGGCCGGGTGACGGTGGACCCGGTCACTTACGCCACCAGCCAGCCGGGAGTCTTTGCCGGAGGTGATATGCTGGGGTTAAGCGGTAAGCCATCACCCATCGCCGCTATGGCCGATGGCCGGCGAGCGGCTGTCTCGATTGACCGCCATGTGCAGCGGGTGTCGCTGACCGCTTCGCGCTTTAACGAAGGGCCTTATGAAAGCTGCCTTTATACCGATACACAGGGCATCGCGCCCCTGCCGGTCACGCCGATGACCGACGTGCGGGCCGGTTACAGCCGGGACGAAGCTATGCAGGAAGCGCAGCGCTGTTTGCAGTGCGAATGTATGGAGTGTGTCAAGGTGTGTGAATACCTGGCCCGTTTTGGCAGCTATCCCCGCAAATATACCCGTCAGATTTACAACAACCTGTCTATTGTGATGGGCACGCGCCACGCCAACAAGCTCATCAACTCGTGCAGCCTGTGCGGGCTGTGCGCCGAAGTCTGCCCGACCGATTTTGATATGGGTGCGCTGTGCAAGCAGTCCCGCCAGATGATGGTCGCCCAGAACCGCATGCCGCCTTCGGCGCACGATTTTGCCCTGCGCGATATGCAGTTCAGCAACAGCGACAAATTTGCCGTGGCTCGTCACCAACCGGGCACGGAAAAAAGCGGCTTTGTCTTTTTCCCCGGCTGCCAGCTCAGCGCCTCGGCCCCGGAGCAAGTGGAACAGGTCTATGCCTATTTACAGGCCAAGCTGCCCGGCGTGGGCTTAATGCTGCGCTGCTGTGGCGCACCGGCTGATTGGGCCGGTCGCACCGATTTATTCCAGGTGGGCCTGGCCGAACTGTCGGCCCAGCACGCCCAGATGGGCCGGCCGCGGGTCATCCTGGCCTGTTCAAGCTGCTACCAGATTTTCAAGACCAACCTGCCGGAGGCTGAAATTGTCTCGCTGTGGGAGTTGTTCGAGCAGTTGGGGCTGCCGGAGGGGGTCAACCTGGAAAATGCGGGGGTGGTGGCGGTCCACGATCCATGCTCGACCCGCTATGAGCCGCAGATGCATCAGAGCGTGCGTCGCCTGTTGGGTCAGTTGGGGTATCAGGTAGACGAACTGCCCTTGAGCCGGGAAAAAACCACCTGTTGCAGCTACGGCGGGGTGATGTGGCTGGCTAACCCGGAACTGGCCCGCGAAGTGGTCGAACGGCGCATCGCTACCAGTCCGGCCGATTACGTGACCTACTGCGCCATGTGCCGCGATTTCTTTGCGGCGCGTGGCAAGCGTACCCTGCACCTGCTCGACCTGTTGTTTGGCGGCGAGTGGGAGGCGCGGGCGACTCGCCGGGGACCGGGCTATTCCCAGCGGCACGAAAATCGAGCCAGGCTCAAACGGAAACTGCTCAAGGAGGTGTGGGGCGAAGCGATGGACGGACAAGAAAGTTATGAAGCGGTTCAATTGATGATGTCGGACGAGGTGCAGCAGCGTCTGGAAGATCGGCTCATCCTGGTCGAAGACATCCAGCGGGTGATCGAGTACGCCGAAAAAACGGGGCGCAAACTCCGCCAGCCCAAAACCGGGCGCTTGCTGGCCCATTACCGGCCCACCAGCGTGACCTACTGGGTGGAATATTCGCCCCAGGGCGACGCCTTTGAAATCCACAACGCCTACAGCCATCGCATGGAAATTGCCGAGGACGAGAAACCATGAGCGACGCCGAGAAGCAGATCGAGCCGGACGAATGGCTCTGCGCTAACTGCAATATTCCCTTGAAACCCGGGCAGGTCACGGTGGGCTATCTGGGCAATGCTATCC
>JAAUSP010000702.1 GCA_012032575.1 Anaerolineales bacterium | reverse complement strand
TCACTCACCTGGGCCAGATAACTGACAGGGGCGGGGATCAACCCCGCCCTTTTTTGTTTCATTCTGAGCGACCTGTAAGCAGAGAGCGAAAAATCCTTCAACTTCTGGCTTGCCTTCAACGTAACTCAAATTAACCGCCGAGAGCGTAGAGTCCGCCGAGAGATTTATAAACAAACTCGGCGTTTTCTACATCCTCAGCGGTGAAATATAAAATCTGTCGGTCAATCAGAGATTGTATTTAATCTCCAATCTTTAATCAATATCTTCGCCACTCAGGACGCATTAATAGAGCCGATTTGAGCGATCTGGGCGAAGATTTGGTCAATAAAAATAGGCTCAGGCATTTGCGGAAGTAATTTTAATGTTTCGGTCACATATTTGCGCCCTCGGAAGTGGGCTTTGAGATCATTGACACTGAAGGGGGGACAAATGGGGCGAAAATGACCGATCAAGACTTGAGACAGGTTGACCATAAACATAGCGAGATTGGCGGCATTGTAAACCGGGGTTTGGTTGACATTCATAAAATCTTCCAGCCCCCAGAACTGTTTGGCGTCGCGGAAATTGAACTCAATGGTACAATCACAAATGACAAATTTTGTTTGAGCCGAATGACTGAACTACAACTGAGTTGGTGGCGGCGTCCGCTCCGGGTTCGGTAGGGGTTTAATTCCGCAGCAGGTATCCTTTTGATGATAAATATTCATCAGGAGGAACAAGTGAAACGGACATGGAAAGTTGGACGAATGCTGGTCCAACGATCAGACGGGCAACGTCGCTGGGACCTTGCTTACCAGCGGCTCCTGCAATGGACGAATGAAGTCACTGAGGTGCCTGCCCAGGGCACCCCCCTAAATACCACTCAGGAGGTTAAAGATGAAAGTTGCCATTTACGCTCGTGTTTCGACATTACGGCAACAACAAAGCCAAACCATTGAGCAGCAGCTTGAGCGCTTGCAAGCTTACATCACCGCGCAAGGCTGGGAAGTGGCTCCAGATCACATTTTTCGGGATGATGGTTATAGCGGAGCCAAACTGGCCCGGCCTGGCTTAGAGCGACTGCGCGAACAAGTCGCCCTGGCGAAATTGAACTAATTTTAATCACTGCGCCGGATCGGCTGGCTCGCAACTATGTTCATCAAGTCTTACTGTTAGAAGAATTGAACAGCCGGGGCTGTCAGGTTGAGTTTTTGGAGCGTCCCATCAGCGATGACCCCCACGATCAGTTGGTTCTGCAAATTCGCGGGGCTGTGGCCGAATACGAACGGAGCCTGATTGCGGAACGGATGCGCCGGGGGCGGCAGAGCCGGCTGAAAGCGGGTCTGTTGTTGCCCTGGACCACCGCCCCTTATGGCTATATTCTCGATGCCGAACAGCCGCGCGATCCCAGCGGGGTGCGGCTCCATGAGGTCGAAGCGGCCATTATCCAACAAATTTTTGGGGGGTACAGCGATCCCGAAGCCCGCCCCAGCTTGTATGCCATCGCCAAACAGTTGTCTGACGACGGCGTGCCGACCCCGACCGGACAACCCCGCTGGAATGCAGCCACAATCCGGGGCATCTTAACCAACCCGGCTTACACCGGCACGGCCTATGCCAATCGGAGCCGGCCTGTGCCCGCCCGGCAGCGCAAATCAGCGATGCTCCCTTTGGGCTCGGGGCAAAGCCAGCGGCCTACCCCGAAGGAGGTCTGGATCCCTATTCCCGTGCCGGCGATTGTCACCCAGGAACAGTTTGATCAGGCCCAGGCTCGGTTAGCCTTGAATAAACAAATGGCCCGACGCAATAACACTCAACACGATTATCTTCTGCGTGGCCTGGTCAGTTGTGCTCAATGTCACCTGTCTTGCCAGGGCCGCACTCGCCGCCCGGGTTACAGTTACTATGTCTGCCGAGGCAAAACCGACGCCCTCCGAGCGGCCAAAGCTGACCGTTGTCAGGCCCGCTATGCCCCGGCTGAGCAGTTGGACGAGTTAGTCTGGCAAGATTTAGTCCAACTGCTCTCGCAGCCCGAGCTGATTATTCAGGCCTTGCAACGGGCGCAAACCGGCGAGTGGCTCCCTCAACAACTCCAGGCGCGTCGCCAAAGCCTCAACCAGGCCCTGGCCCAACTGGCCCGGCAGGAAGAACGTTTATTGGAAGCTTACCTGGCCGAAGTCATTGAACTGGCTGAACTGGAACGCAAACGCCAGGACATCACCCACAAACAGCAAGCCTTAGACCGGCAAGTCCGTCAATTAGAAACACAACTCCATAAACAGCTGGAGATTGGCGCAATCACCCCCTCCATTGAAGCTTTCTGTCAACGAGCCCAGCAAGGCTTGGCCCAGGCCACCTTTGCTCAAAAAAGAGAGTTGGTTGAATTGTTGATTGATCGGGTGGTTATCGATGACGCCCATGTTGAAATCCACTACGTCATTCCGACCACCGAAGCCAGTACCCACACTCGCTTTTGTCATTTGCGTAAAGACTATTTCGATTTGGAACCTGAGCCGGTAATAGTCAATCAGTTTATCGTAAGCGAGTTCCAGGTCACTACTGAACAAGACCACATAGGCGCAGGCTTGAGTTTTGAGATTGAGTTTGTGGATGATGACCACATTGAGTTGGTCGGGAAAGAGTTTGTGCCACATGAGCATGTGATAGATGTTGGTCTGGATACCGTCCAAGACAGTGGTTTCTTGAAGATACTGGTCAGGGATGTGGGCATAGTCGAGTTTGGCTCCATACTTTTTGCGAGCCCCCCGTTTCTTTTGGGGGCCGGTATAAGGAAAATAGAGCGCGGCATCAGCCCGCAACTTGGAAATCAGATGGAGCGAGCACTGGCGGACCATTTGCAGGGCCTTGTTGTTACCAAAAGCCCCATCCATAACACAATAGCTGACCTTCAGACTGACCCCCAGCAGTGCCAGAAGCTGGGTGAGCATGGTTTGGATGCGGATTAAATACGGTTTCAGTTCGACCTGCCGCCGGTTTTTGTTTTGGCTGCCCTTCGGCCGACCTCTGTTCTGGGCTGACTTTTTTACTCTTTTTGGGGACAGCCTTTTTAACTGGTTTTTCCTCGGCTTCTTTGACCGTTTGTTCCAGCATCACCGGATAGGAGGTCCGCTGCTTGACACTGATCAGAGATAACCCGAAAAATGATACCCCGGGTACCGGCTTCCCGTACAATGACGAAAAGAACCGATCCAAGCCATAAGTCTGTTTGCCTGCTTTGGTCACGACCGTCTCGTCACCCCCAATCAAAAGGGTGTCGGTCGGGTCCAGCAAATGATGCCAAATGAAAACCCAATTCACTTTCGCCCAGACGATGGTGCTGTTGTAAAAACGCTGAATAGTCCGATAGCTCCCCCCAAGTTCGGTCCAGCGGGAAATACCCAGCATCGTCACCCGCCCGGTCATCGCGAGCATGGCCGGCACAATACAACTCAATTGACGGAGCGTAGTTTTGTCTAAACATTGGCTTAAACACTGCAATACGATTATTATATCCACGAGCGATTGTCTCCTGCGCTTTTGTCTTTGGTCGGATTAAAAACGCATGCTAGTCAATCGCTCTTTTTTTGCTATTTTTTGGCGATGGTATTGACGACTATGAATGCATGTATATCTATACTTGGGGTATCAAGAATAGTCAGGGTTCAATCTTGACATTAGTAGGTGGAATTTCCGGTGACAACTAAGCTCAGGCCCTGTTGAAAGATAGAGTTTGATGCATCTAGTTATACCGGGAGAGAGTAGACGTGCAGACCAACTACGTTCTCATCGATTATGAAAATGTCCAGGTGAAATCTCTTGCCCTCTTGAAAGGCGAGCAGTTCCGGGTGCGGGTATTCCTTGACCCCAAGAACACGAAACTTCCAGTCGAGCTTGTTCTGGCAATGCAGGAATTGGGTGAGCGTGCGGA